>NZ_JAWRXB010000005.1:0-418554 GCF_046535245.1 Paraburkholderia sp. SIMBA_030
AAGATTCACGGCACCTTCATTCTGGGGCTGCCGGGCGAGACGCAGGAGACGATCCAGAAGACCATCGAGTACGCGAAAGAGATCAATCCGCACACGATCCAGGTGTCGCTTGCCGCGCCGTATCCGGGCACGACGCTGTATAACCAGGCGGTCGAGAACGGCTGGCTCGAAGAGAACAAGGTCATCAATCTCGTCAGCAAGGAAGGAGTGCAGCTCGCGGCGATCGGCTATCCGCATCTGTCGCGCGACGAGATCTACCACCAGCTCGAGAACTTCTACAGGCGCTTCTATTTCCGGCCCTCGAAGGTCTGGGAAATCCTGCGCGAGATGCTGACGAGCTGGGACATGATGAAACGGCGCCTGCGTGAAGGCGTCGAATTCTTCCGGTTCCTGCGCGCCCACCAGGCGTGATCGCCGCGCATTGGCTCGCCGTCACGCTGGCCTATGCGTGCGCGGCGGGCGCGGTCTTCGGGATCGGCTACACGGTGCTGGCCGGCGTGCTGATTGGCCGGTTCTTCGCGCGAGCGGTGTCCGAGCCGACCAGCTTTCCGCCGGTCACGATCGTCAAACCCCTGCACGGCACCGAATGGGCGTTGCTCGGCAACCTGTCGAGCTTTTGTCAGCAGAATTACCCGGGCCCCGTGCAATTCCTGTTCGGCGTGCACGAATCGACCGACCCCGCGTTGCAAACCGTCGACGAGCTGCGGCGTCTGCATCCCGAAGCGGACATCACCGTGATCGCCGATGCGCGCCTGTACGGTCCGAACCGCAAAATCAGCAACATCCTCAATATGCTGCCGCACGCGCGGCACGACGTGCTGGTCTTCGCGGACAGCGACGTGAGCGTCGGGCCGGACTATCTGCGCAACGTGATCGGCGAATTGCAAAAACCGGGCGTCGGTCTCGTCACCTGCGTCTATCGCGGGCAGCCCGATCCGGGCTTCTGGCCGCGCCTGTCGGCCAAGGCCACCAACTACCAGTTTCTGCCCGGCGTGGTGATGGGGCTGGCGCTCGGTCTCGCGCGCCCGTGTTTCGGGCAGACCATCGCGATGCGGCGCGACACGCTCGACAAGATCGGCGGCTTCACGCCGTTCGTGCGGCATCTGGCCGAAGACCACGCGATCGGCGAAGCGGTGCGGACGATCGGCGAGAAGGTGGTGATTCCGCCGTTCACGATCTCGCATGCCTGCGTCGAAACGAGCGCGGCGCAATTGTTCGCGCACGAACTGCGCTGGAGCCGCACCATCCGCAGCATCGATCCGCTCGGCCATCTCGGCTCGGCGCTGATTCATCCGCTTGCCTTTGCGCTGCTCGCCATTGCCTTCTCGGGTGGCGCCATGTGGGCCTGGCCGCTCGCGCTGGCCGCCGTGTGCGCGCGGCTGATGCTGAAACTGCTGTCCGACCGGGCGTTGCAGCAAGCGCATCGCGACCTGTGGCTGCTGCCGTTATGGGATATCGTATCGTTTGCGATTTTCGTGGCGAGCTTCCGGTCGTCGCGAGTAATCTGGCGCGGCGTCAGCTTCAAGGTGGACGGCGACGGCTTGCTGTCGGCGGCTCAGGACGAATGACGCAGAACGAATGACGGATCGACAGCAGGTTAGGGAAGCGCTGATGGGCAGGTATTTCGAAGACGGTGTCGGCGGCTTGAAGCACAGGCAGCACAGGCGAAAGGTGCGCGCATGATGAAGCATCTCGGCCGCGTGGCCGCGCTAGCCGGCTTGCTGGTTTCGCTGTGGCTGGTCTGGCAAGGCAACCCCGGCGCCGTGCTCGGCGCGCTGCGCGCCGCGGGCGCCGGCCTGCTGCTGGCCGCCATCGCGCACGTGCTGCCGATGCTGGCCAATGCCGCCGATTGGCGTTCGCTGATTCGAGGCGCGAATCGGCCGAGCCTCGCCGCGATGCTGCATCTGGTGTGGGTGCGCGAATCGATCAATAGCATGCTGCCGGTCGCGCGCGTGGGCGGCGAGGTCGTCTCGTTCCGGATGCTCAAGCGCTGGGGCGTGCGTCCGTCGACGGCGGTCGGCAGTCTGATTGTCGATATGCAGCTCACGGTGATCAGTCAGTTGCTGTTCACGATGGTCGGCATCGGCTTTCTGTTCGCGCACGCGCATTCGGATACGCTGCGGTTCGCCGGGCAGCTGGCGTGGGGCGTCGTCGTACTGACCCCGCTGCTGGTGCTGTTTGCGCTCGTGCAACACGCCAGTCCGTTCGAGCGCATCACCCGCGCGCTCAATCATATGACCAGCGGCAAGCTGGCCGCGCTGGTCGGGCAGTCGGCGCAGATCGATCAGGCCATCAAGCTGATCTGGCGCCGGCGCGCCGTGGTGCTGCGCTATCTGTTCTTCTGGCAACCGCTGCAGTGCTTCCTGACGGCGCTGGAAATCTGGCTGGCGCTGTACTTCCTCGGCGTGCACGTGACGCTCACCGAAGCCGTGGTGATCGAATCGCTGATCCAGGCGGTCAGCAGCGCGGCTTTCTTCGTGCCGGGCGGGCTGGGCGTGCAGGAGGGCGGTTTCGTTCTGATCGGCGGCGCGCTGGGCCTCGATCCATCCATCTGTCTCGCGCTGGCAGGCGCGCGGCGCATTCGTGACCTGCTGATCTTCGTACCGGGACTCATTGCGTGGCAGTTCGCCGAGTCGTTGACTCGCGCGCCCAGCCAGGTGGAGCGTCAGGCGCTTGCCGAGCTCGCGCAGCGAGGAGAAATCCGCGAGGTGAGCCAGCGCTGAGCCCCGACAGCCGCCCAACGCGGCTTCAACGCGCTCCCGCTTGAGCAGGAAATGAGACTTCGACGGCGAGCCCACGCTCGCCGATCCCCGCGCCGAGGTGCAGGCTCGCGTCGAAATGCTCCGCGATCCGCGCGACGATCGACAGGCCGAGGCCGCTGCCCGTCGCCTGAGTGCCTGTCGCGCGAAAAAAACGATTCGTCAGATGAGCGAGATCGCCGGACGCGACGCCCGGGCCGTCGTCACGCACCGTGAGCCGCACGCGGTCGAGCGCGTGCTGCACCGCGATTTCCACGCTGCCGCCGGCGTGCCCGTACTTGATCGCGTTATCGAGCAGATTGTCGAGCAGGATGCCGATCAGCACAGGCTCCGCATTGATCTCGGCGCGCAGGTCGCCGGTCAGGGCCACGCGAATATTTTTTTGCTGCGCATTGCGCTCGTTGGCGAGCAGCGCGTCTCTGGCGATTACGGCAGGCTTGAGCGGCGCGGTCGGCATTTTCTCGTGCGCGTCCAGCCGCGCCAGCAGCAGCAATTGCTCGGCAAGCCGCGCGCTGCGGTCGACCCCTTGCACCACGCGTTCCATCGCCAGCCGCTGCAAGGCGGCGTCCGGCTCGGCCAGCGCGACTTGCGCCTGCACCTTGATTGCAGCGAGCGGCGATTTCAGCTCGTGGGCGGCGTCCGCGGTAAACGCGCGTTCGCGTTCCAGCGAGAGCCGCAAGCGCGACAGCACCAGATTGATCGCATCGACCAGCGGCCGCACCTCGGTGGGCGCATGGCCGATGTCGACCGGCGTCAGCCGGTTGACGTCGCGCGCGCGGATCGCGCTCGACAGAATCCTGAGCGGCGCCAGACTCCAGCCGATGTCGAACCACACCAGCAACGCCAGTGCCGGCAGCGCAAGCAGCGTGGGCCGGGCAATCCGGTTCGCGACGCCGCTTACCAGATCGCTGCGCGTGTTGGCCGGTTCGAACACGCGCACGGTGTGACCGAGCGCGGTGTCGCGCAAGGTGAACGAGTGCCACGCCCTGCCGCCCAGCGTGATGTTTTGCGCGCTGCTTGCCGGCGGCACCGGCAGGTCCCACGCCTGCAACGAACGCAATTGCGGGCTGCCCGCCAGCACGTCGCCGTTTGCGTCGCGCACCTGAAACAGCGCGTCGCGCGGCAAGCTGTCGTCGTCATCCTCGTCGTTGGCGCCGGGGCTGCCGCCTTTTTCTTCCTCCCGCACGTCGATGCGCGCATTGGCGAGCGTGACCAGATTGCGTTGATCGAGCAGGGCGAGGACTTGCGCCAGTTCGGCGAGGCGCGCGTCTTCCCATTCGCCTACTTCGCGCGTGGCCTGACGATAGCTCGATACCAGCGCGACGCCCCATATCAGCGCGATGCTGACCAGAATCAGCAGCATCAGCCGGCGGCGTATCGACGCCATCACGCTTTCTCCACCACGTAGCCGATATTGCGGACGGTTCTGATCAGTTTCGCGCCGAGCTTCTTGCGCAGATTCGACACATGCACTTCGATGGCATTGCTTTCAATTTCTTCCTGCCATCCATACAGGCTTTCTTCGAGACGCGAACGCGACTGGGGAATCCCCTGATTGGTCAGCAACTGCATCAGGATCGCCCATTCACGCGAGGTGAGGGACACGCGCGTGCCATCGATTTCGACCGTTTGCGCGGCCGGGTTGACGGTCAGGTCCTGATAGCGGATCACCTCGATGCTGCGCCCTTGCGCGCGGCGCAGCAAAGCCCGGCAACGCGCGATCAGTTCGGTCAGATCGAAGGGCTTGCCGAGGTAGTCGTCGGCACCGGCTTCGAGGCCGACGACGCGATCGACCACCGTGCCCTTCGCGGTCAACACCAGCACCGGCACGTCTTTGCCCGCGTCGCGCAGGCGCCTCAGGATTTCCTCGCCCGACACTCTGGGCAAGCCGAGATCGAGTATCACGAGCGCATAGGCCGTGGTGGTCAGCGCGAGATCGGCCTTGTGGCCGTCGCGCGCCCAGTCGACCGTAAAACCGGCCTGGCGCAGTCCCGCTTCGATACCGCAGCCGATCAGGTCGTCGTCTTCGACGAGGAGTAAGCGCATGAGTCAGTTCGTTCCGTTCAGGGATTTGGTCTTGGTGCGACCTTGCCGCGCCCGCTTCTAAGCAACCGCCGGGCCGCACGGTGAAGTGTAACCATGATGCCCGACACCCGCTTTATACCGCGGTCTTCCTTAAGGTTCCCTTCAGTTTGAATCGATACTATCGCCCCACAGCAGGTCGCTGTCGCGAGTCTCGACACGAGCGCGCGAAAGCGATATCGCGTTGTTATGTTTTTGCAATGCAATCGTAAGCACATCGATGGAATGCATCGCCGGCGCGTCGCGCCATCGTGCGGCGCATATCGTCAGGTCATGAGACCAAGCCATGAAGCCAGTCACCGTCGACATGCTGCGAGCCCATCTGATGGCGGCTTCGCTCACGGCCATGGGCGCTGAAGCCCTTGCCTGGACCTTGCGGCCCGTTTGGGTGGCGGCGAGTTGCCCGCGGCGCTGGCTCGCCATTCTCCATCCGCGCTTTACAGGTAGACCGTTCGTGCTCGCCGCGCACTGACGGAACCAGGCAATGACGGCTTACACATTGACAGCATGGCAATGGTTGTTGCTCGTCGGATGTGGCGCGGCTTCGCTGTATGCGATGCTGGCGGCGGTGGCCATGCCATTCTTCGCGGCGCGCCGGGGCGGTGCCGGCAGATACCCGGCCGGTCCCTTCGCGAATGTCGGCGTTAGCGTGCTCAAGCCGCTCTGCGGCGCGGAGCCGCGTCTCTACGAAAACCTCAGGACTTTCTGCGACCAGCGTCACGGGCACTTTCAACTGGTGCTCGGCGTGTCGTCGCCCGACGATCCCGCGATCGCGGTGGTGCGGCGTTTGCAGGCTGCCTATCCGATGCACGACATCGAGCTCGCGGTGGATTCACGCGTGCACGGCAGCAATCTCAAGGTCAGCAATCTGATCAACATGGCCGAGCGGGCGCGCCATGACGTGATTGTCATTGCCGATAGCGACATCGCCGTCGAAGCCGATTACCTCGACACCGTGGCCGCGCCGCTGGCCGATCCTCGCGTGGGCGTGGTCACTTGCCTTTACGTGGCGCAAGGCGTCGGCGGATTCTGGCCGCGCGTCGGCGCGCTTTTCATCAATGAGTGGTTTGCGCCGTCGGTGCGGGTCGCGCACGCGGCCGGGTCGCGCCGCTTCGGTTTTGGCGCGACGCTGGCATTGCGTCGCGAAACGCTCGAGCAGATCGGCGGTTTCGACGCGCTGAAGAACTGTCTCGCCGACGACTACTGGCTCGCAGAACACGTGCGCGCGCTGGGTCTGAGTACGGTTCTGTCGCGCGTGATGGTGGCGACCGATGTGATCGAGCCGACCTTTGGCTCATTGTGGCAGCGTGAAACGCGCTGGCTACGCACGATACGCTCTGTGAACCCGCTGGGTTTCGCGTTTCTGTTCATTACTTTTCCGTCGCCGTGGATTGTTGCCGGCGCCTGGCTTACTGGCAGCCTGGCGGCGGGGCCGTCCGACGGCGTGCATGTGTGGGCGGCGCTTGCGAGCACCTTCTTCACCGCTGCTGGTTTTGCCGCGCGCATGTTGTTGCATCTGCGCAGCGCGCGGCATGAGCGCACGTTCTGGCGCGATTTGCCGATTGTGCCATTGCGGGATTCGTTGCTTGCTGCGCAATGGCTGGCTGGGGCGTTTGGGTCACATGTGATCTGGCGCGGGGCGCGTGTGCCCGTGGGAGGCGGTTCCGCGCCCGCGGCGCGCAGTCGCGCGTTGCGGGTGATGGAGACGTCCGACGGAGGGTGAGGGTCGGTTTTGATGGTGTTTGGCTGATTGCATCAAATAGCCTGTTTCTTCATCAACAATTTCAACAGCACTGGCAACAGCAACAGCACCAGTGGCAGCTGCACGATCAACCCGGAAATAATCGCAATAGCGAGCGGCTGCTGCATCGCCGACCCTTGCCCGAGGGCAAACGCAAGCGGCAGCAGCGCCAGAATGGCAGCGATGGTCGTCATCGTGATCGGCCGCAGACGATTACGCCCGGCGGCGATCAAAGCCGCCTCGAACGCCATGCCGTCATCCTGCACGAGCCCCTGCAACTCCGAAACATAAAAAATCGCCACCTCCGTCACGATACCGATAATCATCGTCATCCCCATCATCGCGGAGATGTTCAACTCGATACCGGTGAGCCAAAGGCCGATGAACACCGCCCCCGCAGCCAGCAAAGGCATCGCCATGACCGCCATCGCGACGCGAAACCGCTCGTAGAGAAACAGCAGCAAACCGAACACCAACGCGATGGCCGCGCCGAACACGATCAGCAAACCCTTGAACGCAATCTGCTGTTGCTGATACAAACCGCCCAGCTCGTAGTAAACGCCGTCCGGCAACAGATTTTTGTCGCCAAGCGCTTTCTGCACGTCGGCGATCGTCGAGCCGAGATCCCGGCCGTCGATCCGCGCGGTAACGGCCACCATGCGCTTGAGATTGTCGCGGCTGATTTCCGGCTGTCCGGTCACGATTACCTGATCGGCCACGCGGTTGAGCGCGAACAGATGACCGTCTGGCGCGCGAATCTGCAACTGGCCCAGTTGCGTATCGGTCAGCTTCAATGCGCCGGCCACGCGCACGCGTACACCCACCGTCTTCGGTCCGGTCTGGAATTGCGTCGCGACGTTGCCTTCCACCATGTCCGACACCGCTTGCGCAATCGACTGCGTATCCATCCCCTCGGCGGCAGCCGCTTCGGGCCGGAGATGCAGTTCGAGCGCATCGCCGGCCGGGTTGATGCCGTCGTTCACGTCCACCACGCCCTGGATCTTGCCGATCTGCGCCGCTACCTTGCGCGCGGTGGTGTCGAGCGTGGTCTGGTCGTCGGAATAGATCTTGATCTGCACCGGTTGCGGCACTGCGGTCAGATCGCCGATCAGGTCCTCCATCAGCTGCGCGAGTTCCAGATTCACGCCGGGCACTTGCGTCTCGACCTTCGAACGGATCTCCTCCATCACCGTTTCGATCGGCTCGCGATTGCTCGACTTGAGCCGCACGAAGAAGTCGCCCCGGTTGGGTTCGTTCAGGTCGCCGCCGAGGCCCGCGCCGGTGCGGCGCGAGTAGGTCAAGACATTCGGATTCGCGCGAATGATGCGCTCGACCTGTTTCATCAGCCGGTCGGTTTCGGTGATCGACGTGCCGGGTTCGGTGTGATAGTCGAGCACGAAACCGCCTTCGTCCATGCTCGGCATGAAGCCGCTGCCCACGCGCGTGAAGGCGAACGCCGCGACCGCGATCAGCGGCAGGAGGCCAAGCAGCACGAGGATCGGCCGCGCGGTGACGTGCTCGATCAAATACGCGTAGCGCCTGTTCATCCAGGAAGCAAAGCGGGTTTCCTTGTGCTCCTCGGCGTCCTTCGCCTTCAGCCAGCGGTCGCACAGAATCGGCACCGCGAGCCAGGTGACGAGAAACGAAATGAACAGCGCGCTCGCCATCGTCACGGAGAGCGCCTTGAAGAACGCGCCCGTCACGCCGGACAGGAACGCGAGCGGCACGAAAATAATCAGCGTTGCCGCCGACGAACCGGCGAGCGGCCGGGTGAATTCGAGCGCCGCGGCCATCACGCGGCCGTGGAACTTGTGCGCGCCGCCTTCGCGCATGCGCCGCACGATATGCTCGATCATCACGATCGCATCGTCGATCACGAGGCCGACCGCGGCGGCCATCCCGCCGAGCGTCATGATGTTAAAGCCCATGCCGAACACGTCGAGCAACAGGATGGTTGCGGCCATCACCACCGGCACCAGCGCGACGGCGATCGCGGTGATTTTCCAGTTGCGCAGGAAGACAAACAGCGTGAACGCGGCCAGCATCACGCCGATCATGATGGCGTCGCGCACGCTGGTGGCCGAGGCGACCACGAGTTCGCTCTGGTCGTACCAGTTCGAAAGATGCACGCCGGCCGGCATCTGGTGCTGGAAGGCGGCGAGCTTCGCGGTAATCGCCCTGGCCATCGCCACGCTGTTCGCGCCGGGCTGCTGATAGACGTTGATCAGCACGGCGTCCTGACCGTCGGCGGTGACGCGCATCCATTGCGGCACCACGCCCTGTTGAACCGTCGCGATGTCGCCGAGGCGAATCTGCGTCGCGCCGTTGGCCGACACCACTACGTTCCTGAGTTCATCCAGCTGCGTGATGGTCGTGTTGGCAATCACGAGGTACAGCTTGTAGTGATCCTCGATGCGGCCGGTCGCCATCAGCACGTTGCTCGCGCCGATCGCCTTCGAGACGTCCGAAAGCGAGAGCTTGTACGCGGCGAGCCGCGCCGGATCGATCGCGACTTCGAACTCGTCCTGCGCGCCGCCCATCACGTCGACGCGCGCCACGCCTTCCACCGACGACAACAACGGCCGCATCTGGAACTGCGCCAGATCGTGCAGTGCCGTCAGCGATTGCTGCTTCGACGTCAGGCTGTACGCGAGCACCGGGAACACCGTCGGGTCCATGCGCCGCACCTGCATCGAGGTGCCTTGCGGCAGCGTCGAGAGAATTTCGCCGATGGCTGACTGCGCCTGCAACGTGGCCTGCGCCATGTCGGTGCCCCAGTCGAAATTGATCGAGATTTCCGCCGAGCCGCGGCTCGTTTTCGATTCGACGTCGCGTACATTCGGCACGCGGCGCAGTGCTTCCTCGACCGGCATGGTGACGAGCGTGGCCATCTGTTCGGCAGGGCGGTCGCCCGCGTCGAGCGAGACCACCGCACGCGGAAACGCGACGTTCGGGAACAGCGAGATCGGCAGGCGGAACGCGCTCAGCACGCCCGCGATCGCCAGCAAGGCGATCACGAACAGCAGCGAGCGCCGGTGCTTCTGCATCCATTGACCGAAATTCATCGCGGCGCGCCTCCGCCGGTTTGCACCGCCATGCCGTCCTTCAGCTCATAGTTGCCGCTGACGACGAGCGCCTGCGCGCCGTCGATCGCGCCGTCCACACCGTAGCGCTCGCCGTTTTCGACCTGCGTGAGCACCGCTACGCGGCGCGCCTTGTTCTGCGGCGTGATCTGGAACACGTAAGCGCCATGGCCGTCTTTCAGCACGGCGGCGCGCGGCACGACCCAATGCGTGCCGCTGCGGGTCGCGATATCGGCGGCGACGCGCGTGCCCGGAATGAACGCGGTCTGCCCGAGCGGCACATTCGCGCCGACGTTGACGAGCTGGCTCTGCTGATCGACAGATGCGCCGACCAGCACGACGTGGCCGTCCGCGGCGGCTTTCGCGAGCGAGGTGGACAGGCCGTGCAGCGTGACAGTGTCGCCGGCGTGGATCGCGCTCGCATCCGACGGCTCGACGCCGAGCACCACGTTCGCACGGGCATCCCTGCTGCTGCCGCCGGCCAGTTGCAGGATCGCGGCGCCGGGCTGCACCTGGTCGCCCTGAGCCGCCGACACCTGCAACACCACGCCATCGAGCGGCGCGACGATGACTTTGCTGCCGCTCGCGACGCCGGTCTGGTTTTGTGCCGCGAGGGCCTGCTGCGCATCCTCGGCCGCTTTTCTGGCGGCGGCGAGTTGCGATTGCGTGGCGAGCCCCTTGTCGTACAGCGATTGGGTTCGGGCCAATTCGCCTTGGGCCAGCGTCACGGCGCTCTTCGCCTGGGTGGCTGCGAGCACTGCGGCGGGATCGGCTTGCACGACGAACAGCGGCGTGCCGCGCGTCACGTTTTGCCCGGCCTGCACGCGCATTTGCACGATGCGCGCGACGTACGGCAAATTGACGGTGGTCAGATTCGACGCGGACGCCGCGACGATGCCATACGCACGCACCGGCTGTGCGATGGTGGCGCGCTGCACGCGCACGGTCTGTACGGCCACGACGCCTTTGTCGGCGGCATCGTCGGCGGCGGCTGCATCGGCCGCATGCGTGGCGAGGCTCCAGCTGCCGAGGGCAGCGCTTAGCAGGGCGACGCAGGTGACGGAGATCGCATAGGCAGCGATGCGAGGCCGCTGCGCCGAAAATAGGCTATTTCGCATGAGTTTCGGTGATTGTTTGAGCGGAAGGGGCGACGGAATAGGCGTCGGGAATCGCACTGCCCAACAGTGCCTGCAAACCGACCCGTTGTTCGGCGAGCGATTCGCGCAGCGTGGCGACGTCGATACGTTTGGTGAGCGATGCGCTCTGCGCGTCGGTGTAAGCGCCGAGCGCGAGGTTGTGTTCGGCGAAGGCCTGTGCCGCGTGTTGCGCGGCGAGATCGGTGTCCGGCAGCGCCGCTTCGGTCTGCTGCAACTGCCGCGTGAGAATGACGTTGTCCGCGCGCAGATGGGCCACATCCGCATAGGCCGTGTTCAGGCGCGATTGATATTCGTCGCGCAGGCGCTGGCGAGTTGCTTTTTCGATTGCCACGTTGCCTTGATTGCGGTTGAAGATCGGCAGGCTCAGATTGATCGTGAAGCCGCTGGTGTAGATATTCGAGGTGTCACGCGCCCGCACGAAACCCACTGACAGGCTCGGGAACTGGCTGAGAATCGCCGCGCGGTATTTCTGTTCCTGCGCTTCATAGCCGGCTTGCAGCGCGATCAGGTCCGGGCGGCGTTGCGCCAGCCTGGCGAGAGCCGAGTCGAGCGTGGCGTCAGACAGCGGCGCTGCGTCCTCGCTGCCGGTGAGCTGCAATTGAACCTCGGGCGACAGACCGAGCAGCGCGTTCAGATCGTGGTGCGTCTGTTCGGCGGCACGCTCGGCGTCGGTGTACTGCTTGCGCGCGTCGCTGTACGACGTAAGCGCTGCGCTCAGCGTGTCGTCGGTCAGATTGCCGTCGCGGCGAGCTTCGGCCATCCGCTCGTAGCGTGCGCGCGCGAGCTCGCGCTGCTGTTGCAGCAGCGGCAGCGTGTCCTGCTGGAAGCGCGTTTTGATGAACAACTGCCGCGCCTGGGCGACGATCTGCCATTCCTGCCAGAGCAGGCCCAGATCGGTCTTCGCCACGGTCGCGTCGGCGGATTGCTGGTTGGCGCTGCGCAGGACGATCGCCATCACGTCGATGCTCAAGCCATAATTGAAGGCGCGCGTGGCGCCTGCCGCGCCCGGATAATCGCTCGACACGCTCAGTTGCGGATCGGGCAGCAAGCCGGCCGAATAGGCCTGCGCGCGGGCGATGCCGAGATCGTCGCGGGCGAGCTTGAGATCGGGATTGTTGGCGACGGCGAGCATCGCGACTTCGTCGATGTCGAGTCCGTCGGACGGATCGAAACGGTGTACGGCCAGTTCGGGCAGCGGCATCGTCGACGGATCGATGCGGATGCGTTCGAGCGAATGGGCGGAAGTCGACGTATCCTGGGGCGCGAGCGGCTCGCGGTGGTACCACGTGCAACCGGCCAGCAGCATCGCGCAAAGCGGCACGAGCGCGCGCAGCCGTGTCGCTGGGACGGCCGCTGCGGCGGCGTAGAAAACGGGCAAGATCCGGCTCCTGAACGAAACTAGGTGAGTGCATCCGCGAGCGGACGCAGCTAAACAGGTGCCAATTCTGCTGAGGACCAGCTTAAGTGATGCTTAACCGGCGCTTAAGCCTCCCATAAGCGTCCGCTAAGCCTCCCATAAGGAAAACATAAGCGTGGCATAAGGAAGCGTTAAGCTGACTGGCGGGACAATGCGGCGGCCATTCGGGCAAACAGGAGAGAGGAGAGGCCATGCGTCTGTTACTGGTCGAAGACGACGACATGATTGCGGAGACCGTATTGGGCGCCATGCGCCGCGCGGGCTACGCGATCGACTGGGCCGAAGACGGCCGCGCCGCGGAGTTGTCGCTCGGCAACGGCGTGTACGATCTCGTGCTGCTCGATCTCGGCTTGCCGAAGAAAGACGGCATCGAGGTGCTGAATGCATATCGCAAGGCCGGCGGCGCCGCGCCGGTGATTATCCTGACCGCGCGCGACGCGGTGGACGAACGGATTCGCGGTCTCGACGCGGGCGCTGACGATTACCTGATCAAGCCATTCGATCTCGACGAACTCGCCGCGCGCGTGCGCGCGTTGTTGCGGCGGCGTACCGGCCAGAAGCAGCCTGTGTATGCGCATGGCGAGCTCACACTCGATCCCGCTGCCCACGAGGTCACCAAGGACGGCGCGCCGCTGCCGCTCGTGCCGCGCGAATTCGCGCTGCTGCAGGCGCTGATCGAGGAGCCGACGCGCGTTTTCACCAAGGCCGAGCTGGAAGAAAAACTGTACGGCTGGGGTGAGGAAGTGGGCAGCAACACGATCGAGGTGCATGTGCACAGCTTGCGGCGCAAGATCGGCGCGGACCAGGTCGTGACCGTGCGCGGCGTCGGCTATCGCCTGAAGAGGTGCGGATGACGTCGATTCGCCGCTGGCTGCTGGGCTGGCTGATTTTCGGCATGGCGGCAGCCTCGGGCGTGGCCGGCTACGGCATCTTTCACACCGCGCGAGAAGAAGCGAGCGAACTGTTCGACTACGAACTCCACACGGTGGCGTTGTCGTTGCCGTCGAACCTTCGGAGCACCGCGGAGGGCGAGCATCGCAGCCCCGATTTCGGCGATCTCGCCGACGACCGCGTCGTCATCGAAATCTGGGACCGTGCCGGCAACCTCGTCTATCACTCGACGCAGGCGCCGGTGTTTTCGCGCCTGCAGGAAGGCTTCAGTACCGTCGAGCGCGGCGAGTATCACTGGCGCGCGTTCGGGCTGCAGCAAGCGGACCGCTATATCCAGGTCGCGCAACCGGTGTCCGTGCGCGAAGATCTCGCCCTCAAGCTCGCATTGCATACGCTGTGGCCGCTTGCGTTGCTGGTGCCGGTGACGATCGTGCTGGTGCTGCTGGTGGTCGCACGCGGGCTCGCACCGATTGGCGGGCTGTCGCGCGCGCTGTCGACCCGTTCGATCGATTCGCTGGAGCCGTTGCACCTGGACGGCACCGTGCCGGTCGAAATCCGGCCGCTGGTCGAGGCGCTCAATGATTTGCTGCAGCGTTTGAATACGGCATCGCAGGCACAGCGCACCTTTATTGCCGATGCCGCGCACGAGTTGCGCTCGCCGCTGGCCGCGCTGAAGCTGCAACTGCAGGCCGCCTCGCGCGACGGCACGTTAATGGGCGAAGGGCAGGCGCTGGAGCGTGTCGAGGGGCGGGTCAACCGGATCATCCATCTGGTGCAGCAGTTACTGACGCTGGCGCGCGAGGATGCGCATCCGGTGACGTCGATGGTGCCGGTGAGTTTGCGCCGGATCGGCGAACAGGCTGTCGGGGATTTCTCGCTGCTTGCCGAAACCAGGGGGATCGATCTTGGGCTCGAATGCGAGCAGGCGCGCATGCCAGGCGACGCGTATACGGTGCTGGCCGAGCCGCATGGGATGAGTGTGTTGTTGGGCAATCTGATCAACAACGCGATTCGGCATACGCCGCGGGGCGGCAAGGCCGACGTGATTTTGAAGCGCTCTGGAGACCGCGTGGGGCTCGAGGTGGTGGATAGCGGCTCTGGTATCCCCGAGCCTGAGATCGAGCGTGTTTTCGACCGGTTTTATCGTGGGGACGAGGCGCAGGGCGAGGGGAGCGGGTTGGGATTGGCCATTGTGGCGCGAATCGCGCAGAGGCATCAGCTTTCGCTGGCATTGCGGAATAATGTTGGGCGCAGCGGGTTGTGCGTTTCTGTTTTTGGCCTGACGGCGTATGGGGTTGAGGTGGTGGCGGCAGCGAAAAGTTGATGTTGGGTTTTTTTGCCTTTCGCGACGGTATTTGGCTGTGCTTTTTTGGCGTTGCCTTTTCTTGACCACCGCAGACGTACAACCAGCAGCGCCGAAAAAATCAAACTCCGCCACACTGCTACAATCTCTTCTTTCTCGATTGACTGTGTGCCATGGGTTTCGAACAACTCGCTGAACTGAAAAAGCAACTTGCTGCGGCACGCGCCGAAGCCGCGCCTGCCGCCAAGCCAGGTGCCAAGCCAGGTGCCAAGCCCGCGGCCAAGGCCGGTGGTGCCAAACCCGGCGCCAAGCCGGACGCGAGGCCTGCTCGCAAGCCATCGCAGCCACGCCGGGCCGCTGCGCCCGCTCCCGCGCCGGACGCGAAGCCTGTCGACCCGGTGGTGAAGACGATCGGGAAACTGCAAAAGCGCTTCCCCAATGTGTTTCCGAAGAATCCTGCGCCCAAGCTCCCGCTGAAGGTCGGCATCTTCGAGGATCTCGTCGTTCACGCGAAAGAATTGTCGTTGAGCGAAGCCGAGCTGCGCGACGCGATCAAGACGTGGTGTCGCGGCAGCCGCTACTGGAAATGCCTCGTCGAAGGCGCCGCGCGAGTCGATCTGACCGGCAGCGAAGCAGGGCAGGTGACGGCGCAGGAAGCCGCCGGCGCGCAACGGCTGCAGGCGCATCGGGCAGCCAAAGCCGCGCCTAAAGCCGCCAACCCTGCGGCCACACCGCCGGCCGACTCGCAGGCCGACTCGACTGTCGCACCGCCGGCCGACCCGACTGTCGCACCGCCGGCCAACTCGCCGGCCGACTCGCCGACAAGCTCACCACTCGACACAGAGGCCTGACAGCCGGAATCCCGTCTAGGGGCGGTTGTCTTGCCTCGACGTCGCCCCGAGCCGGGCCCGCACGAAGCCGACGTGCTCGCGCAGTACGTAAAAAGCATCGGCATATGCAAGCGGCATGCGCAACTGGTTCAGCGACGCCTCGATATGATCGAGTTCGTGGCAGAGCGCTTCGCGCTCTTCATCGCTCGAGTCGGCGAGCGCGCCGCGTTCGATCGCGATCAGCGAACCGTAGTATCGATAGATGCGCGAGCGCACGCGCCATCGGTAAAGCGCCGGTATCAACCGCATCGCCGGGAACAACAGCACAGCCATCGGCAGCAGCAGAACGAGTGTGCGGTCGCCGATGCTGGCCAGCCAGAACGGCAGGTTGCGATACAGAAAACTTTTGCCGGTCTTGTAGTAGCGCTGCGCGTCTTCGCTGATCTGATATTCGCGGGCGACCGGATTGGGGAATTCGCCCGCATGCTGCAAGAGTCCCGGCATGCCATGAACCTCCTGCGCGGCTTCGATCACCAGGTCGGAGATGGCGGGGTGCAGATTGGTGCGGGCGACGATCTCAACAGTCGGGCTGACCAGGTGGACGGTTTCGGGTGGGATCCGGTGCTTGAGATCCAGCACGCCGGGCGGCAGGTCGATCTGATCGAGATACGGGAACAGACGCGCATACGCGCTCGCTTCGTCGAAGTTCATCACGGAGATGCCGGGCACCTTCAGGAGTCTGAGCATCAGGCCACGGGTCGCCGAGTCGCCGTTCAGGATCGCGGCGTCGACGTCGCCTGCAACCAGTTGCGTGGCGGCCTGCAATCCGTCGCTCGGCACCAGCACGGTGGCGCCGCCCGGCTCGATACCGTTTGCCTCCAGCAGCTTGAGCGCCAATAGGCGAGTGCCGCTGCCTTCGCGGCCGATCGCAATACTTTTGCCTTCCAGTTGTGAAAGCTGGGTCACGCCCGTGCCGCGATAGAACACCACGACCGGTATATAGAAAACGCTGCCGAGCGACATCAGCGATGACGTATCCATGCCATCCGCCACCCCGCCCTGTACGAGCGCGAGATCGACATGCTGTTTGGGGTCTAGCAGTCGATGCAGGTTTTGCACCGAGCCATCGGATTCCAGCACTTTCAGCGTGATGCCGTTGCGGGCGAGAATTTTTTTGTATTGCTCGGCGGCGACCAGGAATGAACTGTCGTGCGGGCCCGCGCTCATCGTGATCGTTTTTGGCGGCGCCGGATCGATCAGCCAGACGACCAGCGTGACCATCAGCACCACGAGCGCGGCGACGATCGCATACGGCAAGGTATGATCCCGCCATTCGGCATGCGATTGATCGCCTGGCATACTCGGGAGACGCGGGCGATGCGGTTTCATGGGCACTCAAAGAAAGCGCCACCGCCGCAGGCGGATAACCCATCGCGCCGCGCAGACAAGAAAACAAGCATCAATCCGCGGTACGCTTATCAGCCAGCGCATTCTGGCAATCCGCGAAAACCTGCCTCACTAACCGCGCTTGCGGATCCAACTCGTCCGTATCGAGGATTTCCTCAACCGCGTCCCGCGCCCATTCGGTATCGACAAACCGCGCATGCCGGCGCGCGATCTCCAGCGCCAGCGCCGACAGCTTGGCCACGCTCAGCCAGTCCGCCTCGCGCATCCGGCGGTCCAGCCATTTATGCGCGGCCTGCACATGAAACGCCGCGTCGGGCCAGTCCTCATTCAGGTAGTAAGCGCCCAGGCTCCCGCATGTGAGCCAACACAACAGCTCCAAACGGTCCCGTGGACTTAAATGGTGGCGTACATCACTCATGGCGACGCTCGCGGCTGTAAATTGTGTTCAGGTCAGGCCGGCGCACCACTGGCCCCTGCTTACATCAACAATATCACGCACTGTTGCACAGCGGAAATATACAAAATGCAGCCATCGATCATACGATTTCGGATCAGAGACACTGCGCGCGCAAACACGTCGCCGCGTGACTCAGATCGCGTTCGATCGCGCGTCGCACCCCCGCCGCGTTGCGTGCCTTCGCTGCGTCCAGCAACGCGTCGTGCGCGTCGTTGAGCGTGCCGGCAAACCGCGCGTCGCCGAAAAGCAGGTTGGAAATCGGTCCCACCTGGAGCCACACCGTTTCGATCAGCTCCAGTAAAAGCGGCGAGCCGCTCGCGCGGTAAAGAATCAGATGGAACGCCTCGTTGGCGTCG
Source organism: Paraburkholderia sp. SIMBA_030 (assembly GCF_046535245.1). Classification (NCBI taxonomy): domain Bacteria; kingdom Pseudomonadati; phylum Pseudomonadota; class Betaproteobacteria; order Burkholderiales; family Burkholderiaceae; genus Paraburkholderia; species Paraburkholderia sp. SIMBA_030. Next base: position 17,484 of record NZ_JAWRXB010000005.1, read on the forward strand.
AGGTAGCCCTTGGCGTCGGCCGCTCGCAATGCTCGCGCCATCTCCGCGTTGAGTTGTTCCAGCGTATCCAGATCGTGCTCCGTGAGGTGCGGGACGCCCAGTTCGGCGGCCTGGCCTTCGAGAATCAGCCGCACGCGCAACACGTCGTCGAATTGCGCCCTGGACAGACGCGGCACCGTCACGCCGCAATTGGGTACGTTCACCAGCGCCGATTCGGCCGCGAGGCGTTGCAAAGCGGAGCGCACCGGCATCTCGCCCACGCCGAGTTCCGCCGCGACGTGACGGATCTTGATGCGCTCGCCCGGCACGAAGCGGCCGATCGTCAGCCATTGCCGCAGCGTTTCGTACGTCTCGTCCTGCAGCGTGTGATGGCGCGATGTTTTCATAACACTCGATGCATAAACGCAAAGGCCGTCAGTTTAGCGCCGCTCGCGCTCGATCACGGGCTCAGGTCAGCTCGGTGAGGCAGGCGTCGAACACAGCGATCAGCCGGTCGACGTCGGCCGCCGATGTGTCGGGGCACACCAGCATCATGTTGTGAAACGGCGTGATCAGCACGCCGCGATTGAGCAGGTACAGGTGCACGATATGTTCGAGTTCAGGGTCGAGTTGCCGGCCGGCCTCAGCGCCGTTGCGCGGCGGTGTCGCGGAGAACTGGAATTCGGTGCGGGCGCCGACGCGCGTCACGCACCACGCCAGGCCGTGACGCGCGATCACGCTTTTGAGGCCGGTCTCAATGCGCCCGGCGAGCGCGAACATGTGCTCGTAGGCGGCGTCGGTCATCACCTCGGCAAGCGTCGCGCGAATCGCACTCATCGCCAACGCGTTCGCGCTCAGCGTCGTGCCGATGCCGGAGTGGCCCGGCGGCACGCTGCGCTTGGCCTGCTGCGCGCGCTTCGCCAATTCGGCGCTAAAGCCATACACCGCGCAAGGCACGCCGCCGCCGACCGGCTTGCCGAGAATGAACAGGTCGGGCTCGATGCCGTGCGCGACCGAATAGCCGCCCGGGCCGCAACTGACGGTGTGGGTTTCGTCGATCGCGAGCAGCGTGCCGTAGCGGCGCATCAGCACCTGCGCCTCGCGCCAGTAATCCGCTTCCGGCAGCACCATGCCGATGTTGGTCATCGCGGGTTCGGCCAGCACGCAGGCGACGTCGCCGTCCTTCAGCGCGTTTTCCAGCGCGCCGAGGTCGTTGAATTCGATCACGCGCGTGTAGTCGAGCAGATCGTGCACCTGGCCGATCAGGCTGTCGCGCTGCTTCGGTTTTCCGTCGACCAGGTCGACGAATACGTCGTCCACCGTGCCGTGATAGCAGCCGTTGAACACCACAATCTGTTTGCGGCCGGTCGCCGCCCGCGCCCAGCGCAGCGCGAAGCGATTGGCGTCGCTGGCGGTCATCGCGAACTGCCAGTAGGGCAGGCCGAAGCGGCGCGCGAGTTCTTCGCCGACCCACACGGCGTCTTCGCCCGGCAGCATGGTGGTTAAACCGCGCTCAGCCTGCGCAGCCAGCGCGCGCGCCACCGGCACGGGCGAGTGGCCGAACATCGCGCCGGTGTCGCCAAGGCAGAAGTCCGCATAGCGATGACCGTCCACGTCCGTGAACGTGGCGCCGCGCGCCTCGTCGACGTACAGCGAGAAAGGGGTCGACCAGTCGTTCATCCAGTGCAGCGGCACGCCGAACAGCAGATGCCGCGCCGCGCGTTCCGACAGTGCGCGCGACTTCGGCATGGCCTTGGCAAACGCGCTGCGTTCGCGTTCGACGAGCGCTTGCGCGCGCGCCCAGTTGACGCCTTGACGGGTATTCAATCGAGTCGCTTCCGACGATGGCTTCATAAAACGCTCACACTCGCGCCCGCGCTCAGACGAGCAGTTGCAGATGCTCGCGTTCCCACGCGGTAATGCCCTGCGAGAAGGTCTCGAACTCCTTTTCCTTCACCGAGCAATAAGCCTGCACGAAGTTTTCGCCCAGCACGTCCGCGAGTTCGGTGCAGGTGGACAGCGCCTTGAGCGCGTCTTCGAGACCGCGCGGCAATTCGTATTCGAGGTCGTAAGCGCTTTCGACCATCGGTGACGACGCCTTCTGCTGTTCGACCATGCCGAGGTAGCCGCAGGCGAGGGTGGCGGCCATCGCGAGGTACGGATTTACGTCGACGCCGGGGACGCGGTTTTCCAGCCGCCGGCCGTCCGGTCCCGAGTTCGGCACGCGAATGCCGCAGGTGCGGTTGTCGTAGCCCCAGCGCACGTTGATCGGCGCGGCCGTGAAGCGCGACAGACGGCGGTATGAGTTCACGTAAGGCGCGAACATCGGCATCGCCTTCGGCATGTACTTCTGCAAGCCGCCGATGTAATTGAAAAACAGCGGGCTGGCCGTTCCGTCAGGCAGCGAAAAGATGTTCTTGCCGGTCTGGCTGTCGACGACGCTCTGGTGAATGTGCATCGCGCTGCCCGGTTCGTGCTCCATCGGTTTCGCCATGAAGGTCGCGAAAATGCCGTGACGGAAGGCGGTTTCGCGCACCGCGCGTTTGAACAGGAACACGCGGTCGGCGAGATCGAGCGCACCGCCGTGAGAAAAGTTGATCTCCATCTGCCCGGCGCCGACTTCGTGCACGAGCGTTTCGACACCGAGATGCGTCAGCTCGCAGAAGCGCGACAGGTCCTGGAAGAACGGATCGAATTCGTTGACGGCGTCGATCGAAAACGACTGGCGACCGGCTTCGTGACGGCCCGCGCGGCCGAGCGGCGGCCGCAGCGGCTCATGTGGATTCTTGTTCTGCGCGATCAGGTAGAACTCCATCTCCGGTGCGACCACCGGTCGCCAGCCCTTTTCTTCGTACAGCGCCAGCACACGCCGCAACACGGCGCGCGGCGAGATGCCGATCGGCTTGCCGTCGAGACCGACGCAATCGTGGATGACCACCGCAACCTGTTCGATGGCCCACGGCACGAGCCGAACGGTGTTCGGGTCGGGAATGCAGACCATATCGGGATCGCTCGGCCCGACGAAACGCTCGAAATCCGCGAACTCGCCGTTGACGGTAATCATCAGCAGCGCATTCGACATGTGCATCTTGCCTTCCGACAGAAACAGATTCTTCGGCACGATCTTGCCGCGCGCGACGCCAGTCATGTCCGGTATCACGCATTCCACTTCGTGGATCCGGTGATGCTCCAGGAATTCACATAGGTCATCGCGTAGGTCGCTTTGCAAGGTTGACTCCAGTCGATTGATGAAGACGGCGTGCCGCGCTGCCGCACGACACGCCGTCCGTCGGGGAAAGCTGGGCGTTTTGCATCATGAGATTTGATCAAATCATCGCATGAAAATCTCATTTTGTGAAATTTGATCAAATATGATCGCTTCGTCGTGTGTTCTGAGCGTTGCATCATGATCGATGCACCGTCTTCGCAACGCTCGTCGCCGGACCAGCGTGTCGCGACTTTGCATACCATTGCCGCCGCCGTGTCGCTGCCGGACCGGCAGGGATCGACGCAGGCTTTCGGGTCCGGCTGGGCAATCGGGGCAACTTGGGCGGCCGTCAGTGCCTCAGCGGCCGGAAGAAATCGCGGATTTCGGCCGCGAGCAGCTCGGGTGCTTCCATCGCCGCAAAGTGGCCGCCACGCGGCATGTCGGTCCATTGCGCGACATCGAATGTCCGTTCGAGCCAGGAGCGTGGCGGCTGACTGATCTCCTTCGGGAAGCGCGCGAAGCCGACCGGCGGTGACACACGTTGACCAGCCGTGAAGCGCATCGGTTGGAGCCGGTTCTCCCAAGTACATGCGGATCGCGGAGCCCATGCTCTGCGTGTGCCAGTAAAGCGAGATGTTGGTGAGCAACTCGTCGCGCGAAAATGCCCGCTCGATCTGACCGTCGCAATCGCTCCAGGCGCGAAACTTCTCCGCGATCCATGCGGCCAGTCCCACCGGCGAATCGTTGAGCGAATAGGAGAGCGTCGCGGGTTTGGTGCTGTGCATATGCGCATAGCCGCCTTCAAGCGCCGCCCATTGCTCCTTCGCGTGCAGAAAATCCTGTTCGTCCTGGGTGAGCGGGGCTTGTCCCGCATCGCGTGAAGGTTCGTATGAGCTCGGCAGAAAATTCAGGTGGATGCCGTCCACGTTCTGCGGATGTCGAAGCGCGAGCGCGATCGATACCCCGGCGCCAAGGTCGCCGCCTTGTGCGCCGAAGCGGTCGTATCCCAGGCCACGCATCAGCGACGCCCATAGATCGGCCACCTGAAACGCGGAAGTGCCGGGTTGTGTGGGCGCCTGCGAGAAGGCGAAGCCCGGCAGCGACGGCACGACGACATCGAATGCGTCTTCCGGTCGCGCACCCAATGCGGCCGGGTCGCACAACTGGTCGAGCAGGGCGTAAAACTCGAAGAACGATCCCGGCCAGCCGTGCGTGATCACGAGCGGATAAGGCTTCGGGCCGACGCCCCGGCGATGCGCGAAATGCACGCGTTGAGCGTCGACCTGTGCGACGAATTGCGGCTGAAGGTTCAGGCGGCGCTCGGCGGCGCGCCAGTCGAAACCGTCGGCCCAGTACTGCGCGAACTCGCACAGCCAGCCGGAATCGACGCCTTGCTGCCACGGGTCATACGGCCCCGCCGGCGCCCAGCGCGTCTGGCGCAGGCGTTGACGAAGGCCGTCGATCTCTTCGTCTGGAACGGAAATGCGAAATGGCTCGATGCGCATGCTTTCTCTCCGAATGCGGGCGCGGCGGCTGCCGCGTTGACCAGACGGGATCGAGCATAGCTCCTGGGCAAAATTTCCGCTGCAGGGCGGCTCACGGCGGTCAGTCCGAAAATTTGAAAACGACTGCGCAGTGCTTACGGATTCATCCGCGCAGAAGCCTTCTGCGCGCCACCGCCGGACTCACTTACAATGGCCGTTTTTCGACGTAGATTGAAGGCTCGACAATGCGAGTATCGAAAATCGCGCTGGCTTTGCTGACGGCGTGTTTCACTTTGAACGCGAGCGCCGAGATGACGGCGGCACAGTACAAGCAATGGGCGCACGCGGACAACAACTCTGTCTACGCCGCGTACATCACCGGCACGATCAATGCGTTGGGATGGGCAAACGGGGATCTGGTGTCAAAGAAACGACCGCCGCTTTTCTGTGCACCGGAAAATCTGCCAATCGGCAACCAGAACGTGTACCCGCTGCTCGACCAGTTTTTCACCAACCACCCCGGCATTTCAGACGACTTTCCGGTTGGTCTCGCGATACTTCGGTCGCTTCAGGCGGCGTTCCCTTGCTGATACGGGAACGCCTCACGCCTTGATTGATGGCGCAGAACCTCAACCCTGAACGATGTCAGGAATCCGCACGTCGGGATTCACGTCGGCTTCATAGTTCACGCCAGCGATCTCGAAGCCGAAGAGGCGCAAGAATTCCGTCTTGTAGCCGCTAAAGTCGGTGAGTTCGTAGAGGGTCTCACTGGTGACCTGATTCCAGAGCTGCTGGACGCGCGCTTGCACGTCCGGATCGAGTTCCTTGTAGTCCGCACGCAGCCGGCCTTCGTCATCCATGTGCGGCGACGTACCGTACAGGCTGTCCCTGTAGAGCCCGTAGACCTGCTCGATGCAGCCTTCGTGCGTGCCTTTCTCCTTCATGACCTTGAAGAGCAGCGACAGATACAGCGGCATCATCGGGATGGCGGAGCTCGCCTGGGTGACGACCGCCTTCAGCACCGCGACACGCGCATCGCCGCCTGTCGGCGCCAGTTTCTCGCGGATGCCGAGCACCTTCCGGTCGAGGTCCTTCTTGGCCGCGCCGATGGAGCCGTTCCAATAAATATCGTGCGTGATCTTTTCGCCGAGATAGGTGAAGGCGGTCGTCTTCGCGCCGTCGGCCAGCACGCCGGCGTCGAGGAGGGCGTCGATCCACATCTGCCAGTCTTCGCCGCCCATCACCGCGACGGTGTTGTCGATTTCGCTCTGCGTCGCGGGCTCCAGAACGATATCCTTGACGACTTCCTTGTCGGTGTCGATGCCACGCAGGCTGACGGCCTTGCCGACCGGCTTCAACGTCGAACTGAACACCTCGCCGGTCTTGGGGTGAGTGCGTTTCGGTGCGGCAAGACTGTAGACCACCAGGTCGACCTGACCGAGATCGCGTTTGATGACGTCGATAGTGCGTTGCTTGATCTCGTCCGAGAAAGCGTCGCCATTGATGCTGGTCGCGTACAAGCCCTTGGCGGCGGCAAATTTCTCGAAGGCGGCGGTGTTGTACCAGCCCGCGGTGCCGGGTTTGGTTTCATTGCCGGCGCGCTCGAAAAACACCCCGAGCGTGGCGGCGTTGGAACCGAACGCGGCGCTGATGCGGGCGGCCAGCCCGTAGCCGGTCGATGCGCCGATCACCAGCACTTTCTTCGGGCCGTCGGCGATGGGGCCGCGTGCAGTGACGTAGTCGATCTGTTCCTTGACGTTGGCTTCGCAGCCGGCAGGATGCGTCGTCACGCAGATGAAGCCGCGCACGCGTGGTTTGATGATCATGAAGCTTCCCTGTGGTGTGAATTGCCGACATTATATTTGGAAGCCAGAGGTTTTCTTGCCGGGCGGTTTGGGTTGTACGCCCGCGGCGGCGGCCTTTTCATGGTTTCTTTTCGTGTGCGGACCTATGGTCTGGGTCTGCGTCAACAAAAAACCCACCACCGCAGCGCGTGCAACCAAAACCGCCGGGCAGGCAAACGGAATTGGTACGATGCTGGCTTTCCGCCTGACGGTAAGCAAGTGTGAAACGCCTCATCACGCAGTTTTTCGAGTCCTGTGCAAGAAGGCTGGCCGAGATCCGGCCACTAGCCGCCGAGGCGCTCCGGCGCGTCCGGCGCCCCACGTGGGGGGGCGTGGCGCTGACATGTGCCGCCGTGCCGGCGCTGTTGTTCCTCTATGTGCTGATCCTGATTCCGTTCACCCCGAGCATTGGCGACATCCGCAAGGCCAAGGTAGAACAGCCCGCCCAGGTGCTTTCGGTAGACGGCAAATTGCTTGCCGAATTCAAACCGTCCAACCGCGAGTGGGTGAAGCTCACGGATATCTCCCCGCACGTGGTGGACGCCTTGATTGCCACGGAAGACCACCGCTTCTACCAGCATTTCGGCCTCGACTGGCGGCGCACCGCGTCGGCCGCGCTGCACACGTTCTCCGGCGACCGCCAGGGCGGCTCGACCATCACGCAGCAGCTCGCCCGCAATCTCTATCCCGACGAAATCGGCCGCACGCCCACGCTGACCCGCAAGCTCAAGGAGGCGATCACCGCCTTCAAGATCGAGGCGCTCTACACCAAGAATGAGATCCTCGAGACGTATCTGAACACGGTGCCGTTCCTCTACAACGCCTTTGGCATCGAGATGGCGGCGCGTACCTATTTCGACAAGTCCGCCGCCGACCTGAACGTGCTGGAAAGCGCGACGCTCGCCGGCATGCTCAAGGGCAACAGCTACTACAACCCGGTGCTGAACCCCGAGCGCGCCTTGCAGCGCCGCAACACCGTGCTTGGGCAGATGCTCAAGTACGGCAAGCTGACGCAATCGGCCTACGACACGCTGAAGGGGCGTCCGCTGCGAATCGACTTCGAGCGACAAACCGAGCCGCCTGGACCCGCGCCGCATTTCGCGCAGCAACTGCGCAAATGGCTTGCCGCATGGGCTGATCGCAATGACTACAACATGTACTCCGACGGACTGGTGGTGCGCACCACCATCGATTCGCGCTTGCAGACCATGGCCACTCAGGCCGTGGTGTGGCAGGGCAACCAGTTGCAGGGCATCGCGAACTCCGCATGGGGGACGCGCTCGGGTTGTGCGGGCGGCCGGGACCTGTTGCAGGTTTTCCTGCGCGAGACGCCTGACTATCGCGCGGCGAAAGACTCGGGGCTGACGGACGACGAAGCGTTGAAACGGCTTTTGTCCGATCGCCGTCTGGTGCAGTCGGTCTGCGAAAGCAAGACCCGGGTGCAGGCCGATTTTCTCGCGCTGGATCCGCGCAACGGGCAGATCAAGGCATGGGTCGGCAGCCGCGACTTCAGCCGGGATCCGTTCGATCATGTGCAGCAGGCGCGGCGCCAGCCGGGTTCGACCTTCAAGCCGTTCGTCTATGCCGCGGCATTCGAAGACGGCGCCAAACCTGCCGATACGTTTGTGGACAAGCCCGTCGAAATCCCGCTGGCGGGCGGCGAGATCTGGCGGCCGAGCGACGAAGACGAGCCGAGCGGGCGCGCCATCAGTCTGCGCGACGGCCTCGCTTATTCGCGCAACCGGATTACTGCTCAACTGATGGAGACCGTCAGCCCGGCCAAGGTCGCGCGGCTTGCTCGCGCCATGGGTGTGCGCGACAGCGAGCTCGATCCGGTGCCGTCGCTGGCATTGGGTACGAGCCCCGTGACACTGAAGGAAATGGTGTCGGCATACGGCACGATTGCCAACCTCGGCGGCTATGTGGAGCCGGTGATGGTCACACGCATCGAAGATCGCAAGGGCGAAGTGCTGGCTGAGTTCGCGCCAGTGTCGCCTAAACAGGAATTGCCGGCCGACGCCGCGCGAACGCTGGTGGACGTGATGCGCGACGTGATCAGCCGAGGGACGGGTTCGAGTATCCGCAGCCGCTTCGGCGTGCGTGGCGATGTGGCCGGCAAGACAGGCACGACGCAGGGCAATGCCGATGGCTGGTTCATCCTGATTCATCCGCAACTCGTGGCCGGCGCCTGGGTCGGCTTCAACGACAGCCGCGTGACGCTGCGCAGCGACTATTGGGGCCAGGGGGCGCACAGCGCATTGCCGATCGTCGGCGATTTCTTCCAGCGCGTGCAGAGGTCGAGATTGGTCGACGTCCGCGCCAGGTTCGCGACCGAGCAGGAGCCGGGCCGGTTTGCCGAACTGTCGGGCAAGATCCGCACGTGGTTCCAGCAACTGTTTGCGCCGGCCAAGCCTGAGGCGCCGGCTGCAAGCCGCAATGCGACGCGCCGCGCGCCGGCTGTCGCCGCCGCCTCTGCTGCGTCCGGTGCGTCGTCTGCTGCGGCCTCCGTTGAGCCGCGGCCGATGCCGCAGTCGCCGCTCATTCCACAGGCGTCGGCGTCCGCGCCTCCGCCGGCCGGCGAGCACATCGACGGACAGGCGCCCGCGGGCGGCGAGCCTGCGTCCGCGCCGACGCCCACGCCGGATGACGTGACGCCGGCAGACGCCGGCAACACGGCAAACGATCCTTCGAATGCGCCTGCAAGTACCGGCACATCGCCTTGAGGGGCGAATCCTGGACGCGCAGTAGTGGCCAGACCAACCAGAGCGTCGGCGAGGCGCACACGTGACCCACGGCCGTGTGCGCCCCTTGCCGTGCCGGGACGCTACTCGCCCGGGCTATACAGATCGAGCAGCTTGAGCGTCACGCCGTTGGTCCAGCCGAAGCCGTCCTGTAACGGATACTCGCCACCGCCTCCGCCGCCGGTTCCCGCGCCTTCGACCACGTACTTCTCGACCAGCTTCTGGTCGGACGCATAGACGCCCTTGACGTCAGCCAGAAACCGCGTGCCGATCTGTTGCGCGAGCGCGTCCTGTCCATAACGCTTCAGACCTTCGACCGCGATCCAATGCAACGGCGCCCAGCCGTTCGGCGCATCCCATTGCTGCGTGGTGTTGTAGATGGTCGTCACGAGGCCGCCCGGTTGCAGGAGCGTCGATTGCACCTGCCTGGCCGTCTTTTGCGCACGTTCCGGCCATGCCACGCCCGCGAACAGCGGATACAGCATCGCCGCCGTCTTGTTGTCGCGTGGCTTCGCGAGCTGCCAGTCGTAGTCCCCGTAGTAGCCGTTGTGATTCCACAGGTACCGGTTGATGCCCACCGCGCGTTTTGCCGCGCGTTCGGCGAACTCGCCCACGCAGCGGAAATCGCGGGTCTCGCCGCAGCCTCTCGCGATGGTCGTTTCGAGGTGGAACATCAGGCTGTTCAGATCGACCGGAATGATCGACGTGGTGCGGACCGTCGCGAGCGTCATGTTGTCGCCGAACCAGCGTGAGCTGAAATCCCAACCGCTCTCCGCGGTCGCGCGCAGTTCACGGTAGACCTCGTTCGGCGAGCGGCCCGTGGCTTGCTGCGCGGTCTTCACGTCTTCCAGATACGACTCGTCGCGCGGCGTGTCGAGTTCGTCCCAATAGCGGTTGAGCACCGTACGGTCCGGCATCACCACGACGTTGCGCGTGGCGTTGCCCGGCTGGGTCGAGTCGGCGCCTTGCATCCAGTACGCATACTCCTTGCGCAAAGCGGGGAGATATTTCTGATAGACCTTGCCGCCTTCGACTTTTGCCGCGAGCGTCACCATGTACGAGAAGAACGGCGGCTGCGAACGGTCCAGGTAATACGTGCGATTGCCGTTCGGGATGTGGCCGAATGTGTTGATCTCATACGCGAAGTTGTCGAGCATGTTGTCGACGAGATCTTCCCGGCCGGCTTCCTGGAGCCCCAGCATCGTGAACCAGGTGTCCCAGTAATAGCCCTCGCGGAAGCGTCCGCCCGGCACGACATACGGTTTCGGCAAGGGAATCAGCGAACTGTTCGCCGGCGCGCTCGTCGTGGTGCGCGTGAGCGCGGGCCACAGCCAGTTAATGTGCTCGCGCAACGTCTGATTCGGGGGCGGCGTGATGACCGGCTCGCTCGGCGGCGTGAAGTACTGGTTGACGAAGCTCGCCAGCGAGAAGCCTGGGTTGTTCTTCTGCTGTTCATACAACTGCACGATCGCGGCGGGGTCCGCGTTCGGTGTTGCATCGACGAAGGTCTTCTGATCGGGATAGATCTGCGCGGTTTGCACGGCGACGAACAGGTCGCCGTACAGCACGCTCGGAGCAGGCGGAAGCGCTGCGCCGACTTGGGTGTCGGCGAAGCAAACGCTAGAGACACTGGCGAGGAATACCAGACCTGAAACGGCCGCCCGATGAACGCTTCGCTGTCGAAGCGCGCCGGCTGCGAGGCGTGGCGAGGTCAGGGCGATGGCGATGTTGCGGTGGACTTGCGACGGCTCAATCATGTCTCCTCCTGAGGAATGGACAACAGGATTGGTCTCCGGCGCGGCCTCTTTTTTCTGACGATACTGAGGCGAAGGAAGCATCGCATAAAAGCGGGCGCGTTTCAAACTTTCGTGCGGCGTAGCGGAGTGCGTGCCAGCGAATACGGCTCCCGCGCTGCACCATTGCACGATTCGCTTTGCCCTACAATGCACATCTATAAGCGCTTAACAGACCACTATCTGCGGCGCGATAGTCCAGGCACCAGCAAGCCGTTCTCTCATCGCCGCGGAGCGCCTTTAGCACCGAGGAGTTTTCGCGTGACTTATAGCAAAGCGTTCTTCGATCTCCAGGTGCAGTTTGCATGCAGGGTCGCCCGCATTTCCGGCCTGCATCTGGAGCAGGCTCTGCTGGACTACACCAATCTGTATGTCCGCTTCGGCTTGGGCCGGGCGTTCGATCAGGAACATCCGGTATGGCGCCGCTACGTGACCGGCCTGTGCAACGCAGTCGACATTCGTGAGTGGACCTATCAGTTTTTTCTCGCGGGAACGAACAATATCGAGCCTCCTTCGGTCGTGGCGACATTCGGTTGCTTCTCGTACGCGAAGCCGGATCACGAATACGTCCGCCTTCACTTCCGTAATGCGGAGGCAACTGGACGTTCCCCGTTGGATATTCAATGCGTGGACAACTGCTCCCGGGTCAGTTCGCGCTGCTTCCGTGTGCCCACCTTGCGCTCCTTCGGCCGCGGCGCTTCACCCTGGTTCGTTCTCGATGGCGAGCCTGACGCACGCCGGTCATCGCGCTGCGCCTGGATCACCTGCGCCATCTGCAACGTGTGTCCCAGCCGCTTGTTGTCGACCACCGCCGCCTGGTCAATCTCCGAGAGCCGGTCGTAGCGGACACAGGGCAGGGCAGCGCCATTGACCCGGATCTCGATGCGTCCGTCCGGATACTCGAACACGTCCAGATAGTTGTGAATCAGGCTGCGGTTCGCCCCCGTGTCTTCAAGCAGGTAGATCACCCGGTCGTACTGCACCGTCAGCACCTTCGACACGCGCCGCGGAACACGAACTGTCAGGATCAGATCAAGATCGTCGTCGGCACGCAGCGGCCGGTGCGCATCGAATGCGCTCCTGGGCGCCTTGCCGAACCGGCCGTTAAAGTCAGCGATGAAGTGGGGCGCGTAAGCGTTGGCCGCCTCCTTCGTGCTGATTCCGCGCAGCCGCAGTTCCTTCACGAGCCGGTCCTGCAACGTCAGGTTGGCGCGCTCGACACGCCCCTTGGCGGGGCTTGAGTTCGCGCAGAAGGTGTCGATATTGAGCTCGTACATCGCCCGGCCAAACTGCGTGACGCCCCGCGCGCCGTTGCGGCTGTACGTTGGCCGGAATACGCTGGCCCGATCGCTGTAGAACGCCACCGGCTTGCCATGGCGTTCGAGGTACGCCCGCGTCGCCTCAAAGTAGCTGAAGGTCGATTCGGTCGCCGTGAAGTGCAGCGCCATCAGCCGGCTGGTTGCATCGTCGATGAACACCAGCAGCGTGCACGCCGGCGCGCGTTCCTCGAACCAGCGATGGTCGCTGCCGTCGATCTGGATCAGCTCGCCCAGGCATGCGCGGCGGTTTCTCGGCTGGTGCAGTTTCGGCGGCCGCTGCCGGCGTGGAATCCATAGCCCGGCTTCCCGCATCCAGCGCCGCACGGTTTCCTTCGCCAGCACCACGCCATGACATTCGGCCAGCTTCTCGCACGCCAGCGTCGGTCCGAAGTCGGCTATTTTTGCCCATCCCCCGAAAACTGAAAATCTTCACTAAACCGTTGCCAGGCTTGGCCTGCAGCGGCAGCTGACAGCGGAAAATGGTTGATTGTGGCGACTTGTTCCTCCGGAGACTCTCTCAAATGCCCCATCCTACGTTCCGGTCCTGGTGCGCGGCCGCGACTTCGCTGCCGGTGAGATGGACGTCGTGAGCGGAATGGGTTCGAACAGCGCCTCGAGATCATCGGCCGAGAACTTGACGGCGCCGGCGGCATCTTCGGACAGGATGGCGTCGGCAAGCGCTGCCTTTTGTTCCTGCATCGCGACGATCTTCTCCTCGACACTGCCGGCCGTAATCAGCTTGTAGACGAACACGGGCTTGTCCTGTCCGAGACGATGTGCGCGATCGGTGGCCTGATTTTCGACGGCAGGGTTCCACCATGGATCGTAGTGAATCACGGTGTCGGCCGCCGTCAGGTTCAGGCCGACGCCGCCGGCCTTCAGGCTGATCAGGAAGAGCGGCACCGCGCCTTGCTGGAAGCGCCTGATCGGCGTGCGACGGTCGGTTGTATCGCCGGTCAATACGACGTACGGAATCCCGGCTTCGTTGAGTGCGGCGGCAATGAGATCGAGCATGCCGGTAAACTGCGAGAACAGCAGGATGCGGCGGCCTTCCTCGATCAGTTCGGGCAACATCTCGAGCAGCAGTGCCAGTTTGGCCGACTCCTTGATGCGGGCGGCCTGGCTGATCTTGACGAGTCGGGGGTCACAGCAGACCTGACGCAGCTTGAGTAGCGCCTCAAGCACGACGATGTGACTGCGCGCGAGTCCCTTTGCGGTGACGGCGGCACGAACCTTTTCCTGCATCGCGGCGCGTACGGTCTCATACAGGTCGCGCTGCGCGCCTTCGAGTTCGACGGTGCGCACGATAATCGTTTTCGGCGGCAGTTCGGTGGCGACCTCGTCCTTGCGCCGTCGCAGCATGAAGGGGCGAATGCGCCGCGCGAGCAGATCGCGACGCACGGTGTCTCCGCCTTTTTCAATGGGCGTGCGCCAGCGCTGCGTGAAATCCTTGTGGGCGCCGAGGAAACCGGGCAACAGGAAGTCAAACTGGGCCCACAGTTCGCCGAGATGGTTCTCGAGCGGTGTGCCAGTCAGGCACAGGCGGTGCCGGGCACGTAGTTCGCGGATCGTGGTGGCGGCCTTGGTGGCGGCATTCTTGACGTACTGGGCTTCGTCGAGGATCAGCAGGTGGTACTCGTGTTCGGCGAGCGCTGACTGGTCGCGCCACAGCAGCGGGTAGGTCGTGAGAATCAGGTCGTGTTTGCGGATCTGGTCAAAGCGCTCGTGGCGCTGCGGGCCGTGCAGATCGAGCACGCGCAGCTCCGGTGTGAAGCGTTGCGCTTCCTCACGCCAGTTGTGCATCAGTGTCGTCGGCACAACGATCAGCGCGGGCCGGTCGAGCCGGCCGGCTTCCTTTTCGGTCAGGATGTGAGCGAGGGTTTGAACCGTTTTGCCAAGTCCCATGTCATCGGCAAGCACCCCCGACAGGCTGTGTTCACGCAGGAACTGCATCCAGCTGAGCCCCTGGCGCTGATAGGTACGCAATTCGGCTTGCAGTCCTCGCGGCACCGGCGTTTCACCCACACCGGGTCCCGCCATCAGGCGCTGTGCAAGCTGCCGGATCGATGCGTCGCCATGAAACTGCCAGCGCCCGGTCCGGTCAAGCGCATCGAGCCGGGCGGCATCCCACTGCGAAATGCGCAGCCCGCCTTCACCGAGTGAATCGAACAGATCGATCAGCACGCGCACAACGGGTTTGAGCCGGTCAGCACGCAGGCGCAGCCGTTCATTGCGGTCGGTCTTCAGATCGACCGGTTCATCGTCGGCAATGGCGTCAAGTCCACCCGACAGCCAGCGGGAGTCGCGCCGGAACAGATCTGCCAGCAGTGGTTCGAGGCGAACCCTCCGGTCGTTGACCGTGATCCCCATCTCGACATCGAACCAGCCGTCACCGGCCTGATGGAGCGCACCGTCGATCGCCTCGATCTCGATGACATTGTGGCGAAACACTTCGGTCATCGCTACCTGCCAGCCGTTTTCGTGTAACCGGGGCAGAGCCTGCTTCATGAAGACGGCCCAGTCTTCGGCATTGTTGGGCCCTAGCATGCCATCCGGAAATGGACGTGGGCCATGGACACGACTGGCTGGAATTTTTCGCAGTCCGGCCTTGTGCAGCTCTGCCAGACAGCGTTGTTCCCTATCAAGAGACCGTTTGATCTGCACCACTTCGCCGCTGGCGGTTCGCACGAGTGTGGTGTTGCTTTGCGCGTCGATGTTGACCCCCGCATAATCGAAGCTGACGGTGGCAAAATCGAGCATGTTGGGTGTGTCTGACATCCAGCCCGATCCGTAGGTCGGCAACGTGTTGAGCGACAACGCGGGTACAGGGGTGGTGTCGATGACGCGCACGGCCGATACATTGTGCGCAGGCGGCAACGGCAAATCGGGCGCAACTTCGCGCAGCACGTTACCGACCAGTGCGGCTTCGTCGAGCGAAATCGATGGCATCGCCAGGTACTCCGCGAGATCTTCAGCGGGCCACGGCATGTCTACTGTCCCGGCTTCTCCCGAATGAGGGTCCACGTACCAGCAGGGCTGCGTTGTCGTCAACAGCATCGTTGCGGGTGGCTCAGTCTGCAGTACCGGTCGCACACGTGTGTCGGGCTGCGATCGCCAGGCGATCTGTCCGCGGCGCGAAGGCCCGGGATGCAGTACACATGGCGTCCCGGAATGCATGGTGCTCGCGCCCGGCGAGGCAAATGCACGCCCTGTGGCGATAAGTTTTTCCAGGATTGCCGCGCCGGTTGTGCCTTGCAGTCCAAAGCTGCTCGTGTACTCGCGGGAGCGGTCCAGCCACAGCCCTCGCAGGATCGGCAGATCCTCTTCGGCAACAAACTTAGGCGGCTTGACGAGCGCGTTCTCCACGTTCTGCCACGCGTCGTCGAGTGAGCGGATCGTGCCGTCGGCGTTGACCCTTGCCTTGTAGAGGAAGATTTCCGGATATCCGCGATACGATCCGGCAATCACATAGGCAAGCGCATGCGTGGCCCTGGCGATCGCGGGCTTCCTGCCTCTGGGAGGGGTAGCCGTGCGTTTCGCCCGAAAGGCTTCGAGCCACGTTACCAGTTCGGGGCGCACGCCGGTGGCGGGTTGCTGTGGAAGGTGCTCAAGACCTGCGATCAGGAGCGCGGCCACGTGCTTGCAGTCGACGCCGACCGGGCACGTACATTCGCCTTCAACCCACATGTCGCGATGATCGTCGATATCGTGAAAATACGCACACGTCATACGGACGGGTCCTTGTGCCTTGCACCTGGCCACTCAGGGTGTCGGCGCTTCGCCAGCGCAGCTCGGAGACAGCGTGGGCGTACTCGCGTGCCTTGGCGACCGTGTGGGAACCTAACCAGTCCGTGATTTGCTTGCGATTATAGGAGACAGACATGCTGATGGATTCGGGTTGACGACGCGAGGGGCATTTTACGCGGGCCGGTTGCCGGGCGGCCCGTTCGTTTCCTGCGCGGACGGCACGTGAGTCGTCTGTGCATGGCGGCGATCATCTTCGGCATGCAGATAGATCAAATGTGCTGCAGCACATTTCCAGTATTACCGACAGTAAGTTGTTATGTGCAGTATCACCTCCAGCTCTTTGATCTCAAAGGAGACCAGTCGCCGGTACTCAACATAAATATTTGAGCCGGCTGTGGAGACCCGCAGTTCAAAAACGGCATGTGTGACCTCAGCGGTGCTATAGCGAAGGTTCTCCAGTTCGCCCAAGGCCCCTGTAACGAACCGGTCCAGCGGCAGGTTGTTTGAAACTTGATGAGGGGATAGGTGCATGATCGAGCTGTTCACCAAAGGCGAACCCAATGGCCGCCAGGAGTCCCATCATGAAACTTTATGTGCAGTAGTCCAAGGCTAACGCCTTGCTCTCAAAGCACTTACGTTGGCCACTCTACATAACAATTTACTGTCGGTAATAGATGCCGGTCGTCTCGATCGACGCATGCCGCAGATTTTTCTGGATGAAGCGCAGGTCGGTGCCGGCGTCCGCCTGATGCGAGGCCGCGCTGTGGCGCAGCCAGTGGGTCGAGGCGCGACGTAGCGTGGTGGCGCCAACTGGATCGATTGCATCGAGCGCGTCAGCGGCACGACGAAAGACGTCCCTGACGATCAGGTAGATCGCCGCGGGTGTCAGATGCCGCGCATCGTCGCCGGCGATGCTCATCACGGCAGGACCGGTCTCGCTCGCGGCCGGTACCGGCGACAGGCCGTGAAAGGCACGATAGCGCGCAAAGTCGGCCATCAACGCATCGCCAACCGGCACCTCGCCCTCGGCGCCGCCTTTGCCGACGACGTGCAGCCACCATTTTCCACGGCGCTGATAAAAGTCCACCGCCTTCGCGTGAGCGGCTTCCGAGACACGCAGCGCGGTGTGATACAGCAGGCGGATCAGCCAGCGGCTGCGCTCGTAGTGCTGCTCGTCGCGTTCGGTCAGACGCGGCCACTGCTCGACGCTCGCGAGCACGTGGTCCCACAGCGCGTGCTCGAGATAGCGCTCGACGCGGCGGGACCGCCTGGCTGAAGTCGTACGCCCACGGCGCAGCGCGAGCGGATTGCCGGCCAGATAGCCGGCGCTCACGAGGTACGTCATCAGGCCCGACAGGATGCCCAATGCCTGATGCTGGCTGCGCTCCGACAGCGGCCCCTCGAACAGCCGCCTCGTGCGTCCGCGGCGCGGCCGATCCGGATCGGCCCAGTCGCCGGTCGGTGCAGCCAGGAAGCGCTCGTAGAGCAGGAAGTCCTCGCGCGTGAGACTCGACAGCGGCTTGTCCAGCGTCTGGGTGGCCCACAGCAGCAGGCGTATCGCCTCCTTGCGGTAGCTGCGCAGCGTATGCGGCGACGCGCTGTATTCGGCAAGCCACAGGCGCACCGCTTCGACATCGGTGTCGGCGGCGATCTGCCTGTGTCCACCGCTCGCGCGGTTGGTGCCGAGGCTACCGTCGAGCGCGGCCGGCAGCACGATAGCGAGAACAGGTTCGATGGGCGCGACGGCAAGGTTCATGGTGTGACGCGTTCGGGAATCAGGTTTTCGCAGCGTACAGCGAAATAACTTGCGATTATACGAATTATCGTAAATTTCAAACCGATATCGTTATACCTATACCGTTATACAGTAATATACGGTTCGATTTTCTCTCCAAACCCATCCACCTCGACCGATTTCACCGGTCAAAACGCCCCATGAGCCGCATCAGCGATACCCGCCTGCTTACCCGCCAAGCCGCCGCCCGCCTCGTGGCCGCCGGTCGGCTCCCGCATGAGCTCACCGTCGACCTGATCTACGCCGAGATCCGGCAAGGCAGCCGCACCACGATCAATGACGAGCTCAAGTTGTGGAAGGACGAGCAGGCGCGCATCGATGCACTGAGCGCTGCGCTGCCGCCGGCGGTTGCAAACGCGATGCTGTCGGTCTGGGCGCTCGCGGTCGAACATGGTGAACAGGTCTTCGCCCAGCGCGGTGAAGAGCTCGAGACCGAAGCATCGAGCGCGGCGATACGCGCCGAGTCCCTGGTGACGGCCAACGCAGGTCTTCAGGCCGAAGCTCATACCCTGCGCGTCCAGCTCGAGGATCACCAGACACGTCTTGCCTCGGCCCTGGCCGATCTTGCCCGTGCCCAGGCCGAGCGCGATGCCGCCACCCGGCAGAGCGAAGCCGCCACGATCGAGCGCGATACCCTGCGTGCGCAATCGGAGCAGGCACTGCGCGATGCGCGGTCCGCGCATGCGCGCGAACTCGAAGGACTGCTGGCGGCCCGCGCCGAACACGAATCCACCTTGCGGGCGGAAGTCGTCCAGGCAACCACCCGGCTCGAAAGCGTCCAAAAGCGCGTGATGATGCAGGCCGATGAAGCACGCGAAGCGCAGCGTCGCGCCGAAGCTGCGCTTTCAAAGACCCAGCAGCGCAACGAACAGCTCGTCGGTGACGTCCAGCACCTGTCAGCCGAGGCCGCCGAGCAGCGGCGGCTCGCCGAGCGGCACGAAAAGCAGCTCGCCAGCGTCATGGATGAAGCACGCGAACTGCGGCGGGAGCGTGATGCGCTCGCCCAGCAGGTCGCGTCGCTACAAGGTCAGATCAAGACGCACACCAATCCTTCGTCAACGCGCCCGACGAAACGGCCGCGCTAGACTCCAAGGATCACTTCAGCGTAGCTGTGCGCCGCGGAATGCCCAAACATCAAAGAACAAATACACGCTTCCCATGGCAGCCAATTCGCATCGCCTGTCGATCCTGACACGCCACGAAATCGACGAACTGTACGCACTTCCACACTTTACCGACGAGGAGAGGCGCGCCTACTTTGAACTGGGCGAGGCCGAGCAACAGCTCGTTCAATCACGCACGACTTCGGTCGCCGCGTACCTGACATTGCAGCTCGGCTATTTCAAGGCAAAGCAGCAGTTCTTCGAATACGACCGGGATGCCATCCAGGACGATTTGCGGTACATCCTGTGCCGACACTTCCCGGATAAGGGGGCGGCCTCCATCAGCCCGCCTTCGACGCCAACCCGGCGCCTACTGCAGCACAGCATCCTCGATCTGTTTGGCTTCCAGCTCTGCGACAGCGCCGCAAAAGCCGAGCTTGAGCGTCGTGCGCAACGCCTCGCCATGCTCTCCACGCAGCCGATCTTCATTCTACGAGAGACCCTCCAGTACCTGAAGCAGCAGCGCATCGTCGTGCCCATTTACACGTTTCTGCAGGACATGATCGGACGTGTCGTGAGTGCGGAGCGCCGGCGCGTCTCGAACCTGCTCAGCGATGCACTCACCACGGAGATCTCACAGCAGCTCGATGCAATGCTGTGCGCCGATGAATCGATGTACCGGATCAGCATCCTCAAGCACGAGTCAAAAGACTTCAGCTACAAGGAACTTCGTCAGGAATCCGGGCGTAGGGAATTTTTCGCGCCGGTGCATGAGTTTGCCAGGCACTTTCTCGAGACCACCGGCATTTCCACGGAAAGCGGCCGGTATTACGCGTCGCTCGTGAAGTTCTACACCGTCTACAAGCTGCAACGCATGCCGGTCGCCATCACGCGCCTGTACCTGCTGTGCTTTGCCTACTACCGGTTTCGCCAGATCAACGACAATCTGATCGAGGCCTTCATTTATCTGGTCGACCAGTATGAGCAGTCGGCCCGCCAGGCCGCTGAGGAGGCCGCGCAAAGCGCGCTCACCGACGCCAGCACCCATCTGAAGGCCGCCGGTCAGGTTCTCCACCTCTTTGTCGACGACTCGATCCCGCGCAACGCGTCGTTCGCCAGCGTCAGGAAAAAAGCCTTCGCACTGCTCCCGCCCGAACGTTTCGAGCCGGTCTCCAACTACATGCGCAACGTCACGTTCGACAAGGTCAGCTTCGAATGGTCGCACTACACTGCGTTGTCGCCGGTCATCAAACGCAATGTCCGCCATCTGTTTGCCGGTCTCGAGTTCGCCGGCCGCGTCGAGGACGCGCCGTTGCTGGAGGCTGTCGCTTTCCTGCAGGAGCTGTTCGGCAATGGCAAATCGCCCCGGCAGAGCAAGCCGTCCGCGTTTCCCACCGCGTTCATTCCGAAAAACCTGCAGCCCCACCTGTATCGCACTGAGGTCGGAAAAAAGAAACAGCTCGACGTCGATCGCTACGAATTTCTCATCTATCGTCTCCTTCGTAACGCGCTCGAGGCGGGCGATGTGTTCAGTAATGACAGCACCGAGTTTCGCCGCTTCGAGGACGATCTGATCAGCGACGCGCGCTGGCAGCACAAGGACGATATCCTGTGCGAGGTCGGTTTGCCGGTCCTGCTTGCGCCAATCGAAGAAACGCTCGCCACCTTGCACGACGACATCGAGGCTCAACTCAAGCTCGTCAACCACCACATCGAGCACCGCGACAACCCGCATATCAAGGTGCGCCAGCAGGGCAGCAAGCGTCGCTGGGGCCTGGTGTATCCGGACCCCGACGAGTCGGTCAACCATTCGTTCTACGGCCAGTTGCCCGGGATCGACGTCGCGAGGCTGTTATGGTTCGTCGCTGAACGCACCGGTTTCCTGAAGACGTTTACCCACGTGCTCGACCGCTATGTTAAGCACGACGCCGACCCACGCGAAATCCTCGCCTGCGTAGTCGCCATGGGCACCAACATGGGGTTGCGGAAAATGGCCGAGGTGTCGGGCATCAGCTACCCTTCGCTCGCGAGCACCGCGCGCAACTATCTGCGCCCCGAAACCCTGCATGCCGCCAATGACGCGATCAGCAACGCGACCTCAGGCTTGCCGGCGTTCCATCTGTTCGACATCGGCGACCAGATCCATTCGAGCAGCGACGGTCAACGCTTCGAAACCCAGATCGACACCTTCAACGCACGGCACTCGCCCAAGTATTTCGGCCTCGACAAGGGCATCAGCGCCTGCACCGTCATCGCCAACCATGTGCCGATCAACATGAAAGTCATCGGCGCGCACGAGCACGAGAGCCATTACGTGTTCGACCTGCTCTACAACAATACGTCCGACATCCGTCCGCAGGTCCATTCCACCGACACGCACGGCATATGCGCAAGTGAAGAGCGATTTCCAGATACTCGCAGGCTGTGTTAAAGCGGACATCCGCACAAACACAGCAGAGGATCTGCACGATGACAGCAAGACGAACGACCATCCGGCAACTGCCGCTGACCGAGGTCGTTGACCGCGACACACCCGGCGCGACGCCGGTCAGCATCACCACGCCCGAGGGCGGCACCATCTATCACACGGTCCCGCTCGCAGACCCCGACACCGGCAGGCGGCGCGACGCCCGCCCGCAGTGGATCGCAAGCACCTTCCCTCTGTTTCCTGTTGTCCGGCTCGCTGAAGGCGCGCCGTGGGCTGAGGCGAACCTCTGGCTCATCGACATGATGGAGTCGAAGTCGTCGCCGAACATGCTGACGTTCGCCAGCATCGCTGACGACCTGGTAGCGTTCCGTCGTTATCTGGATGACGAGGGTATCGACTGGCTCGTCTTCCCTGTGAACAAGCGGCAACGTCCGACCTACCGATATGGCGGCTCGATCAAGCTGGCCGTGCAGGCGGGCGAACTGTCTCCTGGCGTTGCCAGGCGTCGTATGGGCGCCGTGGTGCGCTTCTATCGCTGGCTCATGAGCGAAGCAGGCTTTCGACCCACGAACGCGCCGTGGGTCGAATCTGATCGTTTCATTGAGTTCAAGGACCAGAAGGGCTTCAGCAGCGTAATCGAAGTCAAGACCACGGACCTGTCGATCAGTGGCCGGCGCGTAGAAGACCCATGGGACGATCACATCCAGGACGGTGGCCGCCTGCGCCCGCTCCCCTCTGCCGAGCAGTCGGCGCTGCTTGAATCGTTAGCCGCACTCGGCAACACCGAGATGACGCTCATTCATCTGTTCGCGCTGTTGACTGGCGCTCGTATCCAGACAGTACTGACCGTGCGCGCGAAACACGTGATGCGCAAGCCTGACGAGTTTCACGGCGACGATATCCGTCTCGCCTGCGGGCCGGGCACTGGCATCGATACAAAGGGCGGTGTCAAGGGCGTGTTGCACCTGCCGCGCGGTTTTTATGAGCGGTTGTACGTCTACGTGCACAGCGATCGTGCTCGCAAGCGCCGCCAGCTGGCAGACGGCGGCGATCACCCCGACCAACCGCTCTTTCTGAGCCATCGCGGTGCGCCACTCTACGAGGATCGCGCGTCGCGCGGCCCGCTCAGCACTGGCCCGCACGTGCGCCGCCACGTCAAGACCGGGCAGGCCGTGCGCCAGTTCATCAGGGACGAACTGTTGCCCATGATGCGCGGGCAGCTCGGCAACCCCAGGTATGAGTTCAGCTTCCACGACCTGCGTGCGACCTACGGGCTGAACATGGTCGACGCGATGACAGCGAACGAGACGAAGTACACGCGGGCACTCGATCAGTTGCGGCAGTTGATGTGGCACGTACAACCGGCTATGACCGAGCGCTACCTCGCTTACCACGAGAATCGCAAGCTGTTCGACGCGGTGCAGGACGGCTGGAGTGCGCACCTGTCGACGCTGGTCACGCGCACCCTCGACACTGCGGCGGCAGCATGAGTCGCCAGTACGAGGAAGTGCGCATGCCGCTCGCGGAAGGCACGACGCTGCTGCACCCCGAGCGAGCGCTGCTCAAGTGGGAAGGCCTTTACGGCAGTTCCGATATCGGGCGGATCTGCTACCTGACGCGCGACACATCGAGCCGGCAGCGCACGCGCCACACTTTCGACCATACGAGCTTCAGTAGCGATCGCGCCAAGGTCGTGCGTCTGCTGGTAACCCAGCTTTCCGGGCGTATGACCCTTGGCGCGATGCGTCCAAAGACGGTCTACGCTGCTCTGCGTGTCGTGCTTGACTTCGTCAACTGGGCCGACATGCAGGGCCTGCATCAGGTGCTCTGTGACGAGAAGGCGACCGCGGAAGCGGTTCATCGCTACTTCCGTGACAAGCGCGAACAGGTCTCGCTGGGCAACCTGCAGCGCCGTTCCGCCGCTGAGTATCAGCGCAGTCTGTTGTCGATGCTACGTGAGTTCTTCAGAAACGACGACTTCTGCACCGATGCGAGGGTGCTGCGCCGCCAACAGGCTGCTTCTGTGCCAACGGCTGTACCAGATGCCGAAGCACAATCCTCCCTGCTCGCATGGGCTGACGCACTCTTCAGCAGCATCAGCACGCTCGTACTCGACTTCAGGCCGTACCCGATGCACGTGACCACGGCACGAGGCGAGCATCTTTGCCTGGTTCCGCACCCATATGGCCGTAAGAACGGCGACGACTCGCGCGGCCTGCTTGGCTGGGATCTGGAGACAGGCGAGCTACATACCCAGGAGGAGCTCACGAAGCGCATGACTGAGGCAGGAGCTAAACATCCTCGTCAGAGTTCGTGGAGCATCGCCAGGATGACGGCTAAAAATCTTGCGGCAGCGAACGCGGACGCGCAGTCTCCGATCCGACGCTCGCACGCTTCGATAGCGGTCTCTTGTTTCGCTGCGCTGTTTCTCGCCGAAACAGGCATCAACCTCGCGCAACTGCTGGCCATGAAGTGGAGCCCGGGGCTTGCCGCGAGCCTGCAGGATGCGTCAATTGCACGTCAGAAGTTTCGTGAGGTCAAGTACCGGGCAGGCGGGAAGGACGTTACATTCACTGTCTCGCTGGGCTTCATGCCGAAGCTCAAGGCGTATCTGGCGTTGCGCGAGTATCTGGTGCAGGACGCTGACTGCGACGCGCTATTCATCGTAGTCGGGAATCATGCACAGCAACGACGGCCAATCGGTCTTGCAACCGAATTTCTGGTTCTGCTCTACAGTCGACTCAAGAAGCTCGGGATCGTGCTGCCGCGAATTAACGCACGTCAGTGGCGCGCGGCGAAGCAGGATTGGGCGGTGAGCAACCACGGCCCCGTCGTCGCAGCGAGGCTGATGGGGCACTCGCTGGCCACGGCACTGCGTTCGTACTCGAACGGCACGGATGCCGCGCACAAGGCAGAGATGGGCGCGTTCCTCGCTTTGGTGGAGAAGACCGTGCTGAAGCCCGGTGACGACCCGGCGGGCGGCATCAGGAGCGCGGTGGGCGTCTGCATCGCGTTCCACAAGCCTGCACCGATCGCGGACCTGATCAGCGTACAGCCCGACTGCCGTTCCACCGAAGGATGTCTCTTCTGCGACCAGTACCGCGTGCACGCCGACGCCACCGACATCCGCAAGCTGCTGAGCTGCCGTCACTGCGTCAGGCTCGTGAGCAGGCGTGCTGACTCGATCGAGCAGTACGAGAGTTCGTTCGGCGCCGTGCTGCGGCGCGTTGACTTCCTCCTGGGTGAACTGCG
Organism: Paraburkholderia sp. SIMBA_030; assembly: GCF_046535245.1. Lineage (NCBI taxonomy): Bacteria > Pseudomonadati > Pseudomonadota > Betaproteobacteria > Burkholderiales > Burkholderiaceae > Paraburkholderia > Paraburkholderia sp. SIMBA_030. The sequence goes on from NZ_JAWRXB010000005.1 coordinate 42,177, forward strand.
CAAGCGCGACGCCGCGCTGGTCGATCGCATCGAGCAGGACGTCGATATCGAAGGGAATCTGGACGCTTTCTGGTCGGCCAGGCTCGACCAGCTCTACGAACTGGGAGTAGCATGAACAACACGATGATCGCGCTGATCGCTGAGCGCCCCGACTGGTACCGGGTCAAGGACGATACGGTCGTCACGCACGACAAGCTCGGGAACGCTGTTTCGCTGTTTGGTGACGACGCCTGGGACATCTGTGCATACGCGGTTGGGCCGCGCCGGACCCATATCTATTTCCGGGGCCACCTGCCTGACGGCACAAACCGCACCCTTTCAGAAGCGACTACGCGTCAGTGGAAGCAGGTCATGTACTTTCTGATGCACGAAGCGACCGATATGGTACCGGCGTTCAGTACGCTTCAAGCTTGTGCAATGTACCTGAGGGAGTTTACGTTCTTTGCTGCCGCACGCCAGCTTACTCTCTACGAGGGGATATCCAACGTCGCCGTTGTTCTGGACTATGTGGCGCAACCCGGGATGGAGAGGAAGGCCCAGCGCCTTCATTCGATTCTGGTGAAGCTTCACCGTATGGGCGTCGGGACCACAGGACTGCGCGTACCGCTGGCCCAACTGCACAAGCCTCTGCTCGAACGCTTCGCGCAACGTGCTGGAAGCTCGCAATACCCTGTGATCCCGACGCGAATCTATCAGCACTTCCTGTCGACCTGCGAGCATGACCTCGGGATCGCTGAGGGCCTCGCTGACGTCCTGTCGGACTACCTCGCACGTTGGTATGCTGGCGAGAGTCCGGGCATTTCTGCAGCACTGGACATGGCTGCTGCGCACTTCCGGTGCGAAGATTCGCGTTACGTCGTTTCGTCGCTTGTCGCATCGATTAGCGCTCTATGCCAGCTTGTCATCCTGTCGTTTACCGGCATGCGCGCGGCGGAAGCCGAGAACCTGCCGTACGACTGCCTGAGTGAGACCCGCCTGGATGGTGTGACGCACTACTCCATCGAGGGCGTCACGACCAAGCTGTCAGGTGGCCGAGCCAGGCGCGCATGCTGGGTCACCAGCCCGCTCGCGGCCCGCGCGATCAGGCTCGCGCAACGCGTGTCGGGCGAGGCCCACCGCGCGCACGGCGCGCAAGGCTACGCCGAATCGACGGACGGTTCACACCTGCTGTTCTGCCGGATGGGTCTGCATCTTAGTTACTGGTACGTGGCAAACCGGGCGGCGAGTAACGTACATGACGATATCGAAGCCTTTCGAGAGCGCGTCTTCCCGACGATCACGGTCGAGGACATTGCTGAGTTGAAGCGTGTCGACATGCACCGCGCGTGGGAAGACGAGCCGAAGTACGCGGTCGGGCAACAGTGGCCGTTCACGCGTCACCAGCTTCGGAGGACGCTCGCGTTATACGCGCACCGCAGCGGCCTCGTGGCGCTGCCGACGCTCAAGCGTCAACTGCAGCACCTCACGCAGGAGATGAGCACGTACTATGCGCGTGGCTCGGCGTTCGCGAAGGGCCTCATCGACGCCGACAAGACCCACTTCGCGAAGGAATGGGCCGAAACGCAGGGCCTGTCCGGGTACCTTGCGTACGCCGAGCAGGTGCTGTTCTCTGACGAGCGGCTGTTCGGTGGGCATGCAGCGTGGACGCAGAGCCGTGCCGTGCGGGCTTCGCCCGTGTCGGTTTATTCGCGCGAGCATACGGTGAGAATGTTCGGGAAGGGCGAACTGGCGTACCGCGAGACGGTGCTGGGCGGCTGCGTCAGCGTCGAGCCGTGCAAGTCGACGCCACTCGACTGGATGCGTCTGGATTGCCTTGAATCGAACTGCCGTAACCTCGTGGTCGTGCCGTCGAAGCTTCAGCGCGTGATCAAGGCGCAGCAGGTTACGGTCGCGAAGCTGCGCGCGGTCGATGAGGCGAGCGTCGAATACCGTATCGAGACCCAAACGCTGCAACGACTGCTCAACGCACAGAAGAAACCGATCAGTCCAGAGGCAGCATGAGCGACGCCATGACCGACTACTACGTCGCCCTTGAGCGGCTGAAGAAGCGCAAAGGTGCGCGGATCAACAACGACACCGTGGCGATCGAGGCGGGCCGCAAGAAGGGCAGCATCAAGAAGTCGCGCCCGCAGTTCACCGAACTGATCGAAGCGATCGACGCGGCCAACGCCGTAGCCGAGCGCCCGAAGCTCGAACTGGCCGACCGTCTGAACCGCGCGAAGGGCGACGCGAAGGATCTGCAGGCACAGCTTGACGAGTCGCTGGCTCGTGAACTTGCACTGCTGCGGCAGGTGTTCAGCCTGCGCAAGGAACTGGCCGCGCTGCGTGGCGGTAGCGTCCTGCCCTTGCAGCCGCGCTAGCCCTACCTTCGCAAGCTCGGCATTGTTCGCTGGTGAGGCCGAGGCGGAATATGGCGTAGATATTGAATTTCGCTTGATTCTTTGACTCGGATATGCTACATGAAAGAACATGCACATCTTCGAACGGGAAGTCAACGGTCATCGCTACCGTATCGCGGCGCAGTCCGTGTGGGATGCCCAGCGCGGCCGCTCCGTTGCACGCCAGATCGTGCTGGGACCGGTCGATCCGCCGCGAGTCGCGGATCTGAGTGCGACCCAGACGGTAGGCACGCGCAGCGTCGGCGACGTCGGGGCGTTGATCTGGGTCGCCGAACAACTGGACCTGGTCGGGCAGATCGATCGGGCCTGCGGCGGGGTTGGCGCCAAAGGCGGCCCGTCGGTGGGCGAGTTGGTGGTGGCGGTGGCGATCCAGCGCGCCTGTGCACCGGGACCCAAGCGGGAGCTCGGTGAGTTTCTCGATGCGAGTCTGCCGCGCCTGTCGTGCTTGCCCGGCTCCGCGTTCACGGGCCAGGCCTATCATCGCGTCGCGCAGCAAGTGACCGATGAGCAGTTGGAGCAGGCGCAGGTGGCCATCGCGAAGGCTGCCGTCGCGCGCTTTGGGCTCTCCGCCGACGTGCTCGCGTTCGATACGACGAACTTCGACACCCACATCGATACGCAGACGCCCGGCGAGCTGGCCCGACGGGGACACGCCAAGAGCAAGAGAAGGGACCTGCGCGTGGTCGGGCTGGGCCTGCTGGTCAGCGAGACGGGCCATGTGCCGCTGTTGTACCGGACGTATCCCGGCAACGGCTCGGACCAAGCGGTGCTCGCGGCGTGCCTGACAGGGTTGGCGCAGTTGCACGAGGCGCTGGACAGTGCCGAGGGTCGCGAGCGGCGAGCGCAGCGCACGGTGGTACGAGACGGCGGGTTCTGGAGCCCGCAGCTCGAACTCGATCTGGATGCAGCCGGCTACTACAGCCTCATCTCGTTGCCGCTGGGGCACAAGGCCGCGGAAGAGGCGCTGCAGATGGCGGCACAACGCGGTGCGATGAAGCCGCTGTCGGGGAAGCTCGGTGACGTGCGGGCGGCGCGGATGCGAACGACCGTTGGCGAGTTGGACCGCACGCTCGTGGTGGTTGAGAGCCAGGAGCTGCTGGCGGGCCAGAAGCGCGGGATCGCGGTGGCGCTGCGCAAGGCGAAGGCGGAATTGAGCACGCTGCAGGGGTTGGTCGAAAAAGGCCGCATCACGCGCAGTCGGCTGGAGCTGCGGGTCAAGAAGGCGCTCGCTCGGGAACATCTGGCGAGCTTCGTGGTGACCACCATCGCCGGGAGCGAGTCGGCACCGACCTTGCACTGGCACGTCGATGACGCATTGCGTCGCACGCTGGAAAGGACACGGCTGGGCAGACGGGTGCTGTGTACGGATCGGCACAACTGGAGTACAGGGCGTATCGTCCACGCCTTCCGGGGGCAGTGGAATGTCGAGGAGTTGTTCCGCCGGGCGAAGAAAGGGGGCGTGGTTCCCTGGGGCCCGTCGCACCAGTGGGCCGACGGATCGCTGCGGCTGCACACCTTCGCGACCGTGCTCGGCCTGATGCTCGTGAGCCTGGCCAAGATCGCACTGCACACCGAGGCTTCGGCCCGTCGGATGATGGAGGCCTTGGCCGAAATCAGGGTGACCCTGGTGAGGACGAAGACCGGAGCAACCGGACGACGGCCCACCGCGATGCTGGCGCCGGAGCTCACGGCCGAGCAGCGGCGTGCCGTGAAGGTCTTCGAGCTGCAGCGCTGGGCACCGACATTATTTCATGTATGAGTTCAGAGCCAAATTTGGCCATCAGTGAAGAACATAATCCGTCGATTTGACACCTTGTTTTGCGAAAGTCGGGCTAGATCGGGGCGGGCGTCTTCGCTCCAGGCGGGCGGCGGGGCTGCTTCGCCTGCGTCGGGCGCCTTGAGTGCGTCGACTTGATGTTGGGGAGGTTCCCGGTACGGCTCACCCCGCGAAGTGACGCATCAGATTCGATCGTGGTTCTGTGACACCGCTGAACGGGTCAAGGGCGGGCGAAGCCCGGCCAAGTGAACCCTTGACGCACGATGGTTTGACACGCTCCAGCATGGTCGGAAGCCACGGCTTTATCGGGCTTCCGACCATGCGAAACTTGCGGCGGAAGATGGACACTCGGACGGTCATTTTGTCCATTTTATCGGCTAACAAAATGGACATTCTGCTGACTGCTGATCCCTGTATTTTCAAGGCTCCGACTGATGTCCATTGTCTTTCTCTTGCGCATAACGGCTTGCGCATAACGGCACCAACCAGGTGAACTTCTGGACCCTGTATACGTTCGACTATCAGTTTGCGCCGCGTTATCGCGATCTGCACAAGAAAATCGGTAGCCTCGTCGGTCGGCATCCACCGGGCCACTATGGAAACTGGGTGATCAAACCCTCGCGCAAGGCCTACGACGAGCTGATCGTCCGGGAATGGCCCAACGTCCAGCGCATCATGGTCTCGCTCGCGCAAAAGGATGTCACGCAAGCCACGATCGTGAGGAAGCTCAGCAGCTACGTGCGTCAGAACCAGACAAAAAAGGCGCTCTGGGAACTCGACAACCTGTGCCGTACGCGCTATATCCTCCGGTTCATCAATGACGTCAACCTGCGTCAGGCCGTGCAGAAGGCGCTGAACCGCGGCGAAGCGTACCACCGCTTGCGTCGTGCGATCGCGTATGTCAACGGCGGCAAGCTGCGCGTCCATACCGAGGCCGAACAGCAACTCTGGAACGAGTGTTCACGCCTGATCGCCAACGCGATCATCCACTACAACACAGCGCTCCTTTCACGTGTGCACGAGCAGAAGCGTGCCGCAGGCGACCACGCCGCGATGGAACTGATCGCCAGCATGTCGCCCGTCGCCTGGCAGCATGTCAACCTGTTCGGCTCGTTCGAATTTGGCCCAGCGGGTGCCCCCATCGACATCGACGTGATCGCCGCGTATTACGACGATCCGGCGTATTGGGCCAAGGTACTGGAAGCCGCGTCTGAACCCGACGAGCGCTGAATTACTGCGGCGAAAATCCCTGAGTGCATTCACAGAAACTGTTAATAAATTCGCGCCCCTCTGAGGCTTGTCCAGCAAGGCTCCCCTCGCTCACCTCCTGTGTTTCGCCGTTCGATTTTTGTGATCCATTTGAGTGCGGAGTGCCTCAAAAGTGCTCGTTGCACTCGTTTTTGACGTAAATCGTTTTGAAATGCGGCGCGCCTTCTCTGGGCGTCGGGTGCTAACAACAATCGTTCGGAAATGCCGGGAGACGGGGACGACACCTATGAAAACACCCCCAAAGACCCGGGAACCTGCCCCTGACCGTCGGAGTCGCGTCAGGGGATTCCGCCTCAATGTTCTAGTCGAGGAAACCGGCGCGAAGACGTGCCTGTCCAGTACTGCGGGTGACCTGAATATATAGAGCCATCCCGGTGCGGCAACGCCTATGCGGATAATCGGAAGTGGACCGTCTTTTCAGGCTTGTGGAGTTACGGGATCTATGTGCGGTTGCATGACGGCCTGAAATGTGATCCTTGATCCCGACGAGGGGTCAGACCATTCCTTTTCGCGTGTGGATATCAACCGCAGAACGGGAAAACCAGCGGCGTCACAGGAAATATCCGACTCGAATAGTTGGCCGGCGCTCATTGCAGCGACCGCCTGCGCGTAAAATTCAAGAAAGGCTGCAACCGGATGCGCGAAAAGCTTGATCTCCGTGCGCAGTCCTGGGCCGTCGCTGCGCACGAGATAGGGAGAATAGAGCGCCCACCAATCAGACTTTTCCGCTTTCGGAAGATGACTACAAAGTGATGCCACGTTTTCGTGCCAAAGATTGCTGACGTAAGCGATTGAGTCGTCGCTGCGGTAGCGTCGCGGCCCGCCTCAATGAGCAGTCCCTTCGACGATCGAAGCCATTCGGACGGACAGGGGAAATGTACGTCAGTCATTGTGCTTCCCGCTTCTCGCTTGCGAATGCCAGCAAGTCTCGGCCATTGTGAAAGGCGCTTCGCGAACTGCTGCTGCACGCAATCGCCGGTGCGAAGTCCGATAAGGGTACCTTCGAGCCGGGCGCGAACTGCCCCATCAATGCGCCTCTGATCCGAGACGGGCCTAACAACAGCCATCACTGTCCGTCGCAAGATGCACATGTATCGGAGAATCTGCTTGATTTGGCAGTAGATGCGGCGTTCGTCCTTGTGAAGTCGAGTCGTGCGATTTTTCTTGCCTGCAGTGGTCCCGGCGCATTTGATGAACACGCGATGCAATCTCACCTCGATGATCTCTCTCGAGCCCGGCGCGAAGCCCATGAGCTTCGAAATCTTACGTCGCTGATGAACACCGAAACCCATTAACGGTTTAACGGTCAGCGTGCATCGCCGATGCGACTGATCATCTTGGATTAGATCAAGCGCGGCGCCGAGATGTACGGGACTTGCGAGAAGTGGGTACCCTGTCATTCGGACGAGCAGAAATAGAGGGTTTTCCTTTGAAGAGTGAGCTGGTTCTGTTTGGCAGGAGAATAAATATAATTCACTCTCCTAAATTTTACGTAAGCAAAGTTGTCAATGAAACATAGTCATAGCATGAAGTCGCAGGGCCGTTTCAACGCGCGGTGGAGATAGTGGCTCATCCACATCAACCCCTGAGCGCCCGGAACATTGGCCCAGATCCACAAGGCCCAGTCGCGCGTGCGCGGACAGTCGGCCTTGTCGCCGTCGAACAGGTCTGATGGTGCCAAGCCTGGAGCGCGCAGGCCAGTCGCCGTCAGATTTGCCAGCTTTAGCGACGGCAGCCTGACCTCGCTCAGGTGTAGGCGGGATGCACGATCTCGTTCCAGGTCGTGCTGGTAGCCCGTTGATGGGATCGGAACGTCGTGCAACACCACCTCCATGATCGCCCCTCTCGGCGAGTCAGCTGCATAGATCGTCGGAATGATTTTCCCGTTATCAAGTCGGTGCAACGGGCTAAACCGCGCATTCCCCCGGCCGGACGTGTTGTAGGCGTCCGGGATGCTGCGTACTACCCATGCACCGCTCCTACTACGTGATCCCGCGCGGCCTCGATCACGGCCAAGGGGCCTGTTGCCAGGACCTCACGAGGACGCTTCCCATGAAGCATGCTGTTCGTCGACTCGAACCACCAGGCAATCCGGAACGGTGTGTAGCCTTCGAAGACCTTCAGGATCTCGGCCACTGCAGGAATCGGGTTGCCGAGATCATCAAAAATGTACCTCGGGTACAAGGTCTGGCCCGCCCGCTCGATGGCAAAAACCCTGCCTTCCTTCTTCCACCGACTCGTCACAGCATGCAGATTCGTGGCATCCGGATTCTGCTGCTTGCCGACCATCTGAGCCGTCAACCACGTGGTTCCGTCCAGCACAGCTGCGACCGCCTTAGCTTCCATCTCGGCACGCGACGGCGTCATCAGCCTGACCGGTGACGCATCGACGAGACCTTGCAGGACACTATCTTCCTGCTCGTTAATTCGCCGGCGTACCTTGCGAGTCAGCTCTACCTTGGTGTGCTCCGACATGCCACCGCCCAAGTCTTCCAACCCGTCGAGAATTGCAGTCGCAGCAGCACGTGTCGCGTCCAGCGCCATCACGATCCGGCCGATGTCACCGACGCCTCCCGCGGTCTTGGATCCGAGCGCCAACGCGGCCATGTTTGCGGGGGCCATCGTTTCGGCACTTGGACGTCCTTTAGCCATTGCGCACTCGATATTGAGAGATGTGATAGTTTAAGTGTATATCACAAATCTCACATTTCAAGTATTGCCTCAAAATGCTGCCCGGGGGTAACTCGCATACCACCCGCTGGGGCGGCCAGAAGTCGCCACAATAGAGACTTAACGTGATTCCTTCAGAAATGCCACGAGGCCATCTACGCGTTCTGTTTTCGACGTAAACCGTTTACAAAAGACGGCGACGGCATTTCTGAACGATTTCTGTCGAATTTTTATAACAGTTTCTGTGAATGCACTCCCTGAGTCCAGCGCGTTTCCCGCGCTAATACGCCTCTGAAAACCACGCCTGGAAAGGGTTTGGTGAAAATCTTCAGTTTTCGGGGGATGGGCAAAAATAGCCAAGTCGGCATAGCGCTCACGCACCAGCGCCATGGCCCGTGCACGCAGATCAACCGGCAGTTCGCGGTTGCCCGGCTGGCCACGACGCGCCGAGACGAGCCCGGCCGGACCACTGGCCTGATAGCGATGCACCAGCCGGTTGACCTGACGCTCGCACAGCTGCAGACGCTCGGCTGCCTGAAAAACCTTCAGCCGGTGTTCGACAACCGCCTCAATGATCTTGACCCGCTCAAGCTCGTGCATGCTGATCGTGATGAATCCACGTGCGTTCATGTCCGGCTCCCGGGGCAACCACCATGGCGCAGCATGCGCGCAGCGCGAGGCTCAGGGAGTGAAACTGCGTGAACCTAAAGTTCCTACCACTACCCCGAACTGAGCGGAAGCGCTTGAGTGTCATCGATCGGTTGTAGACGATCGTCAAAGTGGCGTCGGTCAACCCGCAAAGGTCTGTTACCTCGCGGCAGCTCACATCGCCAGGTCCGCGGAAAGGTAGGACAGTGTTCGTCGACGTTGCTTGTCGTTGAGCCGACTCCAACCTTTCAAGGACCGAATTGTCCTTACTTGTCTATAAATTGCATTCGCTTACCTAATTTGCCTGACCTGCCAGAAAATCGAATGAATATATAGAAGCTCTGCGATCAAATTACACAAAAAACTGAACTTTATCCATCAAATTGTGATTCGGTGATCATTTTTGATTTAAGAAATAATATTTTTTTTCGCCTTTCGTATTACAAATAATAATTCCGATGTTTCGAGAATCTCAAAACACCTTTACGAAAGGCCAATTGCTTTCTACAACTGAAGAGGAAAACCCTGGAAACAACAAAGCCGCCTTCGTGCTGACACGCGAAGGCGGCTTCTATGAAGGAGGACAGCTAGCGACAACACCAAAACTCGAGCTTTGCCAACCGCGCCGGCAGCGCGGTTTCCATTAATTTGCTCAATTTGATTTTGGTGCAGCATGTGGCCAAAGTCAAGGGCTTTTTTGCGCCCTGATTCGAGAACACGGCAGGGCGAAAAGGAGTCGTCATGTCTAACTCCCCTGATTTTGTCGATCGGGATGATCGGATCAATGCTTCTGAAGCAGTCAGAAAGAAAGAAAAGGGGCTCGCAATAGCCTTTGCGTTCTACTCACCAAAAAACAAGAAGAAAATGACCCTGCTTGGCATTCCGGCTTATTGTCACACGCTCTTATGCGAGGGCGATCCGGATATTGTCCGCTACGAGCCGAGCCGCCTGTATGAGAATCGCTCTCGCCTAATGCGACAGGTGGCGGATATCTTTTATCGCGGCGGACATGTTGAGACGTGGGTCTTCACCTGGGAGCAGCCCAAAGATCGTACGATTTCGTTCAGCCACTGGCGTGACGGCTTCATCTGGAAGTCGGCCGAAGGTCTGGAGAACAAGAAAATCCTGATAGGTAACTGGATCCGCCTCCGCGCATTCATGGCAGCCGCACGAGGCCTCTCAACGATGCAGGAGCGACGGATTATGCAGGAGCAGCTCGACCGGCGATCCACCACGACCTTGCGTGATCTCGTGTTCGCTGAGGGGGCTGACTATGGCCTGATGTGCTGCGAAGTGGCATCCAGTCTTGCGTTGGGCCGTGTGATCTGCAATCTGGAAAGTCAACGGCTTCGCCTGACGACAGTGATCCGGAGGCCGACATGAGTTCCCTGACCGGTGGCAAATTGATTATCCCCGAGGAACTGCGCGACACCTCGAGGTGGCCGTGTCCTGTCGAAAGTGCCCTGGACAATACTGCGCGATTCTATCGCCTGAAAACCGCAATCCAGATGCGCCTCAGCGGTAAGACATATCAGGCAATCCTCAGCGAAACCGGCATGGTCAAGCCCGAAGTGATCCGCCAGATACGCCGATGTCTCACAGAATCTTCGCCTGGACAGATCATTGGATTCTTTGCGTTGATTCGCCACAGGCGAATCAAGTCGTACGTCAGGGTGAAGCCCGTTGAACCTGATCAGCTGTCCAGCTCCGCCGGTGCCGCGGGAGCGCTCGGCAAACTCTTCCGTGAACATCCGAAGGCACAAAAGTTCGTCGACAGGCGGTTCCTGGTCGATGACGACGATCATGGGTATGCGGAGGCATACATCACGCTTTCCGATCTGTGGAGGCAATTCTTAGACATGCTCCAGAAGGAGCTGAAATTTTCAAAATCCGACTGGCCGTTCAATACTGGAAATGAGGGGTACAAGGCCCTTCGCAGCTATTGTGATGCTCTGGTCAGGGAGTACCCGGAAAGATGGTTGCGCGTCAGAAAAGGGCGGAAGGTTGCATGGAGAGCAAAGACGGGGCGTGGCATTGCGTCTTTGCTTGAAGGACTGGATCCCCTTGTGGAAGTCCAGCTGGACTATCTGATGCAGGACGCTGCGGGAGTGATGCACCTGAAGGACGCAAATGGTCTCGATCACAGGATCAGGGTGCGGCGGTGGTATGTTGGAATTCTCGCCGAGACCAGCACATCGGCAGTTCTGGGCCTCTACATATCCCTTGAGGTCAATCCAAGCGCTGACTGTGCGCTGGAGACCGTCTGCAGCGCTTTTGAGTCCGAGGATCATTCGACAAACCGTGTCGTGATGCAACTTCTGCCTGACGGCAAGTCGCTGATGGTGAGCCTCGTTCCCGTACTCAGGATGCTGACGTGGGCGTTGCTGCACGTTGATAACGCCTGGTGCAACTCGGCGAACGATTTCGTCAACAACGTCATCGATGCAACCGGCTGCACCGTCGTTTTCTGCTCTCCCAGGGCGTGGTGGCAGCATCCCGTAATCGAACGCGTGAACGGCCAGCTCGTGAAAGGCATGCACCGCTTGCGATCCACGTATGGCTCATCTCCTCAGGATCCCAGACGGAATCGACCCGAGGAGAAGGCTGAGGAATATGAGATCGGTTTTGAAGATCTCAAAGCGCTTTTTGTGACCAGTGTTTATGCTCACAACGCGAGCAGCGGTAGTGAGACAAACTTCGGGAAAACGAGGCTTGAGGTCTTCAATCATCTCCTTGACAGCGGGAACAGCGAATACCTTCAGCAAAGACTGCCGATCGCAAAGCAGTCACCGCAGAATCTGATGCTCCTCTGGCATTGTGTGGATCTGAAAATAGCCGGTAACCGGGAGACCGGCAAGCGGCCCCACGTGAACGTCAACTACTGCTCTTACACCAATCCGGTGCTATCTGCGGACTTCGGGCTGGTGGGTGAAACACTGCGGATCTGGATATGCCGACGCGATATCCGTATCGCTTATGGCATGTTGCTGAGCGACAAACGCAATATTGGGCAGCTGAAGATCGAAAAACGGTACCGCCGATACGCCATCACGTGGCAGGTCTTTGTGACGCTGATGCGGTACATCCACAGAAAACCGAACACTGGCACTTACGCTGATCCGGTGCTCGGCCTTTACAAAGACCTGAAGGCCAGAAAAAAATCAAAAAATCATCGTCACGGGAGCGGCGGTTCAGCGGGCGACGCGGCAGTTATCAGGAAACTTGAAGACGCCGGAGTTGGTGCGCATCATCCGAAAAAAAACACCCCCAGACCCTCCATGGTATCGCATGAAGATGCATTCGGATTATGGAATCGTAACTTCCATTCAAAATCAAACAAAATATGTATTCCTAAGCATCGCGATCCTTTTGATGTCTTCAAACCAGCCAAAAAGTGAGGTGTAGTCATGTCGGACGAATACTCACCGGAATGGAGAAAATCCCAGGTTCTGAATCATCCTCTTTTCAGTCAGACCATCTCGGGCTGTCTCTGGACCGCGCCGGTCCAGCAAGTATTTCAGCAGGTCTCAAGAAGTACGATTTTAAGACAGAGTGCCTATATTGAGGAGGCGACCGGGAAGGGCAAGTCAATCGCCATGGAATTCGCCCTCGGCCGGGTATCTCAGGTTGTCAATGGACTGGCTTGCGTGAACTTCAATGCCCAGACAAATTACGCTGCGTCGGTTCGCGCATTCTTCAAGGAATTTCTGACGGCCTTGCATCACGAGAAGACTACCGGGGAGACCTGGGATCTGCGCAACCGCGTAAGACGGAAGCTTGAGGAAGTTGCGGTTAACTCATCAAGCGCGATTGTGATTTTGTGGGTTGATGAGGCACAAGCACTGAACGTTACGGACTTCCTGTTTTTGAGGGACGTCCAGAATGGTCTGCGCGAAATTCACGCCGACCTGCTTGTGTTTATGACAGGTGAGCAGCCCTACCTTCATCGACGCATTGAAGAGGCCAAATGGAGTGCCAGCCCGGCGATAGCAGACCGCTTCGCGATGAAGAGGATGTTTCTGGGCGGTTACGGTCTCGATGAAATCCGGCACCTCTTTGGCCTCATTGACGCCGCGGTCTGGCCTGCTTCATCTGGGATCACCTGGACGCAGTTCTTCTTTCCGAAAGCGTTCGACGCCGGTTTCCGGCTTCAGTCTCAGGCGATGGCGTGCTCGAGCGCACTGGAAAGCGCCAAACTGCTCAGTCGGGATGGTCACTGTCAGGCGCGACTGCTGAAGATGGTTGTCCAACGGTTCATGCTTGACGAGGCGAAGCACGACGCAGCCGGGTTCATTGCCTCACCTGATGCGTGGCGCGATGCGGTCAGCGATTCGATCCAAAGTTACGATCTGGGAGCAAACTGGGAGGATGGGGATGACGATGGTGACGGCGACGGCAAAGACGGCCGCTAACCCGCACGATGACGTCCCCCTGCGTGCAGGGGGACAGGAGTGAGCAGGAAGCTGCCCGCACGCACGCCAGGCTGGACTGGTCTCGGATTTGGGAGTCTGCCCTACGAGTCCAGTCTGGGTGCGCTTTGGCGTTTTGCCTGGTTCAACGCGCTAAGCGGAAAGGAGATAGGGCGGCTCGCTTACATATCACAATCGGTTGCGCCACTCAGTTTTGCGGGTCTGCGTTTGCACGCTGACCAGTTTCAGCGGTTGACAGTCGCCACGGGCATCAGTTTCCCTCTCCCTGACGAGGCACGGTTGGTCGCGCGTCGCTGCAGTCTGGCGTGCGTACTGCGCAAACGTATCTGGCTCTGCCCGCTTTGTGCCCAAGGGAACTATCATTCGTTCTGGTTCCAGTTGCCGTTTCTGAGCGCTTGCCCGGTTCACAACGTGCCCTTGATTGACAGATGTCAGAGTTGTGGGGCCCGGACTCCAGATTACGCCATTACGGACCAGCTTTCCGGAGAAGCATGGTGTTGTCCGTACTGCAAACAGCCCCTGGCGGGAGTGGAACCTGGGATGGGCGACTTTATGGACCTGCGCGACAACGCGAAGTTTTTGGCTACCGTTTTTGCACCCTTGAATCAATGGGCCCGACGGGTCAGTCTGCGCGGCGCTGCGCTCGATTGTGCGACCGAAAGCCGGATTGATAGCTGGAGAGTGAATTTCCAATCACTGTTGATGCAAGGTGCGGTCTGTGAAGTGCGTCACCCACCGGGGCCATTCTGTCGTAGGCCGGTGCTGGTCACGCATTGTCTGACGTGGTGTGAGCGTATCGTTCCACGGCGAGTGAAGCTTGTGCGACTAGCGCCGCTGGAAGACGCACTCCGACAGGCGTCAGGGGCGGCGCCTTTTCCGTCAGCTCCCACGCCGGACTATATTCGTTATTTCTCGCTCGTGAAGTCGGGGCCGCCGGTGGATGGGAAATACTATCGGTCGCGCTCGCTACGGTGCTATCTCGCGGTGCTCAGGGGAATACGTCGGTGGCTGATCGCCCGGCACTCCATCAAGCAACTGGATACGGATCTGTGCGCGACGCTGCAGTTCAAGGCGCGCCACGTTGTCGTTGTCAGGGGGCACGATGTCTGCGAGATTGCGTATCTTCTGATGCGCCTCCTTTGTGAGGCTCATCCGGTGTGCCCCACTGTCCTTTCGCGTCCTGCTAGCCCGCAGGCCGTCCACTGGTGGGACTACGCAAACATAGGCGAAGCCCAGACGCTCCGGGGTGCAAGCAGGGCCGGATATCTTGCCCTGTACGGAACGCTGGTCCTCGCAATCGACCTGATCAGCGTGGACGGCGTCTTTGATCTGCGCTACATGCCGGGTGCCGCAGACCTCGATTGCACGTTGTCCGTAGCCTGGTCAACCGATTACCTGCGGCATGCTGGGATGGTGCTGATGCCCGAGGTCGAAGATCTGCTTGAGTCGTTTCCGTCCATCAAGCCTGGTATTTCTGCGGCCTGGGCGAAGGAATGGGCCGGCTTGCGGTCTGTGGCGCGGCGCTACTCCTGAGGCCGCTCCCTCGGGTTCTGACAGGGCACTCAGACACTGCGGATCCAAGCATGTGGGTCTTTCCATTTGGTGGTTTTTGAGTCACAATTGCATCGGATATTTGGCTGCAACCCACGATCCGACTGAGCAGGTGACCCATGAGCAAAGCGGTGGGAAATCCAGCAGGGCGCGTTGTTCGCCTCCGCCTTGGCGCGAGCGCAGAGGCGGAACTGGATTGGCGCCGCAGAATGCTCTGCCTCCACTGCGTTTGCGGCGAGGTGACGCTCAGAATGCTGCTTGAACCGGGCATGCTGGGAGACTACGCAGGACGTTCCGGCTCGCTGGCCATAGCGACGTGGATGGTCGTGGAGCTTCGTTGTTCTCCCGACGAGGCCGTGGAACTGGTGGATGCGATCGGACCGCGTGTCATGTCGGATTTTGTATTCACCGACCAGTAGAGAACCCGCAGGACGGGCGGCTACTCGCATCTATTTTGCCTAAATTTCCAATTGTGACTTAACGGCTACTGACGCCGGGCGGCGATATTCGCACTATTCTGCGGATGCCGCGAACCGCTCACAAACCACCCAGACCGACAGCCCGGGCGCTGCTTGCCGAGAACCTCCGCAGACTCCGTGCGGAGAACGACTGGTCACAATATGATCTCGCCCAGCGGAGCGGGGTCGACCGTTCGTTCATCGCCCACGTGGAGCGCCAGGCCAGAAATGTTTCTGTGGACGTACTTGACAGGCTCGCCATCGCCCTGCAGGTGCCGATCGGCGAACTTTTCGCCGAGTAACACCCTGATCGGCAGGCCAGAATTGGCACCAGGATGAATTCTTCCCGCCCGGCCAGTACGCGGGCGCCGCCTGACTACCCCCGTTGTGCCGCATTGAGCATCGAACATCCGTTCGAAGCCTAGGGCGTCCGAAGGCTTCCCCCGTGCACGGGCGCTCCGGTCGTCAAGACAGCCAGCGAGGCCCGGCAACATTGCGCGGCGCACCTGCCTGAATCGCGGGCAAATCCGTTTTCGAACAAGGGGTTGTCCCGGTTCAGCCGCCCGCATCGTTTCTGCCGGGCACAACGTCGCGCTCGTGCTGAGCGTCACAACACGTTATTCACCGGATCCCAGGGGCAGGAGACGGGAACATGCTCACGGTATCGCGAACCAGTAAGCTGTCGGAAAGGCGGGGCAAGTCAGGCGCCGGATCACGCCGGTCGTTCCTTCGCTCCGGCCGGGGGCGCCTGACTTCTGCCCGGGCGGAGCTTCGCACAATAGCGGAAGCTCGAACATAGACACCATCACCATCATGGGCCGGGTGGCCGCCGGTTGCTTTTCTTTTGGTGGTTTTTGAGTCACAATGATTTAGCAGGTTTGCGGCAGATGTCGCGGTATTTACGGAACCACAGGTGAGTCATGCGCCCAGGCAAGAAGCCGAAGAAAGATTCCGGTATGGTCAATGTCCTGCTTGGGCGGCACGTCCACGCCGAACTCGATCGCGAGCAGGCGCTGCTGAGCGTGTCCTGCCGCGCGTCGGGCATGACGGTCAGGATGCTGATCGACGCCGACATCGAAACCAACTACGTGATCAGCGATGGCACGCTGGGCGTAGGAGCCTGGATGGGCCTGGAAGTCGCCTGTTCACCGGAGGAGGCGGAAGAGCTCGCTGCCGCGATCGGACCGCACGCGCTGTCGTCGTTCCGCTTCATTGGATGAGCATCGCCATGACCGAAACCGACGTACAAGGCTGACGGGCAACACCGGGCAGGCGAGCCGCTGCCGCGCGGGTCGCGTTGCCGCGGACGGGTGTGACTGGCGGATCAGATCCGTCCTGCCTCCCGGACCGTTCATCGGCACGAGAGGGCGGATGAATGGGCGATCCGCGCCAGGCACCGGGGATGGCCCGATGCGTTACAGCGTTAGCCGGTCGGGCAGGACGTCGCCGACGGGAGCGGGGCGGTCGCGCGGCTTTTCCGTTCAGCTGGTGCGCGGCGCACAGGGACCGGACGACGGAACAGTGGCGGCACACGGCGGCGATCAGGCGCGAGTCCTGCGCGTCGGTACTGGAGCAGGGGGGCTGTCGAGCATCGCAATGACCTGTTGCGCCGGCATGGCAGCCGTGCCTGGATCGCCTGCTGCGGCCAGCGCCCGACGCGCGTCAGCCGCGCGTGCCGCGGCTGCCTCCGCGCGCCGGTGTCGTGCCTTCATGCCGGCCGACTGGTCGGGCCAGGTCCACGCGGGTGTCCGCGGGGCGCGCGTGTCCCAGTCTTCCAGGACAAAGCGGCCGCTGACGATGCCCGGTTCGCGCACGACCCGCAGCGCGGCGCCGGGTTCGCGGAAGGTGCGTCGCTGCGGCCATTGGCGGTCACGAGTTCCGCGAGGCCCGATTCGCGGGTTTCCAGCTCGAGGTGGAACACGCCGTTGCCGGCGCGCAGGATCGCCGACAGGACACCACCCGCGCGCACGGCGGCGCCGGCCTGCGCAAGATCGAACGAAAGATGGCGCATGATGGATCCAGGAAGACGGAAGCAGGAGCACACGATATTACATCCGCTGCCACGCGCAAGCGTAGGGCGTGGCACCGGGGAAGGGTGGAGGGTGCAAAGCTCCGCCAGGCGGCCGTCACGGGCGGTGCTTGACATAAAACCTGGTGTCACCCTCAACAGACAGACATGACAGGCATCGCCGCACGATCACCACCCGGACAAGGGGGCACCCATGCCGGACGAAATGAGACTCCTGAGCGCGGAAGAACTGGCGGCGCTGGCTTCTGCCATCGCGCGGCCTGAACCGCCGGTGCCGGCCGCGCCTGGCTTTTACACGATGCCGCTTGCGCTCCGCAAGGGTGATCGCGCCTGGCGGGTGATCGGGCTGGTGACGAACGGACATCAGCCGCTTGCGGAGCTGCCCTGTCAGGAGCGCGCCAGACAGCCCGGGTGGCCCCGGTATCAGGGCATGCCGCTGTACCTGTTCCCGATGACGATACGCGAAGCCCGCGCGCTGCGCGACCGCCTCACCGCCACGATCAATGACATGGAGAGCCGACTGGGCCTGTACTCACCCGATGACACGACAGAAGACTAACCCGGGGGTCAGCGCATGAGGCGTCAGCCCATGGGGGGCTCGCCGGATAATGGAGGTCCACGTTGAACATCGTCACGGTTGGCGTCGCGTCGCGCGCCGAGGTTGCCGCGCGCTTCATTGCCGCGATGCAGGACAACGCACAGGGCGCGCATGTCAGCTTCGCCTCGTCGCGACGGCTGTTCCAGACCCTGACAGGGCCGCGCTGCGAGCTGCTGCGCGCGCTCATGGGCCGGGGGCCGGTGACCGTGCGGCAGGTGGCGCAGCGGCTGCAGCGCGACATCCGGGCGGTGCACCGGGACGTCCAGATCCTGCTGCGCAGCGGCCTGCTGGAGCGCACCGACGACGGCGCGATCGTGTTCCCCCATGACGCAATCCACGTCGATTTCACGCTCACGCGTCATCGCGGGGAACGACCGTGAACGACGCAATGATCCGGGCCCTGGTTGCGGCAGCCCTCACGTCGCCGCACGCGCAGGACGGTGCCGGCGGGCACGCATTACGCGCGCTCGCCGACGGCTGCGGGCTGGTCGCGCAGGTGCAGACGATGGTCGGACAAAGCGGCAATCCACAGGGGTTTGACGCGGCCGGCTGGACCTGCGCATGGCTCATGCAGCCCAATCCTGCCCTTGGTGGACAGCGGCCCGTCGGGTGCATGACAACCGCAGACGGCCGCGCCCGGGTGTCGACGCTGCTGGCGATGGCGCAAAGCGGCGCCTACGGCTGACGCAATACCGGATGTCAGCCCTTGCCGCTGGCCTCCCTCTACACTGATTGCTGCGACTTGACCCACAGGCACGCCATGAGCACCACAGCGCCCCCCGCGCATCACCACCCGGACGAAGCAGACAGGCCGTCCTGGCACCGCTTCGAAGCAGTGTCTGAGCCGGGCGTGGTTTATCCTGAGCTGGAAAGCGTGAGCGTGAAACGGCGCACGCGGGAACAGGGTGGAGCTGATGTCGTAGTACGACTGCCGGCACGACTGCCGGTCGGGACGGCAAGGCAGCGCGGCCCGCACGCCAACGTGCCGCCGGACCTTTGGGCGATCGCGTACGACACCGGCAGGTAGAGGTCAGCATGCCAATCCGGGCATCATCCGCACAACCCGGCGAGCAGCGAACGCTCGCCTTCTGGCAGATCATTGAAACCGCACGGGGCGCGCGGCATTGCGTCGGCTGGCGCGTGGAAACCGGGCATGCTCACCTCAGCCCGGCGCTCGTCGCGTTTGACCCTGCGGCCCTGCGCGGCACGTCGGTCACCGGCCAGCACCACCAGCTCAGGGGCGAACCGGGCCTGAACATGGACGCGGCGGCAACACCCGGGCAGTGGTGCGAGGCATCCGGCGCGGACGTGCGCATGGTGCCGCGCGCGGATCTGGTCATACCCGCCAGGCGCGACTCTTGAAAGCCGCACACGTCCATTTCGACCCCGCACGCGGGCTGCTCGTCGGCACGTTCGATGATGGCATGACCGTTGAAAGCGCGGATCCGTGCGAACTGGCCGAGCGCATGTTTGCGGCCGGTGCGCGGCATGGACACGTCAGCATGCCCGACTGGCGCGAAGGCGACATCGCGCCCGCCAGCGGTCATAAGATTGCCTTTCACGCGCGGCTCAACCAGTTGTACCGGACTGCATGACAGACG
This sequence comes from Paraburkholderia sp. SIMBA_030, assembly GCF_046535245.1. Classification (NCBI taxonomy): domain Bacteria; kingdom Pseudomonadati; phylum Pseudomonadota; class Betaproteobacteria; order Burkholderiales; family Burkholderiaceae; genus Paraburkholderia; species Paraburkholderia sp. SIMBA_030. Next base: position 61,607 of record NZ_JAWRXB010000005.1, read on the forward strand.
CTGAACGCCTCGCGCTGCTGCAAACCGTCCCCGTGCATGAGCACAAGGGCCGCCCGTATTACGTGTGTCTGGGTGAGATTCCTGCGCCGTGGCAGGACGCGTTTCGCGCGGCGCTGCGTGGGTCGGCCTGTCCCGTGATCGACGGGAGGGGCGAATGCGCTTATGAGTGGGACTGGTTCGACTGGCTGCGGGGGCGGTTGCCGCACGGCTGAAAGACGCTCTTCAGCCAGTACCGGCACGCCCAGCGGCCGGCCTACCGGGGGTGGTTCTAAAGAATATTCTCCGTGAGACAGCGCGGAGCGAGGTGGACGCGCTGTAGGCCGAACGCTGCGACGGGCCCTGTGGGGCAACTTCCAGAATTGTCCGGCGGTGTCCATGGGGGGCGCGGATTGACCTTCAGCGCCGGCGCAACAGACGGTCTGGAATTGAAAAGGCAGGCACAGCATGGCATTCCAGGACAAGTTCCGGGCGTTCACGTTCGGCCTTCAGGCCGGTGTGCCGGCGTGCGAGCTTGCCGGGGAAAAGGTGCTGCTGATGAAGCATGCCCCGCTGGAGCTGGAAACCTCGCTCGCGCGCTGGCTGCTGCTGCATGACGATCTGGTGTACCGGGATTCGCCCGCGTGTGCGCTGCGCTTTAATGAGCGCGACCAGATGGGTATCACGTGGCCCGTGTGGGGCCGGTTTCTCGACTGGATGGGCGCGCAGCTCGACAGGGGCAGCGCGGCGCAGGACGACCTGCATGACGCGGCGCATGCGTTGCGCGAGGGCATGATCGCCGGCGCGCCGGCAAGCGGGCTGGACGGCGAGCCTGTGCTGTATATCGACGCCGCGCCGGTTGAACTGCGCGCCGCGCTGCGCCGCTGGCTCGATGCGTCGCCGGCGGGCTTCGCCCGGCATGATGACGGCGGACGTGCGGCGCTCACGTGGGAGGGCTGGGAGGCCTTTCTGCTGGGCCTTCAGGACACGCTCAGCGCGGCGCTGGACGGGCTCGAACAGGCGCACCAGCAGGAAAGTGATCGCGAGTGACGTCTTCGTCGTTCCGCTCACGTCCCCCTGCAATATCTCGGTGGCAAGGCAGCCCTGAATCTGCCGTCGCCGACGGGAACCGGGGACTGGCACATGGCACAGTCCTTCTTCCGGAAGCGCGAGAAGCTTTCCCGCTCGTTCATTTCGGGCGCCGGGTGTGCCACAGATACCAGCGCGTTACACGGGAATGCAGGCGTATCCGATTGCACGGCATTGCTCGATGAGCTGAAAATTGCGCACGCTGGCGACACCGTTTATGCGGCGAATCACGCGAGGGCGATCGCGGATCCGGTACCCGGCGCCGTCATGCGGAGCGAGTCTCCAGCCTTTGTCCGGCTGGACGATTACGTGCACGCGATTCCGACAGGCAGCAGGTGTTCGATCTGCTCGCCGTGGCCATGCCGGGCCTGCCCGAAGATCAGCAACAGAAGGCTTACGCGTGGCAAAGCAGGCAGCGGCCGTCACCGGAAAACGCACATGAAACGCTATACGGAGTCAGCGCATGCGGCTGTTCGTGGATACCGAGTTTACCGATTTCATCGAGTGCGACCTGATCAGCGTCGCGCTGGTGGCCGACGATGGCCGCGAGTTCTACGGCGAGCGATCGGACTACGATCGCGCGAGCTGCAATGAATTCGTGCGTGCGGCGGTACTGTCCCAGCTCGGCCAGTATCCGGGTCGTGTCTTCACGCGCGAGGCGCTACGCGCGGCGCTCGTCGCGTGGCTTGACCAGTTCGCGGACGAACCCGAACGCGTGCTGTGCTTCGATTACGGCGGCGATTGGGAACTGCTGTGCGATCTGCTCGATGGGCCGCCTGCAGGATGGCAGGCACACCACGTGGGCCAGCTGCTCGATCCGGGACGCCAGGAGGATTATTACCGCGAGCATCGCGGCCGGCACCATGCGCTGGTGGATGCGCGCGCAAACCGCTATGCGATCATGGACAGCGACCCCTCGCCAGACATGCCGTAAACGAGCCGGCGCGCTTTCGCCTACAATGAAACGGCGTGGCCAGACGGTCGCGCGCCTCTGACGCCAGGTGCCCCATGGAAAAACGGACGGACACTGCACTTGAGGACGAGATCCTTCGCGCGGCCAAACGCAAGTACCAGGAGGAGTCGCGCGAACTCGTTCGCAGTGGCGCTCGCACCCAGGACTCCATGATCCTCATCCCGAAGTCGGTCATCAAGCGCTCGACAATCCGCCGACGGACAGACGAATTCTGAGTGCGTCCAGTGTTTTGCGGGTTCGGCGCTGGAAGCGCCACCATCGGGACGCCGCGTCAGCCGCGGTGGCGCACGCCGCTGCCGATACGCTCCATCCCTGATTCAGGACGATGCTCAGGCTGGGCATCGTTTTCGTTGCAGGGGTGTGAAGGGCCGATGCGATACGTGCTGAGCCCGGAAAAGTACCGCGCTTTATAAATCGCGAGGTGTCGGGTCAGAATGACCGGATCCGTTCCGGACATGACCATGCGCGACGCGATCGACTCCCCCGAAATGTTCCTTTGCGCTATCGCGGCTGCAAGGTGACCTTGGACCTGCAATCTGCGGCCGGGACCAGGGATGGGAGGGTTGAAGCAGACCTTTTTCAGGCAAAGGCAAACCCGTTCCCGCTCGCGCATCTCGGGTGTGGACTGCACCACTGTTAGAACGGCGCTGCTCGGGGATGCTGGTGTATTCGACTGCTCTGCGCTGGTCGACGAACTAAAAATTGCCCACACAGCCGGACCCGGATACGCCGCGAATCATGCGCGTGATCGCGGATCTGGTGCTGGCGGCCGCCACGCGTGGCGAACAGGCAGATTTCGACCACCTCGTTCGATGACTTCTTGCCATGTGCAGTCGACAAGCAGGAGCTAAACGATGTGTGTCGTTGAAGCCTAATCAGCAAGCTATTGCAGCCAGAACGATCGCACTCGGCCACGCGTGATGTCGAGAAAAGGACTTGTGCCATCGTTAGCAACAGGAAATGCGTGGACCTCTGAATATGTCTAACGAGGGCCGTCGGCTAGTGCGCAGTTGTGCGACCAACAGGACTGGTCCGGCAGATTGCGGTGATAACGGGGATTATCAGGAGAGGGGAGCGGTGGTGGTGGGTGGCCCCAAAGGCGCGAACCCGCGGGCCGTGATCGTTGAGCCCTCGGTCGAAATGGATGTAGCCGCTGCACGCACGGGACTGTAGAAGTTGTGCAACGGAAGCGAATTCGGCGTGGCCTATTGATGCGGCAGTCCGCAAATGAAGGCCCGGATAAATCCGAGCTATCTACCCCTTCATTTGCGGACGCGGACCCTTGCCTTCGTGCAAGTGCGCGGCCGGACGGCACCGGTGTCGCCCAGCAACCCGCGACGGGCGATCGGGGCGCGAAGCCGGAGACGGCCAGCGTTGCGCTAACGCTGGCGCACGCGTGAGCGCGGGAAGCCGGGAACAGGCGACGAATGGCTCGATGGCCGATGGAACCTTGACGCCATGACGGCTGCGGACCTGAAGAGGCGAACCACGGCCGTTGCCCCGTCCCTGGGCGCGGCACCTTGCAGGGGCAAGGTCCCGCGCGCAAACGTGGACCGGAACCCGGGCCCGGCTACAGGTAATGGCGGTTGACCGGCGGCGGGTCCCGCCGTGACGGGGCGGACACCTGCGCGCCGATTGCGCTGGGGTGCACCGATCGGGTAGGGTGACGGGATTTCAACCCAAACAAGGAAGTCACCATGAACAAACAGGAACTGGTGGATGCCGTCGCCGCGAAGACCGGGGACAGCAAGGCCGCCACGGGCGAGACGATCGACGCGGTGATCGCGGCGATCACCGGTGAGCTGACGAAGGGCAAGACAGTGCAGCTGATCGGGTTTGGTTCGTTTTCCACGGGTGCGCGTGCCGCGCGGGTTGGCCGCAACCCGGCGACCGGCGCCGAGATCCAGATCCCTGCCGCGAAGACAGTCAAGTTCACGGCGGGCAAGGCTTTCAAGGACGCAGTCAACGGCGCGTAATACAGCGCCCCTCCGGGCGGTCGGACTTTTCGACAGCATGTAGAAATCCGGCCACCGGCGCGGCTGCCGGTCCTGGCAGCTGCTCGAGGGACACAAATACGGCGGCGGCTGTCAAATGACCGTCAAATAAGAATCGGTCATGTAAATGCGATATCAAGAAGACGAGGCCCAGTGCGGGACATATTTCATGTACTTGCGCCCCGCTTGCTCGTCATAAGGCCGGATCTTTTCCTGCTCGACGGCTTCCTTGATGTATCGGGATGCTGTCACACTGTTCTGCGGTTCAATGCCGAACCGCTCCCGCAGCGAGGTGTTGGTCATATAGTCACGTTCGACGTAGCGCAGGCACGCGTGCAGATAGCAGGCACGGACACGATCGCGCTTGTCCATCTGGCTCAGGCTCCGATGTGCGAAGAGCGTCACCCGGGTGTGGTCCGAGGCCAGCGCGAAGTCAGGCGCAGGCAACTGGTAGAGTTCAGTTTGCTGCACCACTTTGTCGACGCCGCTGCCGCGCTCCTCGCAAATGCCGAATCGCCTCAACAAGGATGCCAGGCTTTCATTGCGCGAGCGCGGGGGAGTGTCGAGAAACCGGTCAATATCCACTAGGGGTAGTCCAGGATTTGTGACCTCCATCCGGTCTGCAAAGATCTCGATCATTGGCCCGGCTCCGCCAACCGAAAAATCCTGATGGATCAGCGCGTTGGCCACGAGTTCCCGGACGGCGAGTTGGGGTACATCGGCACCGAGCGACGTAACGCCTTGCCGATCACCTCGTTGGCCGGTACCAAACCGTTGATAAAGCCGATTAGCCCTTCGAAACCCGCCGCATAGCCTTTAGCTCCGATCTGCTCGCGAAGAGTCTCGACCCGGCTTTTCTCCCTGTAGGCAACCACCCGCACCGCCTTGCGCTTCAGATGTGCGAAATCGTCCAGCTTTTTCGCAAAGAGAACCGCACCCAGATTCAGAATGTCCCAGCCACCGGCCTGGCTGCGCGCGACCAGATATTCCCGGGCCAGACGATCAAGTATTTGGGAGCGGTTCTCCGGCAGGGGAATTTCGGCGAGATCAAAATAGGCCGGATAGTCGAGCAGCGCCAGCACTTCAGCCTCTCCAAGATTTTCCGCGGCTACCAGCGACTCGAACGGCCTGTGGTCAAAAATTCGCCACAGCGCGCGCTCCTTCTCAGGAAAATCCTTCAGTTTCTTTTTGTATGAGCCGATGCGTACGAACTCCACGTGCTGGAACCGGACCGGGTGACGATAAGCGCGACCTACCTCGAGGACGACGATGCGTCGGCCATCAATTTCTGCTTCGAGAAACTGAAACTGCACCTTTGGGCTCAGCCGCTGCAGTAACCAGCTCTCGATTTCCTCGTTGCCTTTCTTGGCTTGACGTGGTCGATAGTCGGTGCCGAGTAGGTCGTGCGTGGCATCGTCCACGCCCCACACGAGGTAGCCATGCACCTTGTCGGCCAGCGCCGCCGAATTTGACAACGCCGAAATGTATTCGCCGATGTCCTCGGCCACAGCCTTGTTATGCTTGAACTCCACCCATTCGGCCTCAGCCGGAAGGGCGCGAAGTTCACTAATCAAGCCGATAAGCTTTTCAGCGCGATGTGTCTGCATGTCGATTGTGTAGACGAAGAGAAACGGGACTGGTGAATATACCAGTGTCAACGACTACTTCGAATCACCCGCATGGAAGAGAAACGATGGGGAGCGTGCACAACGATCTATGCCCTCCGATGTGCGCTGTTGCGCGACCGCACGCCTATCGTGGCGCGCCTCGCCGAAGCGCGTGGCGCGTCAGTCCCGGTCACTCAATGCGACGGGCAGAACCTTTGCCAGCACCGTCAACCGGAACAGCCTGCGCGAAGTCGGCGTCCAACTCGTCTAACTCCGCGGCCCCCATTGATGCCTCGCCGCTTGCAGTGCGGTCACGCCTGAACGGTTTCCGCTTTACACCGGCTTGCCGTCAACTAGCAACGGCGCGATGCGGCCCTGCAGTAGGGAGGTACATTTGCATTCATGTTTGGGGTGCATGAGGGCTTGCAATTCCAGGCTCTTTTTCGACGTGCCGCGCATCCCTATTATGTGCAGAGCAGACGATCGAGTCGGCTCGTTCGGTTACCACTAAAGACGCCAAATCGGGCGTGAGCGGGTGCTCGTACATGTCGCTTCTTTCCCGGGCCGAGCCTGAGTCGCCGTCCCGTACCGCCCACGCTGGGCGAGTCATTTGGAGTTCCTTCTCATGCGTCCAAAAATCATCTGTCACATGGTAGCGTCGATTGACGGCAGGTTGTTGCCCCCACGATGGACCCCTCCAGCTAAAGGCGTTGATCGGGGTATTGTTTCGCGGATCTACGAGGAGGTCGCGGACAGCTTTGATGCCGACGGCTGGATCATCGGCCGAAAGTCCATGGAAGATTTCGCAACGGGCGAGGCGCACGATGCGGAACAGGTCGTTGCTTTGCCTCGGACCTCGTTCATCGGAGACAGGAGAGGGCGGAGCGTCGCGGTGGCGGTTGACCCGGGCGGTAAGCTTCACTACACCGCGAGCGCCGTTGACGGACAGCACTTCATCACGGTGCTGAGTGAACGGGTGTCGGATGGGTACCTCGCAGAACTACGCCATAAAGGCGTGTCCTATACCTTTGCGGGCGAGGACGGAAGTGATCTTGAGCATGCGATGAGAGCGCTGGGAGAAGATTTCGGCATCCGGCTGATCCTTCTGGAAGGCGGTGGCCTCATCAATGGGTCGTTCCTCAAGGCGGGTTTGATCGACGAGATGAGTCTGCTTGTTTATCCTGGTGTTGACGGACTGGCGAGCGTTCCGAGTATCTTCGAGTATCACGGCGGAGAAAATGAACGACCGGCCGCCGGGAAGTCGCTTCGCCACGTTTCGACCGAGACGCTGGAAGGCGGAATGGTGTGGATTCGTTATGCGTTCGAGGCTAGTCCTGAGGCATCTTGATAGCTGAGGCAAAGTAGTAGCCCGGCAAGACCGATTTTCGATAGGTCGTGAACTTATCTAGGAGTACGTTATGGTTGATGCCAAAGATCTTCGTTTCAACGGAAAGGTTGCGTTCGTGACAGGCGCAACGAGCGGCATCGGGCGAGCGACCGCTATGGCATTCGCCCAGGAGGGGGCGAAAGTCGTGGTGGTCGACATTTCCGAAAGCGGCGCCAGGGAAACGGCTCGGCTGATCGAAGACGCGGGGGGCACAGCCCTCGCGGTAATCTGTGACGTAAGAGAGGCCGGGCAGGTCGAAGCCGCGGTTGATCAGGCGGTCGCCGCCTTTGGACGCATAGACTTCGCGTTTAACAACGCCGGTGTCGAACAGCCGGTAGTCGCCGTCGCGGACGTCTCCGAAGCGGACTGGCATCGGATCGTTGGGATCAATCTGACCGGCGTATTTTGGTGCATGAAATATGTAGTGCCGGTCATGCTGGCACAAGGTGGCGGATCCATTGTAAACACGTCGTCTAGCGCCGGCGCCCAGCATAAAGGGGCAGGGCGTCTATGCCGCGACAAAATACGGCGTGATCGGCCTGACGAAATGCGCCGCGCTGGACTACGCAAAGATGAACATTCGTGTGAACGCGATCTGTCCGGGAATCATCGACACGCCGATGATTCAGCGCTTTAGCGGCGGCACCTCGGAAGGATATGAAAGAGTGGTGGCTCAGGAGCCGGTTGGGCGATTGGGTAAGCCTGAAGAGATTGCGTCGGCGGTCCTTTGGCTCTGTTCCGAAGGCGGCGGATTCACGACAGGGCACGCGATGGTTATCGATGGAGGCCAAACCGTGGGCATCAGCTGAGCGCTCGCAGCAGGTTAGATGCGGGCGTCGCGGTTATCGTTGGTTCTGCAGCGGATGATCCTTGCGCAGCAGCGCTTTTAAACAGGCGGACGGCGGACGGCGGACGAGGGACGCGTCGGGTGCGGCGCGAAGCGGCGCCAGTTGTCGGGTGACACAGAAAGTGAAAACTCTGCCAAGTAAGTGAAAAACTGCTGACACGGTTAGTGAGAAAATCCGGGCGCCGGCCCCCTAGAGCGGACGGGGCGGAGCGGGGAATCGAACGTATCGGACGAGGCGGAAGTGTTCAGTGACCCAGGAGAGCTTGTATTGTCTCCTGGCTATGCGTGTAGCGGGATGCGGAGGTCGGGTACGGCAAAGTCCTTTTCAGTCTAGACAGCCGTCAGGCCGCCGTCGACCGGAAGGTCGATACCGGCGACGTAGCTGCTTTGGTCAGAGGCGAGGAATAACGCAGCGGAAGCGATCTCCTCGGGACGCGCCAAGCGCGCCAGAGGCGTAATCGCAGTGATCTGCTTCCTGGCTTCGGCGGCGCCTTCCTTGGACGGGAACTGCTCGTCGAACATCGGGGTGTCGACCGCGCCAGGGCTCAGCACGTTGGTCCTGATCTTCCGACCCTTGAGCTCATTGGTCCAAGTCCGGGCGAACGAACGGAGCGCCGCTTTGCTGGCGCTATAGGTGCTGCGGCCGGGAAATCCTTTGTTCTTTCCGGCGGAAGCCACGAGGATGATGGAGGCCCCATCATTCAAGTGGGGCAGTGCCTTCTGAACGGTGAAATAAGTGCCGCGTGCGTTGGTGTTGAAGGTCTTGTTGAAGTGTTCCGGCGTGGCTTCGGGTGTCAGCGCCTTTTCGACAAAGGCCGCGCCGGCGAAAATCACATCGATCTTGCCTTTTTTCGCGACGGTCTCGTAAAGACGGTCGAGGTCTTCGAGCTTGGCGATGTCGGTCTTTACGCCGGTGACGTTCGAGCCGATCTCCGTGACGGCCTTGTCGAGCTCGGCCTGGCGGCGGCCGGCGATAAACACGTAGGCGCCCTCTGCAACGAACTTCTTGGCGGTCGCGAGGCCGATGCCGCTGCTGCCGCCGGTGACGACGGCAATCTTGTTTTTCAGTTGAGGCATGTTGTTTCCTTCTCGGTTAGGCCGCCGACGATCGACGGCGGGGTTCGACGCGGATGACACGCCTTGCTCTTTCGATCACGGACATTCGATTTATTTCCCCGTGCACCGCCGCGACCGTCACTCTGAGGCCAGCCAAGACCTTGTTTGCGGTCCTTTGCTCCCTTGAGGTGCTGAAAAAAAAAGCCTCATCGCTAAACCTACACCATCGAAAATGCTGCAAGGCATTGCCTTCAGAGTTGCGACCAACCCCCATCGACCGGAAGTTCAGCGCCGGTCGTGAAGGTCGCGTCGAACGCGAGGAAGAGGACGGCCTTGGCGATCTCGTCCGACGTCCCGAAGCGCTTCATGGGGACCATACCGCTCGCATGTCCCCTCATCTGGGCGGCCGCATCTTTGTCGGAGAACGCCTTTTCGAGGATGCCCGTGTCGATGGGACCGGGCGTCACCGCGTTCACGCGAATATCCCGAGGAAGAAGCTCAGCGGCAAGCACCCGGGCGAATGATCGCAGCGCAGCCTTGGCGGGTCCGTATGTGGCTTGGCCGGGCATTCCCTTGACGTTCGCGATCGAGGTCGTGAGGACGACAGAGCCTCCCCGGTTGATCAGCGGCGCGAGCTTCTGCACCGCGAAAAACGGTCCCTTGGCGTTCAGGTTGAACATCTCGTCGTAGATGGCCTCGGTCACGCTCTCCAGAGGCGTTGGAATGCTGAACCCGGCGTTGACGAAAAGCAGGTCGAAGGTGTCGAACTCGGCCTTGACCCGAGAGGCGAGGACGTCGATGTCCGTCAACGACCGCGCATCGCTCGAAGCCACGATGGCGTTATTCCCAAGCTCTTTCTGCGCCGATTCCAGCGCAGCCTGCGATCGACCCGTCACCAGAACACGCGCGCCCCCATCGAGGAGCATCTTCGCCGTAGCGAGCCCCATGCCGCTGGTGCCGCCGATGATCACAACCTTTTTACCTTGGTACCGTTCCATGTGTATTCTCCTTGCGACGCTGGGTCGCTTTGCTGATTTCGAACTGTTCGGTACGATAATAGACACGATGACCGCGGTCAAGGAATTTTGAACTATTTATTTCAAAATACCGTAGGACCCCGTGGGCAATCATGGAGCGCCGCAATCGCCTGCTGATTCGGCTTACCGGGATCAGTTCAGCCGCGATCGGGCTCTCCTTCAGCACGCCGCTCTTAAATTGCTGCGAAAGACGACGAAGTTTTTTCTATGTCACGACGAGCCGTTTTGTTTCGGCGGAGCCGACGGCGACGCGGGTCTGACAGGCGATAAATTGACGCCAGAGACATTGACGACGGCCTGCCAGGCGGCTTCCTGGTTGGCGCCATCGTGGAGGTGTGGGTGGAGCTGCGCCTCAATTGGGCCTGTGAACTTCCCGGCCGCCGAGGCGAAGAATTGCCCCGAGACTTCGGTTCCGAACTCCGAGGCCTGGAGGTAGCGACGGGCGGCAGTCTCCGGCGTCTGATTCATGCCGGGAATGAGGTTCGCGATTGGGATAAACAGATACTTCAACGCCGGGCCAGCGTTTCGCACCACCTTGGTGTCGGTCGCCGCACCGGGCGAGACAGCGTACACGGCCATGCCGGAGGGTAGCCGGCGCGCCAGCGCCGCGACCCACCAAGCGATAATGAGCTTCGCGTCGGCATACGCATTGTTGGGCACGTACTTCACGTTCGGCCCGTTGCGCAGCAGGGCTTCCATAGCAGCGGTCAGGTCGCCCTGGTGGTATTTGGCAGCGAGTGCCTCCACGTCGGTGTAGCTGAACAGGGGTACGCCCCCTCGGGCAGGTTCCGCACTGGCGATAACGATCCGCGCGTTGGGGCTCAGCAGGTTGGCGCGGAGCAACCCGACAGTCAATTGATGATGGCCGATTAGCGGGGCCTGAGAAGCCTCGATGCCCGCCGCAGTGAGCACCCGCTTCTTACCTGGGACCATCCCTGCATTGAGCAGCAGGAAATCGATAGGCTGACCTCGCTTGACCAGCTCGGCGAGCGCGGACTGAACGCTGGACGGCGTGTCCAGATCCAGCTCCAGCGGCGTGAAAACCTGTGTCTTGGTCTCAGCCGCGAGTTGAGCGGCCGTTTCCTGGACCCGAGCCAGGCTGCGCCCGGTGACGATGACCTGGCGATAGCCCTCTTCGGCAAGAGCGCGGGCTGCCGCATAACCGAGCCCGGAGGTGGTGCCGGTGACGAGCGCGATCGAATGTTCCATAGGCGTCTCCGTGGTGAAGGGTGAAGGCCGAGTCGTGAGGCCCCGCGAGGCCAGAGCCGGCTTGCTAATTTCGAACTATTCGGTTATATATTGGTGCGATGACCATTGTCAATGAGTTTTGAACCAAATGATTCAAAATACTGCTAGGCCGCGGGGTCGACCGCGCAGCTTCGACGAGACGGCGGCGCTGGAAAAGGCGACCCAGGTGTTTCGGTCGAAGGGCTACGACGGAGTGACGATCGACGATCTCGTCGCCGGGATGGGTGTGGGACGTCCGAGCCTGTATGCCGTCTTTGGGGACAAGCGGGCGATATTCTTGCGTGCCCTCAGGGCGTATGCAGAGAGGAAGGGCGCTCTCGCAGCCAAAGCACTCCTCTCGCCGGAGGCTCTTCGCGACTCGCTCGCCAGCTTCCTGAGGCAGGCCGTAGAAAGTGCGACCGAGAAAGGTTCTGCCCCAGGCTGTCTTCTCGTGTGCGTGGCGCCGCTTGTGGACGACGCTGAGGTCCGTAAATTCCTGCAGAACGCTGCCGTTGGCGCCGTGGCGCTGGTGGAAGGTCGCTTCCGGGACGGGATCAGCGCGGGAGAAATCCCTTCTGACTTTCCCGTAGCCGCGCGCGCAATCCAAGTCACGGATTTAGCGCGTGGGCTGACCATGCGTGCGCAGATGGGCACGCCGCGCAAGACGCTCCTCAAAGATGCTGAGGAAGCGGCCGACTTGGTGCTCCTGCCGCGGCGCGTCTGACGGGTTATCGGAAACAATTCACTGAGAAATGACCACGACAACTGACATGAGCGGCGGACCCGGGGCGTTTCGTCGTCTGATGAACAAAGTGGCGACGTGGTCTATCGACTCCAAGCGCGCCGATGGGAACACAACAGTTTTTTCACTTACTGCGGCAGTGCGGGACGGATATTTCACTTTCCTTAGCACATGCTGGTTGCTCGACGCCACTCTTGCTTAAAAATCGCCTTAACTTCAACGACGCATTTTTCATTAATGGTGACACCCGACACCAGTTGATGCGTGGCCGGACGTCTTCCGGTCATGGAAAATGTATGGCCTCGGGCGAGCCGGGCAGTCTTACGGAAACATAACGGTTGCGCCCGTTGTCTGCCGTCCCTCCAGCCTGCGATGTGCCTCGGGTGCTTCGGCCAGTGGCATGCGGGAGCGAATGTGGATTTTCACCGCACCGCTCGCGACGACGTCGAAAAGCTCCTGGCTGTTGGCGAGAACGTCATCGCGCGTCGCCAGATGCGTGGGCAGCACTTGCCATGTGGCGAATAGCGAACCCTTCTCGGCGAGGAGCTTGAGGTCGACGGGGGCGATTGAACCCGATGCCGCACCGAAACTGACAAAGAAACCTAATGGCCTCAGGCAGTCGAGCGACGCCGGGAAAGTTGCTTGACCGACGGCGTCGTAGACCACGTCGCATCCCTTTCCCTTTGTGATCTGTTTCACACGCGAGGGGACATCTTCCCGCGTGTACTCGATGACATGATCGCAGCCATTCTGCCGAGCAACTTCCACCTTAGCCTGCGAGCCTACGGTGCCAATTACCGTAGCGCCCAGATGTTTCGCCCATTGCGCCAGAATCTGCCCAACCCCACCAGCGGCTGCGTGCATCAGTATTGTGTGACCCGGCCCGACGAGAAACGTGCGGCGCACGAGATATTGTGCTGTCAAACCTTTGAGCATCATTGCCGCCGCAGTCTCGAAGTCGATGTCTTCGGGTAGTGGGACCAAATAGTGCACCGGTACGATGCACTCTTCTGCATACGCACCTAGCGTCTCGACATAAGCAACCCGGTCGCCGATGGCGAAGTCAGTGACATCGTCGCCAATGGCGACAACCTCGCCAGCGCCCTCCTTGCCGAGCGTGAACGGCATTTCGGGTGGCGGGAAGGTGCCCTTGCGAAGATACACATCGGTATAGTTCACTCCGATTGCACGGTTGCGCACCCGGACCTCGCCACGGCCAGGCTTTCGGATGTCGATCTCCTCGTACACAAGTACTTCCGGACCGCCTGTACGATATACGCGGATCGCTTTCATGTTCTGTTCCTATGGTTTGCTCAGAGTTAGTTCGAACCGGTGATGAGCGGCGCCTCGCACCGCCGCTTCAGCTATGTTTATTTCAGCCCTGCCTGACGCCTGCTCGCCGGCCCGTCTGGGTGTTTTGACGATGGACCATCGAAGGGTAGGGAGACGTCAGCAGGTCCGCCCGCGTGCGGCGAAGATGTCGGGTCCACGCACAGCCACTTTGACGATCGGGCGTCCACACGGCCCCTGGTGTTCGACGGTACGGTTGGACCCCGTCGTCTTGATGGTCCCGTCGACATAGTGCCAGTGTTGTGGTAGCGACGTTAGCAGGCGAGAACCTGCGTGACTATTCCTAAATCTGAAAGGCCCTATACATCACGTGCATAAGTGTCGGCTTGTCTTCGGACGGAATGGACGTCAGCAGACTCCCCTGGCAGCCTTGAACCACGTCGCATCCACCGGCGCGTTCCGGTAGCTACCGCAGTGCATAGAGGGCACATCGGTCCACAGTCACGTCGATGACTTTCCGCTCTCCCGAATCGTCTCTGTCTATCCCCATTTTCCAACCCGCCTGTTGCGCACTCCCGTCAGGGCGCGGCTTCATAGAGCCGCATGGCCAATGTTCTCGGCGTCGGCGGAAATACGTTCCACGATCCGTCGTCATGCCTGAAGAAAACGATCGTCGAAGAATATTCTGATTCCACGGCCCCGATCCGGACATAGCGTCTGCGATCGGGAAATGTGCGGCCGACCTCCACAATCTGGACGGGAAAATTTGCGTCGACCCCAAACCATTTCCGGACCAGTGACCGCAATGACTTATCGCCAGCATGCATGGACTGTTCACGCTCCTGAGGTGCAACGAATACGTCTGAAACCCAAGGTCGAACGGTCACTCGCAATATGAGAAGAGAACGTGCCAACAGCACCGCGCCCGCCAGCCCAAGAATGTCCGACCGTCGCCAACTAACAAGTCCGGTGCCCTTGGGGGCTCCTGTCCGACCAGTCGACTGCGCCCTGTCTGATCGACAGCGTCGGGTATAAATATATCCTGTATTGTGGCATGCCGTAACGAGAAAGTTCCCCGGAGATCGGCGGTTTTTGCACCTGGCCGGCCTGAAGTCCAGCCACGAGCGCTGCCCTTGCGGGGCCCATAGAGTTTGACGGACAGGCCGGCCGGGAAGACCGTAGGCGCGTGCAGCCCGCGCGTCTCCGCGTAATCCCCGATGAGAATCAGCCTAAATTCTGTTTCGTCGCGTTAAAAGATCCCGTATGATGACATTTCACTAACGAGTTGTCGGGAGCAGGCTATGCAACAGAAAGTGATTCTGACTTGTGCGGTAACTGGCGGCGACGACACCGTGCCAAAGTTTTCGTCCGTGCCGTTCAAGCCTGATCAGATTGCCGACGAGGCGATTGCTGCTTGCGCCGCGGGCGCAGCGATCGCACATATTCATGTACGTGACCCGGAGACAGGCAAGCCCAGCATGGGACTGGACCTGTACCGCGAAGTTGTTCAGCGAATCCGCGAAAGCGGGAGCCCGGTGATTATCAATCTCACGACCGGTCCGGGGGCACGGTTCATACCGAGCAGTAGCGAGGCCAACACTGCGGCGCCGGGCTCCAATCTCAGAACTCCGGAAGAGCGTGTCCGGCACATTCTCGCCCTCAAACCGGAAATCTGTAGTCTGGACATGGGCAGTCTGAACTTCGGGAAAGGTGCCCTGATCAATGTGCCATCACACATTGAAGCGATTGCGGCGGAAATCCGTCGCGCCGGAGTCCTCCCCGAACTGGAAATTTTTGATACCGGCCATCTCGCATTTTCGCTGGATATGATCAAACGCGGCATCATC
Source organism: Paraburkholderia sp. SIMBA_030 (assembly GCF_046535245.1). Lineage (NCBI taxonomy): Bacteria > Pseudomonadati > Pseudomonadota > Betaproteobacteria > Burkholderiales > Burkholderiaceae > Paraburkholderia > Paraburkholderia sp. SIMBA_030. The sequence continues at coordinate 76,679 of NZ_JAWRXB010000005.1, forward strand.
GACCGGAATGCAATCTTCCAGCTGGTGATGGGGGTGCCTTGGGGCGCTCCGGCCGTCACTGAAGCGTTGAGCGCGATGAAGAGTCTTCTGCCGCAGGACAGTACATGGGCGGCATTCGGGATTGGCCGCTCGGAGTTTCCAATGGTTGCTCAGGCGTATCTTCTCGGCGGCCATGTCCGCGTCGGCCTTGAGGACAACCTTTACATAGAAAAAGGCGTGCTCGCGCCCGACAACGCGTCCCTGGTGAAGAAGGCGCGGACAATCCTTGAAATGCTCGGGGCAACTCTGGCAACGCCAGACGAAGCACGACAGATCCTCGGCATTGGGCAGGTCAAGTCGGACACGGATCGATCTGCGGAGCCTGTGAATTGACCACCACTCTTTCGATCGCATGCGTTCAGGTATCGCCGAACGGCGACCGTCTCTCAAACATCGACGAGGCGATTGCTGGAGTTCGTCGTGCTGCAGCCAACGGCGCAAAACTGATCGCGTTGCCGGAGTACGCGACGCAGTTGCACTCGAGGGGTCGGGTCATGCGCGATGGCGCAGGCTCGGCCGAAAACGACGAGGCGTTGACCGCATTCAGCGCAGTGGCGCTGGAATGTCAATGCTGGATTCTGGTCGGATCGCTGACGATGCGCGCTGGCAACGAGAAGATCTACAACCGGTCGTATCTCTTCGCCGATGACGGGTCAGTTGTTGCTAGCTACGACAAGCTTCACATGTTCAATGCGACGTTACCGACGGGTCGGGTAATTCAGGAAGGGTCGTTGTATGAGGCAGGGTCGCGGGCCGTAGCGGCGGAGACGCCATGGGGCCTTCTCGGTCTTACCATCTGCTACGACGTGCGATTTCCGCATCTATACCGGGCGCTGGCTCAGGCAGGCGCGAAGATGATCGCTGTCCCGGCCGCGTTCACTCGCGCGACCGGGCAGATGCACTGGCACGCATTGCTCCGGGCAAGAGCCATCGAGAACGCTTGTTACATCATCGCTCCTGCGACGTGCGGAATTCATCCGGAAGACCATGCGACGTTCGGTCATTCGCTCGTGGTGGACCCGTTTGGAAAGATTGTGCTCGAAGCAGGCGATGAGCCGGGCGTGTTCGAGGTGGAAATTGATCTGTCGCAAGTCGACATTGCGCGAGCGCTAATTCCTTCCCTTACGCACGATCGGCCGTTTCAGGTGGAAATTGCATCGAGAGATGGCGCCAACGGTCCGACGGGATAGCTGCATGCGCGAAATGCAGCGATCGAGACACGCCTATACATCGCGGCGAAGGGAAATCCACGGGTGAAAACGTTCAACACAACGAGAGTTTGATATGACTGAATCCGTACAGCGTTTTCCGCCTCTGGAACGCAGCGCCATGACGGAGCGCCAGAGAGCCGTAGCTGACGAAATTGCTGCGGGACCGCGAGGATCGCTAAAGGGGCCATTCCTTGTGCTGATTCACAACCCGGAGCTTGCCAGTTGTGTCCAGGCGGTGGGCGAGCACCTGCGATTCGGCACCGCGATTCCAAAGCCACTGATCGAACTTGCAATCCTCGTGGTCGCTCACCGCTGGAACTGCCGTTATGAGTGGTTCGCACACGCGCGGATTGCGCGGGAGGCTGGGGTCAGCGCGGACATGATTTCCGAACTGGCGATCGGAGAACTGCCGAGCCCAATGAGTGCGGACGAAGCGCTGGTTCATCGGTTCTCGGTGGAGACCGCTTGGGACGGTCGCCCGAGCGAGGTAGCGCTCAACAAAGCCGAGGCGATTTTTGGACGCCCGGCGGTACTGGACCTCATTGCGATAGTCGGCTACTACACGATGCTTGCCATGGTGCTGAACGCAGCACAGGTTCCCGTCCCCGACCACCCAATCCAGCTGCGGGAAACCCCAGCAATGCGACCACCGACCCAGGTCGATTAGCGAATCCAAAACCGCATGGGCGCCATCGCTGTGACGCGTTGATTAATGAGGCGCGAGTAAATGCTTATTTGCATTTTTTATATTGTATAGGAGACGACAATGCCGGCAGTTTCGGGAGGAAAATTTGTAGTGGTGGGTGGTGCGAGCCTACTCGGATCTCACATCGGAGAGTTACTACTTCAGGCGGACGCTCGCGAAGTCGTACTGCTGGACAATCTGGCGCTCGGGTCTACCGACAATATCCAGTCTCTTCTTTCGGATGGACGCTGTACGTTCGTGCGAGGCGACATTCTGAGACTCAACGAACTCTTTGACCCCTTCGCCGGTGCTGATGGCGTCTTCAACGTTGCGGGATTCCTGACAGCGCCGATCGCCGCGAATCCGTGGATGGGAATCGATGTCAACGTACGCGGCGCTCAAAATGTGCTGGAAGCATGCCGCGTGCAGGGCGTTAAGAAAATGATCTTCAGCTCGTCTACTGGCGTCTACGGCGGCCTGGGTGACGAACCAAACGATGAAAACTCGCCGCTTCGGTGGGGTGACCTACCCCCAGCTCTTGTTCTTTATTGCACCTCGAAAGTAATGGGTGAAGGGCTTGCGCGTCTGTATCAACAGCGCTACGGAATTAACTGCGTGTCTCTGCGCTACTCGGCGATCTACGGGGAGCGACAGCATAAGCGGGCCATTGATGCAACTCGAATGGTCGAAGCATATGAGCGCATTAGATCGGGCCAGCCCCCAATCATTCAGGGCGACGGAAACCAGTTGCAGGATTACGTGTATGTCGGCGACGTCGCAAGAGCAAACCTGCTCGCGATGGAGAGAAATGTAAGCGGGGAAGGTATCACGATCGCGACGGGTGTGAACACTTCTCAAGCCGGTATTGTCGACCTCATCGTGAAGGCTTGCGAAACGGACCTAAAGGCTCAATACAGTGACGACGTGACGAGCAAGCCGTCACCTGCAACCCGGCCAGTGTTTGGCCGCGAAGCGGCCAAACGTCTACTCGGCTGGGAGCCTGCCGTCTCAATCGAAGAGGGAATTCGCCGGTTGGTCGCATGGCTAGATCAAGAGAGAGCTTCCACCAAAACCGTCTAGAGGCTATGTCACTGGTGCGGCCGGTCAAGCCGGCTGCCTGTGCGCCTATCCGGCATTTAGCGATATTACTTCAACGGTTTCCTCAAAGGCCTGTTGTATAGAGGCGCCGTGGAAAAGCGTCGATAGAGATTGCTCAGTGAGCGTCGCAAACGCAGTTGTTCTATCAGGAGGATGTTCTAATGAATGCAATTCATAAGCCCGAACTCGGAGCAGCCGCGAAGTTGTTCCTGGCGAAAGCTCCAAAGATGCTGATCGATGGAAAGTGGGTTGATGCGATAAGCGGTGAGACATTTCCGGTTGAGGACCCCAGCACAGAAGAGGTCATTACCCACGTGCCGGCCGGAAATAAGCTGGACGTTGATCGTGCTGTCGAAGCGGCTCGTCGAGCCCTTGAATCAGGACCGTGGGGGCGGCTCTCGCCCGGCGATAGGTCGAAGCTTATTTGGCGCTTGGGAGACCTACTGGAGAAGCACGTCGACGAGTTCGCAGAAATTGAATCACTTGATAACGGGAAGCCGGTCGCCAACGCCCGAAGGGACGACGTGCCGGGTGCAGTCAGTATGTTCCACTATATGGCGGGCTGGCCGCAACGCCTTTCGGGCGAGACCTTGCCGGTGTCGAGCCCCGGCGACTGGCATGCGTACACTTTGCGTGAGCCTGTCGGGGTCGTTGGTCAGATCATTCCGTGGAACTTCCCGCTTGGAATGCTGGCCTGGAAGGTCGCGCCCGCCCTTGCAGCAGGCTGTACGATAGTACTCAAGCCGGCGGAACAGACACCGCTGACTGCATTACGGTTCGGCGAGCTCGTGCAGGAAGCCGGCATTCCCGACGGCGTCGTCAACATTGTGACGGGTTACGGAGAAACAGCCGGCGCGGCATTGGCCGAGCACCCGGATGTGAACAAGGTCGCATTCACCGGTTCGACCGAGGTTGGCAAACGTATCGTACGGGCCGCCGCTGGCAATCTGAAACGGGTTTCTTTGGAACTGGGCGGGAAATCGCCGGCGATCGTGTTCCCCGATGCGAATCTCGATTTGGCTATCGCTGGAACAGCGAACGCAATCTTCTACAATCAGGGCCAAACTTGTACGGCGGCATCAAGGCTTTTTGCTCACCGATCAATCTATGATCAAGTTGTCGAAGGTGTGTCGGTTGCGGCAAGCAAGGTCAAGATCGGCCACGGGCTAGATCCGACCGTGAATTTTGGTCCCTTGGTCTCCAGGGAACAACATCAGCGCGTCTCCGGCTTCCTGGACTCCAGCAGATCGGAGGGAGCCGAAGTAGTCACTGGCGGCAACGTGATTGGTACCAGGGGTTATTTCGTCGAGCCGACTGTCTTGGCGCAAACAAATCGCGATATGCGCGTAGTGCGAGAAGAAATCTTCGGGCCAGTCGTGTGCGTGCAATCGTTTGACGACGATGATCTCGAAGCGGTAGCGCGGTTCGCGAACGACACCGAGTATGGACTTTCAGCAAGTGTCTGGACTCAAGACCTCAGGGTTGCTCATTTAATGGCTCGAAAAATTAAAGCCGGCACCGTCTGTATTAACACCCATAATTATGCCGATCCCGCGTGGCCATTTGGTGGCAGTAAGCAATCAGGCTGGGGTAGGGAAATGGGCAAAGAAGTGATGGAGAGTTATACAGAATTGAAATCCATCGCGGCACGCCTGTAGCAGGCCTCGCCTGCGACGCTCTGACCGAAGGCATCGCAGGCGAACTACCAGGCTGCTGTCGCTTTCTCGGAATAGTCCCGAAACGACACCCGTGCCATACCGAACATGCCGATGCAGACAAACCAATCGCATTTATCCACGTGGTACGGGCATGCATCCTTGAATGTGACGACGCGCTGACCTCCGATCCAACTTCTTAGCGAAAAAACTTTTGGGGCGCTGAAGACATACGCGTACACGGTCGACCGTTCGAACAGGCGCCCTGCGAGGAAAGAAGTTGTCGACCGGTTTCCGGTTGGACGTTGCTCGCCGTAACAAACGGAAAACAAACTATGTCGCCCTGTGCGACGTTCGAGAAGAAAACGTCGATACTGAGCAAGGCACGCGCCCTGATCGTTCTGGCGTTGTCACTCGAGGAACGGGGCACGATGGATTCTACTGGGAAGGCAACGCTGCCGTCGCGTAGGTTCAGCTCAATCGGAGCGACGGATACCACCTCAAGCCGCTCCTCGCACTATCGTTGACTGTCTGCGCAAGCGTCCCGTTGTGGTTGGAGACCGTCCACTGGCCCTGGGATAAGAGCGAAGTCCAAAACCATTTGGACTTCTTCTCTGAGCGAATGCCCTTCGATGCAAGAACAACGAACGTCGCTGGTATGTAACTTCAGAAGCTGGTAATGATTACATAGCCTGATGTCGCATAGCGATCCATTTCGACCAAGACGCCGCTCACGTCAGCTAATGTGACTTTGCGGCTGACCAGTGCGCTTGGCTTCAGTCGACCAATCGCAACAAGGTCCAGTAACTCAGGGAAACTGGAGTGGGGATTGCCTACGCTGCCTGCGATCGAGAGTTCCTTATTCACGATATCGTCGGCCGGGAAGGCGACCTTGCCTTCGTCTTCCTGGCCAGTAAGCCCGACCACAACTAGTCGACCACCTTTTCGCAGTGACATGATGGCGGGCAAAGATGTTCTGCTCCCGCCCAACGCGTCCAATGCAGCATGCGGCCCCAGGCCCCCAAGTGCCTTTCGCACCTCGGCAGCAAGTGTCTCAGCTGTGTGACCCTTGGCAGAAACCGCGTAACAAGCCCCAAGCGAGCGCGCCTGCGTAAGCTTGGCGTCGTCAATGTCAACCGCCACAGGAATGGCGCCGAGTGCGGTGCAGATTTCAATCGCGGCGAGGCCGACGCCGCCGCAGCCGAAGACGGCCACAGTTTCGCCGGCTTGGACACCACCGCGATCACGAACCGCTCGCCACGCGGTCATGTATCGGCAGCCGAGAGCAGCGGCCGAGAGTTCGTCAACTTCATCAGGCAAGGCGATGCAATTGAGATCTGCAGTAGGTACGCGTGCGTATTCCGCCCAGCCTCCGCCTCCAGGGGTCAATTGCGGTACAGCCATGAAATCACACCGGTTCTGATGCCCTGCATGACAGTACGGACAGTGGCCGCAAGCGAGGTTAAACGGAACGGTGACCCGTTGCCCAACCTGGACGCGCTTTACGGACGATCCCACCGCCGCGACATAGCCACCCATCTCGTGACCGAGTACGGCCGGCTGTGGCAGCTTCATGAACCACTTCCAGTCGCCATTCCAGAGATGCCAGTCACTGCGACATATCCCCGATGCGACGATTTTCACCAAGGCGTCTTCGGGCCCTAGCTCCGGTAACGGAACATCATGGATTTCAAGCGGTTCGCGAACGGCGGTCATTACCGCCGCGCGCATCGTCGTTGGCAGCGAAGTTTGAACGTATGCCATATCTCCTCCTGATTGCACGGACTACGTCTGGAATAGAAGCGTTTTGCTGAAAGACCGGTGCTGTTCTCGGGTTGCAGGCGGCACCGGCGTTCATCATCGCCATAACGACGCCAGGCGCCGACGATTCAAGGACGCATAGAATAGATAATCTCGAATTGTGACATTCTACACGTCGAATCCAGAGCCGCCAATGAATCGTTCTGAGATCAGATGTTCGAGCCGTCCCGATAGAGTTCGCGGCTACTGAGGGCGCTGAACAGGTGAGAACCCCTAGTTGCAATGTCATCATCGACGTATAGACTATCTCGAATCGCGGGATTATTGGATGAGCTGGAGGGCAATTCTGTTTTCGGACTCTTCCTTTGACGGGTCTATGGCATTTGATGGTGCTTCTGCACGTGATCGGGTCTTGGCCGGCGCGCCAACTCGTGAACAACGAGACCGTAAATCCGATTTTTTCCGAACCTTAAGGAGACACGAGATTGAAAATCTCTCACACGAAGGTAAGCATGGCAGCGGTTGTCGTCGGTTTGTCCCTCTGTACCACGACGGTTGTGGCTAAGGACGTCACTCTGGGCTTTGTGGCTGCCGGTATGCAGTATCCATTTAACGTTGCGGTGGCGAGAGGCTTTCAGGCGGAGGCGAAGAGTCTGGGCGTTAAGTCGGTCGTCCTGGATCCCAAGGGCAGCGTCGAAAAGCAGGGTAACGCGATCGACGATCTCATTTCGCGGAAAGCGGACGGTATTGCATCGGTCGTGCTGGATTCTGTCGTGGCGAAGACGTGGGTCGATCGGACGACGGAGGCACACATTCCGTTTGTAGCTGTTGCGGTACCGGTCGGCGATCCCGAGAAGGTAGAGAAAAAGCAGGTCTATCCCAAGCTTACAGCGCTGGTCAACGAGGACGACGTATTAGCCGGCCAGCTTGCCGGTGAGCTGTCTGCAACGCTGCTGCCAAAGGGTCGTACGGCAGAGGTTGCTATTGTTGAAGGGGCACCCGGATATTCTGTAGTTTTGCAGCGCAATCAAGGCTTCAAGGAAGGTCTCGCGAAGGCTGGTGCGAAATATAAAATCGTTGCATCGCAGCCGACCGATTGGACAGCAGAGAAGGGCGAAGCTGTTTGCCAGAACGTCTTGACCGCTCACCCCGACGTTGACCTGTTTTACACCCAATACGACGACCTGGCGCTCGGGTGCGGTCGGGCCGTTCGTTCGATGGGTTCGAAAGCAAAGATCGTCGCGGTTAGTGGCGGGTCCAAATTAGGCATCAACGCGGTACAGAGTGGTGATATGGCTGGCACGGTTTGCACAAAGCCAGAGACGATGGGTCGCCTCGCCGCGAAAGCGCTTTACGACGCGATAAATAACAAGAATCCACCCAGGGCGCAGAGCGTAACTTACAAGCTCGTCACTGTCACAAAGGCAAACCTCTCCGAGTGCCCGCCGGAATTCTGATAGGGGGCAGGACTGTCGTTTTTTGGACGAGCACTATGAAGATGGCAAGCGGTGCTTCGCTCACGTGGCTTGCGCAGGTGTCGAAGGCTTGGCTGCCCACAGGATCATTTTCGCACGCACCGCGAGCGGCCCCGTCTGGCCTGCTCCTTCTGTAAAACGACCGCACAATCCGAAGCCGCCCGAACCGACGCTCGGGCGGCGTCACCCTCAATTTAGCAGCCGAAGGATCTCAGTAACGTCGTCGACAGACTCGAGTTCGCGGACCAGGTTTTGCAGCTTAGTCACGCGGTCGATAGACGGAGGCCTTGCGGCGACAGCCGCGCAGTTGCCGAATTTCCGCGACAGGTCGTCCCACGACATCGGAGCATCCGAGCTACCAGGCACCGCGGTACCGACCTGACTGAACGTGCGACCATCGCGCGTAACGATCTCGACTTTCCCGAGCGGCAGTTCCATTTTCCAGTCGAACGCTGAGTCCGCAACCGGAACGACCTTCCTTGAGACTGCGAGCACCTCAGGATCTTGCAATGCATTGCCGGTAAAGTCAGAGATCGCCACGTTACGGCGAACGGCTGCTACTGCTACGAGGAACGGCAGGCTAAACTTTGCGTCTACGAGCGTTCCCGGCGCGCGCCGCGAGTCGATCGGGCTGCACATGATCTCGTGATAGTCGCCCACGTGAACGCGAAGTTCCTCGATGTCGTCGGGACTCAAGTCGTGGGCCGTCATTAATTGAATCGTGGCGTAGATATGACTATGGGACGGGCCGACAGCTGGCCACGGCTTGTATAGAGTGGTGCTTCCCATAAAGTCGCTGCCAAGCCCTCGCAGCAGCGCTTCTCGATTGTATCTGCCGCCAAAATAGGTCTTAAAAAAACCGTATTCTCCTTCGAACGCCGTGGTGGTCCCAACGATGCCCTTCTCGGCAAGCTGAGCCGCGACGACCGCCGCTTTTGCCGAAAAGCCTGCGTAGATGCAACGAAGATCTCCGCCGGTCCCATAAACGACATCCATTGTTCCTCCCGATTGCATGGACGCGAGACCCAACGCGTTCGCCATCTGGGCATGCGACAGTCGAAGAAGGTGTCCAGCAGCGGCCGTCGCTGCAAATACGCCCAGTACCGTCGAGAGGTTCCAGTCTTTACGCCAGTCAATGCTGCAGCGCATTCGAGCGAATATGTCCTGCCCGATAGCGATTGCCGCAATCATATCCCGCCCTGAAACTCCTCCTTTGCGCTCGGCAATCGCCATAGCGGCCGGAAGAATGGAGCTCGTCGCATGGGCTCCCCAAGGGGTGAGATCGTCGAAATCCAGGCAGTGTGCCATGGCGCCATTTGCAAACGCTGCCCACGCGGCGGGGACGCGATCCGTGAAACCCAGCACAGAGCACTCGGGGCGCCCACCGTTTTCCCGCACTACGTCGATGACCGCACGAGCGACCGGCTCGACCCCGCTCGCCGCAAGCGTCACGCCGATCAGATCCAGTACGGATTTTTTTGCGGCATCAACCGCATCGGCAGGAATGCTCTCGTACCGCGCGTCAACGGCGTATCTTGCAAGGTCGAAGCCAAGGTCGTGGAAAGTGGGCGTAGTCATTTTGTTTAAAGCGCTGATGGGTTCTAGGGAATGCAGCAACGGTTTGCGCATGTATGCTGTTAATGGCCATTTGGGGCGGCGGCTAGATCACCGGTCTCGCGGGGCTTCGTTTTCTGTTTTTCCGGCTGGACCAATATCCCACCACGATGAACTGAGCCGCATCGTGTTGAGATCCATTCCGGGTGGGAATCTCTATTGGCTGTTGCGCGCTGCATCACAGCTCCCGCAACGACAGCGCACGACTGAGCCGCAGAATGTCGGGTAGCCCGAAATCGCCGACGTTCGGAATGCGTTCGCCCGCCGCATCGGCTATTTTTGCTGCGATGCGCAGGGCGCTTGACCGCTCGCGAAGAAGCGCTGCCAGCGCTTCCCCAAGTACCTGACGGTCGGCATCTGTGAGAGTGCCGGCACGGATAACTTCGTGGGCTTGCGACACGTTGCTCTCCTCCATCCTGCCCTTTCTGGGTCTAGCCTGTTGTGAGTTCTGCTTCGATTCCGGCGTCGCAGGGGTATGGGCCACTGGATACTCGGCGGCTAAGCGAATCACCAGGCACGGCATCCAGCCGGGCGATTCGCGCTGGGCATTTCAGGCTGCCGCGATCAACAGGTTTCTGACTGGCTCATTCGGCTATCCGATGTTCATGTAGACGACCTTTTCGTACAGGAATCCGTCGACGTGCTCAGGGCCGCCTTTCCAGCCATAGCCACTCATCTTATAACCTCCGAACCCAATCCCGGGGTCCAGCGCGCCATAGCAGTTGACCCAGATTGTTCCGGCCTTGATCCGTTGCGACATCTGGTGAGCCGTGGAAAGGCTTTTTGTCCAGACGCCACCTGCGAGGCCGTAGGTGGTGTCGTTCGCGATCTTGATAGCGTCGTTGGCATCATCGAACGGAATCACGGAAATAACCGGGCCAAAGATTTCTTCCCGGGCGATTCTCATGTCGTTGTTCACGCCTGAAAAAATCGTCGGCTCGACAAAGTAGCCGGCTTCCAGTTCTCCAGTGAGACGCTTGCCGCCGCTCGCTAGCGATGCCCCTTCCTGGCCGCCAATGTCAATATACGACAGCACGCGGTCGAGCTGCTTGCGCGAAACAAGTGGACCAAGGTTCACCAGCGGATCCAGCCCGTTGCCGACCCGCAGCGTCTGGCTGAATTCCTCAAGTCTCGAGACGAATTCTTCCTGGATGCTTCGCTGAACGAGCAGACGCGTTCCGGCCGTGCAGATCTGTCCACTGTTGCCATAGACGGCCATCGCTGCGCCGGGCACTGCAATATCAAGATCGGCGTCGGCGAACACGATGTCCGGTGATTTACCGCCGAGTTCAAGCTGAACGCGTTTCATGTTGCCGGCGGAGGCCTCCACGATTTTTCTGCCGGTTTCGGTCGAGCCCGTGAAGGCGACGCGGTCCACGTCCGGGTGCGCTGCCAATGCGGCGCCCGCGCCATAGCCGAAGCCGGTCACGACGTTGATGACGCCATCCGGCACCCCGGCTTCCAGCAGCAGTTCCGCCACGCGGAGTGCGGTCAGAGACGCGTCCTCAGCGGGTTTCAACACCGCGGTGCAGCCGGTAGCGAGCGTCGGCCCCAATATCCACCACTGACTAACGAGAGGCGCATTCCAGGGAATGATGCCGCCGACTACACCAACAGGCGCCTTGATCTTGAGCGCAGTGAACTGGCCGGCGAAGGAGGTGGGTGCCGCCTCGGTACTGGCAGCGCGCGTCTGCGACGCGTAGAACAGAATTGCTTGTGAGACGAACGCTTTAAGCGCCTTGGTTCGCGAGAGCGGTGCACCCATGTCGAGAGTTTCGAGTAGCGCAAGCTCATCGAAATTCTTCTCGATCACATCGTGCACGCGTAACAGAAGGCGTTGTCGCTCGTATGGCGTCCATCGGCTCCAGTCGCCTTCGAAAGCCCGCCGCGCCGCTGCGACGGCTTCGTCAATGTCAGTCTTGTCGCCTTCGGCGAGACGGGCAATGACCTCGCCCGTCGCCGGGTTTACCGTGTCGAATTCTTTCCCCGATGCAGCCGACCGCCATTTGCCACCGATCAGCAGTCGCTTCGATCCACCGATGAAATCAGTGCGGGGGATATCAATCTTCTGCGTCGCGTCCATGAAATGCCTCGAATATCGTTGATAAAGTTAGGGAATCATCTCCTGCCGAGGAAGGGCCCCTGGTCAGCAAATTAATGCAGTGCCCGGGCGGGTATTCCTGGCGGGGTAGCGCTTCAGTCGCCACACCTCAATAATTCGCTGGCGGCTTCGGCGACTCGCTGTCCATCAGTCAAAGAACGCCTCCAGTGCATTCGCGAGAGATTCAGGCGCCTGCACCGAGGGAATGTGGCCACCCTCAATTTGCAGAAAACTGGCGCCCTTGACACGTTTGGCGATTTCTTCAATATCTTCGGAGCGCCGAACCAGGTCATGGCGGCCGGAAATGAACGTCGTGGGACATGTAATTGTTTCCAGCACACCTTCAAAATCGACGTTCGTCAGGGCGCGCAGAATGTGCGCGTAGCTGGTTGGATCGTTGCAAAGAAACCGTGCGACGTACGCCTGATAGGCATGCTCGTCCGTACGGAGAAAATCAGGATATGAGCGTCCAAGCGCGGATTCGACGACGCCGCGCATACCGTGTGCGTCGGCTAGCGCGGCGCGCTCACGCAAAACCTCTCCGCTGCGACCGGTGGCGTCCGTCGGGGGATTGATGGCGGCGAGGCGGTGGATGCGCTTCGGGTATCGCGCGGCGAGCGTGAGTCCAAGACATCCGCCGATCGCTACCCCGGCGACGTCTACTGCGTCGGTCACCGAAATGTGGTCCAACAGGGAGACAATGTCGTCTGCGAGCTGCGCGAGGGACACCGGCGCGCGGATCTTTTCGGATCCTCCCGAGCCGCGTACGTCGCACCGGATAATTCGCCGGTCGGCCGCCATCAGTTCGAGCACAGGGTCCCAGCTCTCAAGTGAACCACCCATCTCGTGGAGCAGCAGCAGGGGGCGCCCCTCATTGCCGGCAAAGGTGTACCGTATAGACGCGTTTTTGAGTAGCGCCCATCGGGGATTGGAATGGCGGGATGGAACTGATGTGTGAAGCGTCATGTGATGTACCGCGCACGAAATGCGGCGGCCCTGGTAATCGTGAACAGACGTGAGCGTGACCGATGTCCGGCGCTGCTCGCTATCGATCTCATGCGGGCGGGAACCTGACAACCGTCGTCATCGCGGTACTGCAGCATCATCGCGTGGCGCGCTGTGGCCGGAGGACAGTGCCACCTGTCCGCCGTCGATGTTCATGATCAGGCCATGAACGTGGCTTGCATCTGGAGAGGCCAGGAACAGGACCGCATTAGCCTGTTCCTCAGGCTGCGCAGCGTGACCCAGCGGGATTCGTGGTTCACGCACGGCATAGTGCTGCGGATTTTTCGCAACGTCGGCCTTGGACAGGTTGCTCCACGTCATTCCCGGACAAACGGCATTCACCCGGATGTTGTACTGACCCCAGTCTACGGCGAGTGCTTTTGTCAGGCCGACGACGGCGTGCTTCGACGCCGTGTACGACGCCGCATTCGGGAAACCCACGAGACCGCCGATCGATGCGATATTGACGATCGCGCCCGCGCGGCGAGGAATCATTGAACGGGACGCCACCGCCTGCGCCCAGAAGAAGGTCCCGTCAAGGTTGATCGCGATCACCCGGCGCCAATCCTCGACTGATACCTGCGCTGTCGGGCCTCGACGGATGATGCCGGCATTGTTTACGAGGACATCGATCCGGCCAAAGGCCTGCAACGCGGCGTCAACGTGTTCATTTACTGTCGCCGGGTCGCTCACGTCACCGGTCAATCCCAGCACGCGGCCGCCTTCGGACTCCAGGTCTTTTACGGTTGCCGAAACTGACTCCGGAGCGACGTCGGTGATGACAAGCTGTGCACCCTCGCGGGCAAATGCCCTGGCGGTAGCCAGGCCAATGCCGCTAGCTGCGCCCGTGACAACGACAACCTGATCTTTGAAACGCATGTGATGTCTCCTTTAATAAAATCGGCCCTGCACGGCTGGCCCGTTCTGCGGTGCAATCTCACGTCGCAGCACGCTATACCGTCGTTCGCATCCCGACCCGAGCGAGAGCGCCTATCTGATCCGCTAACGACTGGATGGACGACAGTACCGGCCGATCGAACTCGCCGCTCAACTCTTCAAGAATCGAGAAGGTCGGCAACTGTGCGCAGGCGATAAACATTGCGTCGCAGCTAACGTCCATCGTCTTGCGTGCGAGGGCGGCAACGTCATCGGCAGTGATCCGACCCAGCTCCTCGACGTTCGGCGCATAGAAACTGTCGAATGCGCCGACCTCGATACCTACACTAGCGATGAACAGCCGGAGCTGCTCATTGACTGCCTCCGAGTAGGGAGTAACGAGAGCGATCCTATGGGCTTGCTGTTCCAGGAGCGCAGAGATCATTGATTGCGCAATGGTTGCAACCGGCTTGACCGTGATCCGTTCCAGATCCGCCGTCAACTCACGGTCACCGTCGGGTCCGAGGATAAAACCCGCAGCCGTACATCCGTACGCGACTACGTCAATGTGGTCCGAAGCGAATTGCCGCGCCAGTGCAAGCGCGTTTGCTTTATAGGCTGGCAACGTTTCTGGCGTCAGCAACCCTTTTCCGCGTGGAATTCGCACCAGTTCGAGCGTCGATCCTGCTGGCAACCAGGATGGTAATTCGCGTTCCACCGTCGTGTTGTTTTCGGGGATCATCACGCCTACGCGCAGACCCTTTGCTGTGATATTCACTAGATGCTCCTCTGCTACTTCGCCAGGATGGCTTCGCGGAAATCGCCTACGGCACTTGCGCCTCAACGTGGATCTTTGTAGCGGGCCGCGTAACCGAATGTTCGGCCTGACGGGTGCCCGGGGGAAGGGGGCGCCAATGCAGCGAGCGGATTTCGCCGAATTCGTGCGGCACACGGACCCAGGAGTCTCCGCCGTCCAGACTTCGGAACACCTGGCCAAGATTTGTACAGGCAAATATGAGCGAAGGCTGCGACTCATGCATTGCAACGCACCAGGTGGTGCTGTTGAGCGAGCCGGGAAGATGCACATCCGCCCAGGTATCGCCGCCGTCCATACTGCGCAGCAGCCGCCCCTGGTCGCCTGGAGGACCGTTGCCGTTAGCCAGAAAGACGACCGAGGGATCGTCCGGTCGAACAATCACGGCCCGGGTGTATTGCCATGGCGAGTCGAGCGACTGGAAATGCCAGGTTTGACCGTTGTCCCCGCTAGTATGTAAGCCGCGATTCGTCGACGCCAGCATGCGTTTGTGCCCGTGGCTATCACGGGTCACCGCGATCCCGTGGACGTCGTTAGAAACCAGACCATCGCTCACCATCGTCCACGACCTCCCGCGGTCGTCACTACGATAGATTCCTCCGATCTCGATCGTTGCCCACACCGTGTCCTTGCCGACAGGATCGAAGAGGATCTGCGTCACGCGGGTCGGGCCCATGTTCACCTCGGAGAATTTCGAGATGCCTGGGACGGCAAGCTCCTCCCAGGTCCCCCCGCCGTCCTGGCTTCGATAGAGCGCAGCGGGGCGGGTGCCGGCGAGCAGCGTCAGCGGATCGGCGGGATCCTGCGTGATCGCCCAGACGTCGGTCATCGGGGATGGCAACTTTGTCCAGCGCGCTGGGCCTTCATTCCAGCGGTAGATGCCATCATCGGTGCCTGCGAACAGACATTCCGGGAGCGCCGAATGGCTGGTCATTGCCCAGACTCTTGTCTCCAGATACATCCCTGACTGACTATTGGGATGGACCCAGTTCAACCCGAGGTCGTCGCTAAACCATACGGAGTGTCCGGCGGTTCCTGCATAGATTTGAAGGTCGTCATTCATGGTCGTTAGAGAGTTGGGTGGCGTTCGGAGCAAACATATCCTGTCGTACTGCCCAGGAGGGTCATGTTCCGGTCGCGGGCAAAGGAGAAAAGACGCGTACCAGACCACAGGGTCGCGACCCGATGGAATAACGCTCCGGATCAGTGGGGGCGGGTGCCGGGAACGCCTCGCTCGACTCAACGAGGGCAACGTAATCAAACCGCGATTCGTTTTCAGCAACGAATGCGCGAGCCCGCACCATGCCGGGCAGCCTGCCCACCTGCGCGTCCAGAAGGGCACCAACCGCCCCGTCGCATTTTTCCGGTACGCCGCGCCAGACCATGAGCAGCAATTCGGCCACTGGCCCCTTTGACCCGGTCGGGGCACCGTCGGGCAGGGATGTGATCCGCGAGCCGGCGAATCGCCAGTGCGAACTCACGCCGGCAAGGATGCGCTTGGACCATGGCGAAAGGTTTTCACCGGCGATCGCCAGATAGGCAGAGCTTTTCAGGACCGAAAGGTCGTCGAGGTCATAAATCGCCAGATAACGCGGCGACGACTGCGTGTTTTCAAATCGCAACGCGCTCCGAAATCCAGCGATCTCCTTTCGTTCCGGAATGTGCTCCCGATTGGCCCACTCGTTGAACTCAGCGTCCTGACCTTCCGGCGCGTCCATCATCGTCAAAAGCAGCCCTTGGCTCAGCAGTGACATCGTCTGCACCTACGTAAAGAATCTCGAATAGTGACATTCTACATAGAATCGGATCGTGTGCAATCGGAAAGTTCCCCCGACGGGGCCGCCGCCTGTGGGCGCTCAACGGTGGCTCAGCATTCGACGCTCCTGGACCTCGAAGCGCCTATCCTGCGGGGGCCTGAGTCGAGCCAGTCCAGTCCCGGTCGGCGAATCGGCGGCTCGCGCAGTTGCCGACCGGCAAGATCGGAGGCCGACCGGGTAACAACCCTTAGTTGCAATGTGACCGACTGTGTATAAACTCTCGCCATACGGGATTTGTTTTCGCAACTAGGCCAGGTCCCGTACCGATAGACATTGCTGCGGCGCGTGCTGCATCGCACAACGTAATTTTCAGGCCCGGATGCTGTGGGTGCACTGACTTGGCAATAAGGTGCGCACCTTCGTTTTTATTCCTGGCCCTCAAAAACATCGAAGGAGACGGCAGTGAAAAGCACATACACGAAGGTAGGCATGGCCAGCATTGCGGTCGCGATTTCTCTTCTTGCCTCTGCAGCGACGGCCAAGGACATCACACTCGGCATCGTGGCCGCCAACATGCAGTATCCGTTCAATGCGGCTGCGGTTAAGGGCTTCCAGGAAGAGGCGAAGACGCTTGGTGCAAAAACGATCGTGCTGGATGGAAAGGGTAGTGTCGAACAGCAGGGCAACGCGATTGACGACCTGATCTCGCAGAAGGTCGATGGTATCGGCTCGATCCTGCTCGACTCCGTGGTAGCGAAGACCTGGGTCGACCGCGCTGCCGAGAGCAACATTCCTTTTGTATCGGTGGGTGTTCAGGTAGGGGACCCCGACAAGGTCCCGTTGAAACAGGTCTACCCGAAGCTCACCGCGCTCGTCACCCGCGATGATGTCGAAAGCGGTGAGCTGGTCGGCGAGATGGCAGCGACGCTGCTCCCAAAGGGTCGCACCGCCAAGATCGGCATCGTGGAAGGTACTGCTGGCGTAGCGGCGGTCAAGCAGCGTACTCAGGGCTTCAAGCAAGGCCTGGCCAAAATGGGCGCAAAGTATGAAATCGTCGCGGCACAGCCCACGGACTGGACTGCCGAGAAAGGCGAAGCCGTCTGCCAGAACATTCTCACCGCCCATCCCGACATTGACCTGTTCTTCGGTCAGTACGACGACTTAGGTCTTGGCTGTAGCCGTGCAGTTCGTGCGGTTGGTTCGCACGCCAAGGTCGTCACTGCGGATGGCGGCTCCCGACGCGGCATTGACGCCATCAAGGTGGGCGAAATGGCGGGGGCGGTGTGCTCGGAACCGGAGACGATAGGACGCCTGTCGGCCAAGGCGCTCTACACCGCGGCGACAAACAAAAACACGCCGAAGGCTCAGCTCATCACCTACAAACAGATTGTCGTGACAAAGGACAACCTCTCCCAGTGCAAGCCTCAGTTTTAAGGCGTTAGCTGGTACACAGGTCCATTGGGAGACGCGATGACTACGACGAACGAAGCCCCGCTCATGCGGCTCGAGCAGGTGGCCAAGACTTTTCCGAACGGCACGATAGCGCTGCGTGGGGTGGACCTGAGCATAGAGCGGGGCAAGGTTCACGGTCTGCTCGGGGCGAACGGTGCCGGTAAGTCCACCCTGATCAAGATCCTCTCGGGTTCCTTTTCTGCCACTGGTGGGCAGATCTTCTGGAAAAACAAGCCTGTCCACTGGACGAGCCCGAAAGAGGTGAAGGCGATGGGGGTGGCGACGATCCACCAGCACATTCCTGTTGTTCCGACGCTGTCGGTGTTGGAAAACGTGTTCTTGGACGCAGAAAGAGGCTGGCGCCGCTCCGATGATTCGCGTCGAAAACTCGAAGAGTTGTGCAGTCGGGTTGGCTACTGGCTCGATGCTGATGCACTGGTCAGTGACCTGTCCATCGGCCAGCGGCAGATGGTTGCGATCTTCCAGGCTTTGGGAACGGGCGCCGAACTGATCGTGATGGACGAACCGACGGCTTCTCTCGCGACTGAGGAGCGCGAAGTGGTCTATCGGACGGTGCGCCGACTCTCGAAGGTTGAGCACAAGGCAATCGTTTTTGTCTCGCACTTCCTCGACGAGGTCGTCGCACTCACGGATTGCGTGACCATTCTGCGAGACGGCCAGGCCGTCATGCGGGCCGACACTAGCGATCTCGACGAAGCACGAATCGCGGAGGCCATTGTTGGCCGGCAGATTGTCGCGATGGTGCGCGCGGAACCGAGGCAGTTGCCTGACACCGCGCCGGTCGTGCTAGAGCTTCGCAACCTCGCATCTCCTGGCAAGCTTGCACCTTTGTCCCTGAAGCTGAAGGCAGGCGAGGTGCTTGGTGTGGCGGGCCTGCTGGGTTCCGGCCGAAGTGAACTGTTGCATGCGATCTTCCGCGCGGACCGGGATGCAACCGGAGAGGTACTCGTTGGTGGGCGCGCGATTCCTCGCTCGACCCCGGCGGCGGTCAAGGCAGGAATTGCATTGGTTCCGGAAGACCGGATGGATCAGGGACTTATTCCTGGGTTCGAGATCTGGCGCAACACAACGCTTCCTGCTTTGGACGGCGTGTCCTCGGGGCACTGGCTACCTTTGCGCAGACGCGAAATCGAGCGCGCGACCGAGGCAATAGACCGGTTGAAGATCAAGGCCCAATCCCCCGATGTTCTCGTCACGGAACTGAGTGGAGGCAACGCCCAGAAGGTGACCATTGCCAAGTGGTTGTTCAGCGATGCGAAGGTCCTGCTGCTCGACGAACCCACGGCTGGCATCGACATTGGTGCGAAAACTGATGTCCTGAGACTTGTGCGAGATCTTTCGGCCGCTGGAATGGTCATCGTAGTCGTCTCGTCCGAGTTCGAAGAACTGCTGGCCGTAGCCGACCGGATCATGGTGTTACGCGACGGGCAGTGTATCGCCGAGCGTGTAGGTCACGAAACATCCGAGCACGAACTGATTCTTCTGGCTGGTGGCCAGAGTGCCCTTAATCCGAACGCCGCGACAGCCGGGGCGCGCCCGATTCAAGAGTGAATAATCGTGACAAAAATATTCCGTCATCCTTCCGTACCGTCACAAATCGAGGTGGATCCTATGTCCAAGGCCGTTCCATTTGATCATGCGCATCCGAGCCTGCGCAAGCCGCACACCGACTGGCGGCGGGTCTTGGGGCTTCGGGAAATGGGCGTGTATTACGCGCTCGCACTGGTCGTCGCCCTGATTTCGGTCGCCGCCGCATATACCGGTAGCGTCAACTATCTGAGTATCCAGAATATAGCGAATGTTCTGCAGCAATCGTCTCTGACGGCGATCATTGCCGTGGCGATGACGGTCATCCTCATTTCCGGGAATTTCGATCTTTCGGTGGCCTCGGTCGCTGCGCTTTCGGCAGCGGTCATGGTCGCACTCGCCGACTCGATTGGATTTGTCCCTGCTTGCGCCGTTGCGATGCTGGTTGCAATTGCGGCTGGCTTTCTGAACGGCGCCATCGTGCAGTTGCTGGGAATTAACGCGTTTATCGTGACGCTTGGGACGATGACTGCTTTGCGCGGTGTCGTCCTCATCGTGACGGATGGCAGATCGCTTTCGGTCGATAGTCCGCAGACGCTTGACGCGATGCGAGCGTTGGAGTCCGGACGCTTGCCAGTCGCTTCGGCATTTGTTGTGATTGGCGTGGGCTTGGCTATCGCTAGTATCTACGTGGCGATGCGCGCGCGACGTGCTGACCGTGGACTTCCTCCGGCCACCGTGGGTATGGCACTGGGTGCTGTCTGCCTGTGGGCTCTCGCGTGGTTCGGCGGACCGGAGTTGGCGCTACCAAAGATCGCTGTCTACATGCTGACGTTCGCTGGTCTCGTCTGGTTTGTCCTTACATTCACGATTACCGGAAGGCGGCTTTACGCGGTCGGTGGGAATGCCGAAGCTGCCCGGCTTTCCGGGATCAACGTGTTGCGCTACAAGATGGCTGCTTTCGTCCTTTGCAGCGCGGCGGCGGGTTTCGCTGGCATCCTGTTCGCGAGCCGCCTTCGCTCGGTCAATGCAGCGGCACTGAGTGGCGCAGAATTAACTGTGATCGCGTCGGCGATCCTCGGGGGAACATCCCTGTTCGGCGGTGCAGGAAGCGTCTGCAAGACAGTGGCGGGTGCACTGCTGTTGTTCACACTTACCAACGGATTCAACATCCTGAACCTCGGCGTTAACTACCAGGGCGTCCTCGAGGGAACCGTAGTGGTCGCGGCAGCCGCAATCTACACCGTCGGCGGGTCACGACGTCGCAAGGTCTAAGCGGCTAGCGCCGTCAACCAGGAGAGAAAGGGATGCTGACCATTAATGCGCCCAGAGAACATCAGCCAACGCTCTGGGCAGAAGACTTCATTTTCCTGGAGGGGCCGCGTTGGCATAACGATCGCCTCTGGGTTTCCGACGTATTCGACAAAAAGCTCTTTACGCTTCATCCAGATGGAAGTCGGACGCTTGAATGCGAAGTGCCTCATCGACCGTCGGGCATTGGCTTTCTTCGCGACGGATCCGCAATTGTGGCCTCGATGCAGGATCGAAAGATCATGCGGTTGCTCGATGCCGAGCTGTCGGTGCACGCCGACTTCAGTGAGCTTGCCAGTGGCGATCTCAACGATATGCTGGTCGACGACGAAGGTCGGATCTACGTGGGCAATTTCGGGTATGACTTTCACGGCGGCGCACCTAAAGCGCTAACGAATGTGCATATGGTCGAACCCGACGGAGCCATACGGGTTGCGGCAAGTGGGCTCGAATTTCCAAACGGGATGGCGATTATCAGCGGCGGTCGCACGCTCGTCGTCGCCGAGACCTGGGCATGCAGACTGACCGCATTCAATCGCGCGCCCGACGGGAGCCTGTCGAAGCCGCGGCTCTTCGCGGATCTCGGCAATCGGCAACCGGACGGGATTTGTGCGGACACGGCCGATGGTATCTGGGTAGCGAGCTACAACACGGGAGAGGTCATTCGCGTGCTGGAAGGCGGTGACGTTACTGACCGTGCATTGTGCGGCCGACACGTGAGTGCCTGCCAGCTCGGCGGCTCGGACGGGAGGACGCTGTTCTGCTGTGCATACGTCGGAACCGATGAGGATCTGGAAGCAGGCAAGCGTTTGGGTGCGATCTTCACTGTAAGCGTTGACACGCCAGGTTGCTCCGTCGCTCCTAAAGATGTGTCCCACGGTAGCGGCGAGGGCTGACAGGCTACGACCTTCAGGCCTCTCTGCCCCGGAAGCGCGGGTAGAGCCTGCGAGCGCCAGGCACGTATACATAGCGGGCTCTGCGGGACCAGGCGTGCCAGTTCAGCGCTGCACCCGCGGAAGGCGTGCAGGACGAGGCGAGCCCCCAGTTTCATCAGCAAGAAGAGTTAAGAAAGTTTAGCCAGACCACTATGACGAGATTGTCATTCCGGAGGTAGTAATTATGAGTACGGGTATCGACCTTAAACGATTTACGTCCCTAAAGGACCAGGTGACTATCGTCACCGGAGCGGCCGGTGGCATTGGTCGAGCAACGGCATTAACGCTGGCTGCCGCGGGGTCCCGTGTCGGGATAACAGATCTGAATGGCGACCTTTTGGCCGAGACTGCCGAAATGGTAAAAGCTGAAGGGGGCGAAGTAATCGCTATCCCCGGCGATATAGTCAACCCACAGACGATAGACAGCCTTGCGACGGAGGTGCTATCTGCGTTTGGACACATCGACGGCCTTGTGAATAATGCCGGCATTGTGATGGCAAAACCAGTCCTCGACCACACCCAGGAAGATTTCGACAGAATCCTGCATATCAACACCTGGTCGTATTTGCTCACCGCGAAACGCGTGGTGCCGGAAATGCGAAAGTTGAACCGGGGATCGATAGTGAACATCGCCTCGGTCGGAGGACTGGTTGCTATCCCGGGACTCGCCGTATATTGCGCTTCCAAAGCCGCGGTGCTGGGCCTTACGCGTGGAATGGCGGTTGATTTTGCGCCGTCCATTCGTGTGAATGCCGTCTGTCCGGGAGGGGTCGACACCCCGATGGCAGCAGAGGATTTCGCACAATTTCCTAGCCGCGAAGCGGCACTCGAGGTACGCGCGGGCGAGCAGTTGCAAAAGCGCTATGCGGACCCCGCTGAGCTAGCGAAAGCGATCGTGTTTGTGCTTAGCGCAGACGCGTCTTTCATGACGGGTTCTGTAGTCCCCGTCGATGGTGGCTGGACGGCCTGGTAAGCCGAAAAGTTCGTCCGCGTGCGGTTCTGATTTGTCCAAGGCAATCAGAACCGCCCCCATTTGCAACAAAGCGCGGCCTGGTCTGAGCAGTCGCTGCCGTCCGCATCAAGCCGTGGAGGCGAGCGAAGCATAGAAAAGCAGCGTTGGAAATGGCATGGATTGGCAGCGGTGCGGGCCCGACGGTCGTTGCTTCGTGTACACAGATGAAGTAGCGGTACGCAACCCTGCTAACCGACCGCACGCGCCGGCCGATCCGCACCGACGCTAATCACTTCGATGCGATCGCTCACCTGTTCGCCAGCCCGGATTACAGCGGCCACACATCGCTCTTTCTCTGCGCGGTTGAAACGGTCTTCCGCGCCGGCAATGCCAATGCTTCCCAGGATGTGCCCGTCCCGGTTGAAGACCGGCGCGGAAATGCCAATCACTGCCGGATTGAATTCGCCGAAGGTCATTACATAACCGTCTGACTTCATCTTCGCAAGATTAGTGCGGAAGCCCGCCCAGTCGGTTCCAAGCCCCGCTTCCGCGATAGTTGGAGCGTGCTTCTTGAACAGACTTCGCTGCTGGTGGGGACGTAAATACGGAAGAATTATCTTTGACGCAGCCCCCTGGAAAAGCGGTCGCGTTTGACCTCGGGTAAACAGGTTCGCCGGACTGTTGGCAACCAGTTCCTCGCGAACACAGAGGACCGAGCCGCTGAATAACGCGCATAGAAGCGCCGAATGCCCGGTCTCTGCTACCAGCTCTTTCATTACTGGGCCACCGGCAATATATAGCGGATCGCATTGGCGAATCTGCCGGTCCAGCTCAACGATACGCGGCCCGAGTATGTAGTAACCGTTTGCTACCGCAGCAATCAAACCAACATCTGCTAGCGCTTTAATGTACCTGTAGCCCGAAGACCGTGACATTCCGTGCGACTGGATAAGCGCCTCGGTCGACCAGATCGGTGCAGTGGGTGTAAACAGATTGAGTAGTCCTACCGTCCGTGCGAGGCTGTTCGACGCACCGGCATCGCCGGCGTCGCTCGACGCATCTTCATCTTGTGAAGGCGCAGATGGTTCTTTCTGATTCAGCCGCTTGATGGTTGCCATGATATCCCGATTGCTCAGCTGCTTTATGCCGAAGGAAGCAGGCTTTTGACATGTGACGGAAACCGAACTGCGAAATCGCAATTCTCACCTAGCGGGATTTTACCATAGCACGCGAAAATCAGAAGTAAGATGGTGCTCCACCGAATGATCAAAGCCATTCGTCTTTGTTCTGTCTGTAGTGGTCGCACGCTACCTCCGAGCCGAATCGTTAGAGCGACGCAATTGTTCGGTCGGGCCCGGCTGCAGATCGCGTGTCCCCCGGGCGTCACCGCCTTGGTTCAACTTACCGCGGCGATGCCGCGACTGCATCAATTGCCATGGCTTCGGCTGGACTGCGCCGTCCGCTGAGGCCCGAATCCCGGTTGTGGAAGCGATTCATTGCTCGGGCGTCTGCTCGAGTCCCGCTCGCGGTGATAAGTGATAATCAATCTCGCGTGGTGAGATTCATAAATTTAACATCGCGGGCAACGCGCGGAGGGGGCACGTATTCGCCCCACTATGGACATTTGCACCTGGAATCCTGTTCCGTCGGTCGTCCGAACGGAGGAGCTGTGCCGAGTGGGCACTGGGCATGCCTTGGCGGTTGCCGGCTCTATCTACGTCTACGTCGTGAGCTACCCCACGCACTCTGTCGTCTAGAGAAGGTACGGGCAAACACTATGTTGAACAAAATCCCAAATGGCGGCATATTATTAGGACACAAACGCCGGAGCTTCAATTGAGCGAAGCACGGAACGTGCGCTGCACCGACGGTTCGATGCCTGGTTGCAGCTTTTGCCTTCGGGCTGACGTAGCAGATGTGCAGATAGCCCTTATCGGGAGGAGACACAAGATGGATACGCCCCCTTGGCGAAAACTGATGGCCGGCTCCGTAGGAAACTTCGTCGAGCTGTATGATTTCGCCGTCTTCGGATTTTCTGTTCCGATCCTGTCGTCGCACTTTTTCCCCGGAAACGATCGGACTGCTGCTCTTCTCAGTACCTTCGCGGTTTTCGCCGTCGCATTTGTCGCGCGCCCCCTCGGCGGTTTGATATTCGGATCCATGGCTGACCGAATCGGACGCGTAAAGGTGATGGCTATCACCGTCTGTCTTATGGCATTGGGCACCGCGGTCATTGGATTGCTCCCTACTTATGCCGAGATCGGGATGGCCGCGCCGATTATGCTGGTCATGTGCCGTCTCCTCCAGGGGCTCGCATTGGGTGGGGAGACAACCGGTAGCCAGAGCTACATCGTTGAGTCGGCACCGAACGACCGCCGCGGCCAATGGGTGAGTTTCACGCAGCTATTCGGCCAGCTTCCAAACGCAATCGTCGCTGTCCTTCTGATTGCCGTCCAGGCTTTCGCAGGCTCGGCGGCATATGAGAGCAGGTACTGGCGTATCCCGTTTCTGATTGGCGGCGTCATCGGCATAGTAGGTTTCTGGATTCGTCGAAACGTTGACGAGCCGGAAGAGTTCAAGCAGGCGATCCGAACAAAAGAAAGCCGTAGTCCATTGCGTGATGCCTTTCATGCAGGGGGTATAAAGGCGATGCTGCGCTTGCTCATGATCATGCCCGTCTATTTCGCGGGGGCGTACATCCTTTTTGGCTTCATGTACACCTTTCTGATAAGGGTTGCGAAGCTCGAGCCGACTACCGCGCTCATCACCAATGCTATCTCGGTCGTTGTTCTCTGTTCGATCATGCCGTTTGCAGGCATTCTGAGCGACCGTATCGGTCGGAAGCGCGTCATGTCGCTGGGGGCGGCCTGGCTGATGCTTACGGCATACCCAGCCATTCATTTCGCCGCGTCGGGGACTTTCGCCGGTGCGCTTCTCGGACAGGTACTGATAGGAATCGGCCTGGGCGTCAATGGGGGTGCCAGTTATGTGGCCGCGGTTGAGTTCTTCCCTACCAAGTACCGGGCGACGGGGCACGCCATTTCCTATCAGATCACCGTGGCGATCCTCGGCGGAACAAGCCCGTTCATCGCGGCATATCTATCCCGCCTCCTGGACACTCCGTTTGCACCTGGACTCTACCTTGCCTTCATCGCTGCAGCGTGCCTGATCGCGACGCAATTCGTACCCGAGACAAGAGGCGTCAGGTTGCGCACCTCCGTCGAGTCGTCGATCGGCGATCCGGATCGGATTGCGTTGCAGAAGGCGCGCTAGCGGCAGCGTATCGGCTGACGGCCGGGCTGAAGGTCTATGGACCTTTGTGAGTGCGGTGCGTTTTCTGGAGTCGCGCAATTTCAAGAATCGCGGTCGGGGCGGGGAATCACAGGCGTTGGAATGTGTTCCTGTGGGCGCCCCGGGCCGCGCCAATTTCCCGTGAGGAGATATCCGAATGGAAACCTACGACTACATCATCATCGGCGCCGGGTCGGCCGGCTGCGCGTTGGCACGGGGGCTTACCGATAATCCGGACCACAAGGTCCTGCTGCTCGAAGCAGGCCCCCCAGCCGATAAGTTCTGGGTCAATACCCCTGCAGGCATGGCGAAGTTGTACTTCCACAAGGACCTGAACTGGAACTACTTCACCGAACCCATGCCGGCGCTCCGCAATCGCCAGATGTACTGGCCGCGCGGCAAGACGCTTGGTGGCTCGAGTTCTATCAACGGGATGGTGTTCATCCGGGGCCACCGCAAGGATTTCGATAGCTGGAAAAAGCTGGGCAATACGGGCTGGGGTTATGACGACGTGCTGCCGTACTTCAAAAGCATGGAGCACAACGAGCGCGGCGAAGACGAGTATCGCGGCGTGGATGGCCCGCTGTGGATAAGCGACCCGGTCACTAAGGTCAAGAGTTCCTATGACTTCATTGAATCAGCTCGTAGCCTTGGCCTTGAACGCACGGAAGACCTGAATGGTGCGGTTCACGATGGAGTTGGCTTCATGCAGCACACCATCCGTTCGGGACGGCGCTACTCTGCATATACCGCGTTCATTGATCCTGTTCGCCACCGGAGAAACCTCACCGTAAAGACGGACTGTCTGGTAAAGCGAATTCTGCTCGAGGGCAACGTCGCCACGGGCGTGGAGGTGATTTGTGAGGGCGAGCTTCAGAGTTTCGCGGCTGCACGGGAGGTGATTCTGTCGGCGGGATCATTGAATTCGCCTCAGATACTGATGCTCTCAGGGATTGGGCGGGGCGAGGAAATGCAGCGGCATGGGATACCGACGCTTGTTGAATCTCCAGGGGTAGGGCTTAACCTTCAGGACCATTTCTACGTGCATGGCAGCTACGAGACAACCCGAGAAAGCTCGTATAACTACCAGCTAGGCGGGTTGAGAAAGTATGTTGAAGGTGCACGCTACCTTTTTACGCGTAAGGGGTATCTGGCACTCGGATCGTCCCAGGTGGGGGCTTTCATTAAAAGCCGGCCGGAGGAAGACTATGCTGATCTGCAGATCAGCTTCAACCCTATGACATTCACATGGCACCCGAGCGGGGAGATTACGGTTGATAAGGAGCCAGGTATGCGCGTGTCCGTTTATCTCCTGCGTCCCCGTGCTACGGGCATGGTTTCCTTGCGTTCAGCGAATCCCGCTGACGCTGCCGTCTTCCAGCCAAACTTCCTGACGAATGAAGACGACAACCGCGCGATGATTTCTGGAGTCAAGCAGATCCGGAAAATTATGGCGACCGAACCCATCGCATCCAGGGTCATCCGGGAGCGCGTCCCAGGGCCCGGTGTGAAGACCGATGATCAGATTTTTAACTGGATGGAGGAAACTGGAAACTCCGCGCACCACCAGGCCGGCACATGCAAGATGGGACGGGACCGCCTTGCGGTCGTTGACGAGCGGTTAAGAGTGAGAGGTGTCGATCGACTACGCGTTGTTGATGCGTCCATCATGCCGCATCTCACGTCGGGCAACACGAACGCCCCGACAATAATGATCGGGACAAAGGCGGCGCACATGATTTCGCAGGACGCGGTGCCACGTCGCCAGCAGCGCGCAGCTGTAACACCGGAAAGGAACCACGTCGAAGCGTAGCGACAAAATGCAAGGTCTCGCCTGCGACGTGCGGGCGACACCGTGCGGGCGCAATGCCTCGTTGAGGGCGGTCGCGTTAGGACTACTCAGAGAATATGAGAAATAAGCACTCTTGACGCGTAGAAGTGCAGCGGGTGGGAGGGGGAAGGAAATATCGGTCGTCCGCGAATGAGGCAATGGAAGCCTGAAACGGCGCCGGGCGGTGCCTTCTGCTCGTGGCGCTGTTCGCGTGCCGCGGGTCACATAAATTTCGACTAGAAGATCGACTTGGCTATGAAGAGACTAAATATTGGAGCGGGGGTCACCTTCGCCGGCGTAGCAATCGTCGTCACCGGCTCAGCGTTTGCGCAGAGCAGCGTCACCTTGTACGGAGCCGTCGATAACGGGATTGGCTATCAAACGAGCCAAACGACCCTTGGATCGACATCCGGCGGCCGCTCCGCCGTCAAAATGATTAACGGCGTCTGGCTCGGAAGCCGTTTCGGGCTGAAAGGCGCGGAAGACCTGGGTGGAGGAAGCAAGGCGATCTTTACACTGGAGGAGGGTTTCAACAGCGGTACAGGCGCGCTCGCCACAAACGGGCTGATGTTTAGCCGCCAGGCCTTCGTCGGCGTGTCAAACGACACCTACGGGTCGCTGACCGCGGGGCGTCAGTACGTGTCGTATTACCAGTTGCTGTCACCGTTCGGACCGACGCAATGGCTCACCGGCTACTTCGGTGCTCACCCCGGGGACGTCGATGGCCTCGATACGGGCTACCGGACAAACAATACGCTGCTGTATATGTCGCCGAAGCTGTATGGAGTGACGCTTAGCGGCTCATATTCGCTCGGCGGTGTACCTGGTAGTGTAAATCGGGGCTCCACCTGGAGTACCGCTATCCAGTATGCCCAGGGACCGCTTAGCTTCGGCGTCGGCATCTCCCGGGCGAACAACTCTACCGCGGGCGGTGGGGCATTCGGCACGGACTCCACGACGTCGAACGCTGGCGCGCAGCCGGGCGTTTCCGCGTTGACCAATGGATACCAGACGGCTCAGGCTCAACAGCGCTTTGCTGCGGGGGCAAGCTACACGTTCAGCAGCGCCTTTGACGTTCGGGCCATTTACACGAACGTCCAGTACGTCCCGGGTGTTGGGTCGAAGTTCCACGATGAGGCCATTTTCAATACCGGAGGGGTAACACTGCACTACAAGCCTTCGGTCGCCTGGGATCTGGCCTCCGGTTATAGCTATACGCGCGCAACAAAAGCGAACGGAATCACCAGTAGCGCGCAGTATCAGCAGTTCAATCTCTCCGAGTACTACTCGCTGTCCAAGCGGACTGGGCTGTACGCGGTCCAGGCGTACACCCGGGCCAACGGGAAAACGCTGGGCACAAACGGGGCAGGGAATATCATTACCGCGACGGGGACGATTGGCGACGGGTTCAATGCAACCCCGTCGTCGTCGCCAAGCATTTTCGCGGCGGGTGTCGGTATCGTTCACCGGTTTTGACGCCCGGTCGTCGTGCTTGTGATGAGCCGGGCCGCATTCAGCCGGTTCTGGCAGGCATGCTGAAGATCATTCTGAAGGCGCTGGAGGAACAATGCTCGCTTCAATTCACCTGACCTATGTGCTTGGCACATTACCTTTCGAGGAGAGATTTGCCGCCGCCAGAAAACTGGGCTTTCAGGCCGTTGAATTTCCCTTTCCGTATGCGGTTCCCGCACGAGAATATGCAAGGCTGCTTGATGACCATGGCCTCGCACAGATTTCGATCGGCGCTCCCGCTGCGGACTATAAGGCCGGCGCGCCGGCTTATTCGTTGACTCCGGCGCTCAAGCCCCAGTTCGATGAATCAGTCAGCACCGTGATCGAGTACGCAAAGGCGATCGGATGTTCCCGCGTTCATGTGTTTGCAGGGTCTCGAGCGCCAGATGTGTCGCAGGAGCTCGCCTTTGAAACCTATTGCAGCAATCTTGCGGAGGCGTACGACCGCCTTCACGCAGAAGGCCTAGGCTTGGTTATTGAGCCGGTGAACTCGACAGATTTCTCAGGCTACTTTCTCGATCGTCTCGACCTCGCGATCGCGGCGATTTCACGCTCAGAGCGGCCAAGGATAAAAATAATACTCGACGTCTATCACGCGCACGTCAATGGGGAAGACCCGGTTGCGTTTCTCGGAGACCACGGGAGCAGCGTCACGCATATTCAGCTGGCTGACTTTCCAGGGCGACATGAGCCGGGCACGGGCACAGTTGACTTCGACGCTATCTTTCAAGCGCTCGTTGACATCAATTACCCCGGATCCGTGGGCCTTGAGTATGTGCCGACGCGCTCAGTCTTCGAAGGCGTCCCATTATCGAGGCAGCTCGGCTTGGCGGTTGAGTCCGGTGCGTCATGAGGGTCACTTGCCGCTGGGCGCTCGCATCCAGGGTCGCCGCCCGCGCCGCTTGCCACAAAGAGGGGCGTCCCCGCTGTCGCCCCTCAGCAAATTTTATAAATCGCGTCGGGCACGACTAAGTACAGGCGACTGTCGGGGCGAAGGCCCAGGTCATTGCCCGGCTATCCCACTCACACATAAAACACCCAAAGGATCACCTATGCCGGCTCATTCAGATATGCCCCATTCCCGCCTGGCTGCCCAGACGGAATTGGGTGCCACGCTGCGAGCGGCCCGAATGGCGGGAGCCGAACCGAAGCCGGAGCATCGAACGCATCAACCTGAAGACGGCTTGCCGGGCAGGTCATCTACCGCGCCTGTCAGCGTGGAATCCGACCTTTATGTGCCGGGATTGGAAAATGGCGAACGGGTCGCCGTGATTGCCGGGGGAGGTGGGGTGGTCGGAGCAAGTCTCGCGCGCACCTTGGTGAGCAAGGGCTGGGAGGTCATTGGACTCGCCCGCAAGCGCGTGGACATACCCGGTGTGCGCTGGGTCGGCGTTGATCTCCTCGATGCGCAGGATTGTCATGCCAAGCTCAGCGCGCTGACTAAGACGACGCACATCTTCTGCGCTGCCCGCTACAACTTCGCCGAGGGTGGTCGCGAGCCTCTGGACGAAAACCTGGCGATTGTCCGCAACGTAGTCGAAACGCTTGATCATGCCGCGCCGGGCCTTCGTCATATTCATATGGTCCAGGGCATGAAGTATTACGGCTCGCATGCTGGCCCCTTCATGACACCGGCGAAAGAAAGCCATCCGCGCTGCCCAATCCCCAATTTCTACTATCTGCAACAGGACTACCTGACTGAGAAGCAGGCCGGTGCTCGCTGGACGTGGTCGGTGAGTCGTCCCGACGCGTTGCTGCATGCGGTGCCAGGGGTGCCGCGCAGCCTGGTCAGCGTGATCGCCGTCTATGCTCTCATTTGCCGGGAGCTCGGGCTACCGCTGTCGTTTCCGGGGACCGAGGCGGCTTTCCACGCGCTCTATGAATGCACCTCGGCTGATCAGCTTGCAGAGGGACTGCTATGGATGTCTGAAGCGCCGGCCGCGGCCAATCAGGCCTACAACCTGATCAACGGTGACTACATCCGGTGGGTCAACCTATGGCCAGTCTTCGCCCGTTATTTCGATATCCCGCTTGGCCCGGTGCAGACAGTAAAACTGGTCGACGTGATGGCAGACAGAGGCCCTGTCTGGGACCGTATTGTCCAGCGTCACGGCCTGGAGCCTTGGCCGTACGACCGTGTCGCGTTGTGGGCTTACGCCGACTATATCTGGTCGCGCGGCTGGGACGTCATGGCGGACATGACGAAGGTGCGGCAGCACGGCTTTCACCGCACGGTTGACACGGAATCCGAGTTCGTCCGTTTTTTTGACGAGTTGCGGTCGCAGCGGGTTATCCCGTGAAGCAGATTGGAAGACGGGAAGAGAGTCCCAACGATCTATCCATGCGCGACAAGGAGAATGATCCTTCTGCTGCCAATCTGCACGGAGAACCTGGGATCTGCGTTCGTCAACGCGGGCTGATTCTGCCGCGGCCGCCAACGACCAGCGAGGCTAGAATCAGAAGAGCCGCGCCACCCCCAAACGTGGTCCCGATCGAAAAATGATCCAGCAGTACGCCTCCAAATTCGGCGCCGAGCATGATTGCGAGCTGGATTGCTGCGATCATCAGCCCACCCCCGCTTTCTGCCTCGTCGCTGATGCCTTTCGTCAGCCATGTCGACCAGGAAACAGGGATCGCAGATTGCAATGCGCCCCAGGCAATCATCACCGGCGCTACTGCCCACAACGTGTGGCCGACCGCGATGAGAACCAGTGTTACCGCGGCCAGGGCCAGTGGCAATAGCCGGAGCAATGTATTCAGACGACGCTCAAGCAACGCGCCGGCGCCGTAGGTCCCGGCAAATCCTGCCAGTCCGAGCCCCAACAATAGAAGTGACAGTTGTGGAACCGTCACTTGTGTGTACGTCTCCAGAAAGGGGCGAAGGTACGTAAAAATGGTAAACGCTCCTCCGAATGTAAGCATTACGGCGAGCATGGCCCACGCCACGTGCGGACGTTTGAGTAAGCCAAAGACCTTTCCGACGGGATTAGGCGCATCTGGGCGCATCGCCGGCAAGCTGACCCATTGCCAGACAAGGTTAAGCAAGACCACGGGCACGAGGGCCCAGAAGACTCCTCGCCATCCAATGATTCCGCCTAAAAGGCTGCCGATGGGAGCAGCAAAAGCAGTGGCGACCGCATTACCTGTGTAAAGGATGCTGAGCGCCTTCGGAACGGATTTCTGTGGCACGAGACGCATCACCGTCGCCGTCGACAAGGACCAAAAGCCACCCACTGTGATCCCCAAGACGGCGCGCGCAGTCATTAAAATCGCGAAGCTGGGCGCCTCGGCGATCAGTACCAGAGACGCCAGCATCAGGATGGTGAGTCCCATCAGTACAAGGCGTCGGTCGAGGCGGCCTGCTATGGACGGGATAAACAGGCTCGTCAGAACCGCAAAGAGTCCAGAGATCGAAATGGCTTGTCCGGTCATGCCCTCGGTCGCGCCAAGATCGTGAGCGATCGGGGTCAGCAGACTTACAGGCATGAACTCCGAGGCGATTAACATCGCCACGCACAAAGCCATTGAACCCACGGCGCTCCACACTTGCCGCCGTGGTGCGGCGTACTGGACTGTCGTAGTAGACATGGATATTCCTCAAAAAATAGGTGTCCCGCCAGGTCGCGTTTGGCGCGATCCATCAGGGTTTCTGCTTTTCATCGCAGGCGGGCAGGGGACACAATCGCTCCGATGCGAGAGCCTGGCCGTGTCGGCGAAGAGGTCTGGACTCGGCCCCGGCAGTCCCGGTCATCGAAGAGGGGAGCGCTGCGTCGGGCCTTCCCGGACCCTCCGAGGCCTGGCAGGTGGCCGAGTCCGCGCTCTTCGTGCTCGCCGGATTCAAAGCCGTCTGAGCGGCTTTCAGATGGACCAACCAATCGCCAGTACAGCAAGGAAGCACATGGTCCGAGCGTGGGCTAAGGGGCCGCAACTCCGATACGGACTACTTGCAAGCCGGCGTCGACGCGGTTTGAGCCAACTGGCTTGTGTTGTCGGACTTGCTTTGGGCAGCAAATTTCGCGGTTGCCTTCTGCGCGTCTTCCACCCAGGTTCTCGGATTTGCACGGGCGGGATTGAAGCCCGCCTCGTAGTACTGCGTCATTTCCGCTTGCACCTGGGCGCGTGAAAGCGGCGTAGCATCCTGGGCGGATGCCGTCAAGGGGCTCATCAGAAGGGCGACGGTAAATGCGATAACGACTCGTTTCATCGATGAAGCTTCCAAAGTAATTGCGAGGAACGGCGCAGGCGCGCCGCGGCGGTCTGTGGCTGTTCGATCTGCTACGAATCAACGAGGAAAAATCCCACTCGCGCTTCGCTATCAGTTGAACGCCGCTTGTCTCCGCCATGGTTGATCTTGCCAACCGTACGCCTCTGGAAGTTGCCGGCTTTTGTGTTCTGCCGGAATTTGCGAGCATTAGTTACGGCCGCGCCTTGCTTAGCCGTCCGTTGCCGCTTGTTCTGATCGCAGTGTCCGTGGGCTGCGCTGCATAGGACGGGAGCGGTTCAGGTTCCCACGACACACTGCATGTGCGAGGAGTGAACTCTAACAAGATCTCTGCAGCCAATTAAGTAGGCGGAAGTGCATGGGCCTATCACTGCGGTGCATCAATCGGCGTCCAACCGCGGGCCATGCATCGCCATTCCCGCCCGCGCGGTCCCGCTCCATGTCGCATGGTCAAATTTGCGGGATGGTAGGATTCGTCCAGATTTATTTCGTAGAGAAACTCATGGCGCGTGAAGGCTATAGCGATTTGCTTGCATTCCTTGTTGTCGCCCGGGAGCGCAGCTTTACGCGTGCGGCTGCACAGTTAGGCATGTCGCAATCAGGGCTAAGCCACACCATCAAGGACCTCGAGTCGAAGTTGGGGCTACGATTGTTGACGCGAAGCACTCGGAGTGTCGCGACGACCGAAGCTGGCGAGAGACTCTATCAGGCCATTGCGCCCCGCTTTCAGGAAATCGACGGCGAGGTCGCGGCCTTAGCGGAATTCCGCGACAAGGCGGCCGGGACAATCCGAATAACCGCCACCGACCATCCGGTCGACACGGTGATACTACCCAAGCTCAAAAGTTTTTTGGTTGAGAATCCCGACGTTAAAATCGAAATTACCGTCGATTACGGACTAACCGACATAGTCGCGCAGCGTTATGACATCGGTGTACGGTTCGGAGATCAGGTCGCAAAAGACATGATCGCGGTTCGCATCTCGCCCGATCTCCAATGGTGCATCGTTGGGTCGCCGGAATACTTTGCCCAGCGCGAAGCTCCCCAGTCACTGCAGGACTTGGTTGATCACGATTGCATTACGCAACGTCTGCCCACGTCGGGCGGCTTGCACGCGTGGGATCTTCGGGATGGTGACCGAGACGTGCAGGTTCGGGTGAACGGCAAGCTCACCTTCAACGGGGAGCACCAG
Source organism: Paraburkholderia sp. SIMBA_030 (assembly GCF_046535245.1). NCBI lineage: Bacteria > Pseudomonadati > Pseudomonadota > Betaproteobacteria > Burkholderiales > Burkholderiaceae > Paraburkholderia > Paraburkholderia sp. SIMBA_030. The sequence goes on from NZ_JAWRXB010000005.1 coordinate 111,016, forward strand.
TTGCTTAATGCGGCTCTCACGATCGGCGGACTCGCGTTCCTGCCGGAAGACGTCGTTGCACCATATATTCAGGAAGGCCGTCTTGTGGCTGTTATGAAGGACTGGTGCCCAGTCTATCCAGGCTACCACGCGTACTATGCCAGCCGGCGCCAACCGTCGCGTGCCCTCGCGCTTGTAATTGACGCATTGCGCTACCGTAATAGCTGAAAGCTTCCCTAGCTGAACGGTGGTCCGTTCGGCGAAAACGCGGCGGTCCCGTCGCGTCCGACGAACGAAATCTGCAAGAAGACGGGAAGATTTTCCAGAGCCAAGGCTGTGCGAACTAGCAGGTTAACCCATTACCCGTCGGCCTTCGACCGGATAGTTGGGATCCGTATAGCCCGGCGTCGACGCATGACCCGGAGGAACCAGACTGTCGACAAAATTTTCGTCGTCGGGGCCAATTTGCAGTGTCAATGCATCCGTATAGCTGTCCCAATGCGCCTCCGTGCGCGGACCGGCGATAGCGGAACTCACGAATCTATTCTTCAATACCCAGGCGATAGCGAACGCGATCGAAGTCGTGCCGCGTTCAGCAGCGTACGTCGCGACTTTTTGCGCGATGGCGAGCGATTCCGGACGCCACTCGGTCTGCTTGATGCGCTTGTCGCCGCGTCCTGCGCGTGAATCCGCTGGCGGCGCACCATCGAGCGCATATTTGCCGGTCAGCACACCACGTGCGAGTGGGCTGTATGACACGACGCCAATGCCGTAATGTCCGGCAGCAGGCATCAATTCGACCTCGGCCGTTCGATCCACCATGTTGTAAACCGGCTCGAGCGCAACGGGGCGATCAATGCCGAGTCGATCGGCAAGACGCACCACTTCCGCTATGCGCCAGGCGCGGAAATTGGACAGACCGAAGTAGCGCACCTTACCCTGGCGAATCAGATCGCCAATTGCACGCAAACCTTCTTCCAGAGGCGCATCGTTGAGCGAGCGATGAAAGTAGAGAACGTCGATGTAATCGGTGCCAAGGCGCTTCAGGCTTGCATCCACCGCCTGGCAGATCCATTTACGCGACTGCCCCTGTTCGTTGGGACGAGCCGTAGCCGACGCCGGATAGCCAAACTTTGTCGCAACGACCCAGTCATCGCGTCGCTGCGCAATCGCGCGGCCGACGATTTCCTCGGACCGGCCAGCGTGATACACGTCCGCGGTGTCGATGACATTCACACCCTGATCGAAAGCCTTGTCAATAATCCGGCGCGAGGCGGCTTCATCCGTTTCGCCGCCGAACATCATTGCGCCCAGGCAGAGGGGCGAAACCTTGAGGGCGCTGCGGCCCAGATATTCATAGTCCATCGTCATCTCTCCGTGCAGGCGGAGCCTGCGTTTGCGAAAGCGCTGCCTGACGCAGGGGCGCGCGTCCGTTCGTCGTTAGAGATAGATGATAGACAGTCGGCATCTAGCGATAAAGCCCGCAAAACCGCAAGCTCCCATGAACGTGTTTCATGAATTATTTTTTCTCGTCTTCGATTCGTCATTGCGATAACGGATTGCGTCGATAACCACTGTCATCGCTCGCGAGAATTCGCGGCGGGTTGCATAGCAGGCATGCAAGCCTGGAAAGACTGGACACCATTCCTCCAGCACCTTGACGAGATGCCCCGCTTCGACGTGCTCGTGAGCCAGGTCAGCGGGAATATAGGCGAGACCATATCCCGACAGCGCTGCCGCCAGCATCTGGTAGGTCCCGTTGAACGCGAGTTGTCCATCGACGCGGACCTGCACCCCGCGGCTGCCCTTTTTGAGTTCCCATGGATAAAAGCCGCCCAGCGTCGGCAAACGTAGATTGATGCACTGGTGTCCGGTCAGATCCTGAGGCTTCTTCGGCCGCGCATGCTTCTCCAGATACTCCGGCGCGCCGACAATCGCCATGCGCATCTCCGGCGCGAGGCGCACCGCGATCATGTCTTTGGCGACCTGATCACCATGGCGAACGCCAATGTCATAGCGATCCGCCACGATATCCGAGAGGCCATAGTCGGTCGTGATCTCAACCTTGATATCCGGGTAGTCGTGCAGGACCTTCGACAATCTGGGCCACAGGACCGTTTCGGTCGCGTAGTCGGTGGCGGTGATGCGAATCGTGCCTGCGGGTTTGTCCCGGAACTCGGTGACGGCAGCCAGTTCCGCATCGATTTCTTCAAACCGGGGAGCGATGGTCTGAAGAAGACGCTCGCCGGCTTCGGTTGGCGAGACACTGCGTGTGGTTCGGGTCAGCAGCCTGAGCCCGAGACGGGTTTCGAGCGAGCGAATGGTATGGCTCAACGCGGATTGCGAAACGCCGAGTTGCGCGGCGGCACGCGTGAAACTGCGCTCACGCGCGACGGCGATAAGGGCCAGTAGATCGTTATAACTTTCGCGGCGCATTAATGAACTCACTTCATAGGTGTTTGCCGATTCTAGCGCCTAGTCGTACATGAGTGAGTGCATTACATTACAAATGATGCGCACCGTATGTCGCAGGCAGGTCTTCAAGACAGACCGCTGGGTCCGGCACGCGCCTTTCACGCAACGACAGAACGCGGCACGGTGAATCTCAATGACGTGCGAGCGCCGGTGAGGAGCCGAACAATGAAATTACTCGCAGTTGCGGTGCTTGTGTTCTCGTTCGGCATCGCCGCGTGTTCGCGAATCGAAAGGAAAACTGACATGGAAAGTTCGGACCGCTCCGCGCCCGCGAACGTACTCGACGCAATGCGCACCGTTTCCCCCGCTCTTGAGCACTATACGACCGACGTCGTGCTGGGTGACCTCTGGAAGCGACCAAAACTGTCGGCGCGGGACCGAAGCGTCGTTACGGTCTCGGTATTGATCGCGCGCAATCAGAGCACGGAGTTGCCGTCCTACCTCGATCTCGCGCTCGACAGCGGCCTCAAGGCCAGCGAGATTTCAGAGATCATCACGCACCTCGCGTTCTATTCCGGTTGGGCCAATGCGACCGCGGCTGTCAAGGTAACGAACACCGTATTCGAAAGACGTGGAATCACGGCAGCGCAGCTCCCGCCGGCGTCCGTTGAACTTCTTCCGCTTGATAAGGCGGCAGAAGCCGAGCGCGAGACTCGGGTGCAGCAGAACTTTGGCGCGGTTTCGCCAGGCGTCGCTCAATTCACGCGAGACACGCTGTTCAACGACCTGTGGCTGCGGCCAGGGCTCGTGCCGCGCGATCGTAGTCTCGTGACGGTCAGCGCGCTGGTTGCAACCGGTCAGGCCGCACAACTGACTTACCACCTGAATCGGGCAATGGATAACGGATTGACCAAAGCACAGGCCTCGGAGGTCATGACGCAACTGGCGTTCTATGCGGGTTGGCCGAACGTTTTTACCGCACTTCCGGTAGTGAAGGACGTACTTGAAAAACGACCCGGCTGATCCGCTCCTGGCACCGCAGCGACCGTCGAAATTCTGCCGCGCGCCTGAGCGCCGGAATTCCTGTTGAATAGATTCGAGAGAGAAACCGGATGCCTGAAAAGCTCGATGGCGCCACGCGTCTGTTCCCAATCATCGGTGACCCGATCAAGTTCGTGAAATCGCCGCAGCAGTTGACCCGTGGTTTCGAGGCACGAAGCTACAACGGTCTATGCTTGCCCATGCAGGTAGCGAAAGGCGATCTGGAACCGGTCATGCAGGCGCTGGCGCTGACAGGGAACGTCGATGGCCTGCTTGTCACGACGCCGCACAAATTCTCGGCGTTCGCCCACTGTTCCACCAGTTCCGATACTGCCCGGCTGCTTGGTTGCGTAAGTGTCATGCGTCGCAATGCGGACGGAACCTGGCACGGCGATATGCTCGACGGTCTCGCGTTTGTGAAAGCGCAAACGGATCACGGCGCACGGGTAAAGGACGGCCGCGCGTTGATGGTCGGTGCCGGTGCGGCGGGCAGTGCGATCGCGATCGCGTTGCTCAACGCGGGTGTACGCGAACTAATAATTAGCGATGCAGAGGAATCCCGCTCATCACATCTGAAGGACCTGACCTCCGGCATTGGCCAAAGGCCGTGCGCGGGTCGGCCCGGCGGATCCGTCCGGATGCACCCTGGTATTCAACGCGACTCAGTTGGGATTCGCTGAAACCGATCCGCTGCCCGTTTCTGCCGATCTGCTGGATTCATCCATGTTTGTCGGCGACGTGATTGCCGGGCACGGCGTGACGCCGCTGCTGAAGGCGGCGCAGTCAGCAGGTTGCAAGACAGCGAACGGCGTGCAGATGGTCGATGCGGTCCAGGCAATGATGCTTGACTTTCTGCTGGGCCAACAAACCGGGTAAGCGCCTGGCTAACCCCTTCACGTCAAACCCTGATCGCTAAAGTCGACGATGTCGATCGTTATATCGCGTCGCCGCTGATCATTGGGCGACCTTCAGCCCCAATGTGCTGACAGCAACATCAACCATCAGGAGTATTTATATGAATCCCACGTACGACTTCAAAGGCCAGGTGGCGCTCGTTACGGGCGCAAGCTCCGGAATGGGGCTGGCGACAGCAAAGGCGTTCGCCGAAGCAGGTGCTGCCGTTGCGCTGGTCGACCGGAATGCAGAGAAGCTCAATGCCGCAACCGGGATACTGACCGCTGCAGGACATCGGGCCATCGGCATTGTGTGCGACGTATCCGATGAAGCGCAGGCCAAGGCCGCAGTCGATCGCACCGTCACGGAATTTGGCCGCCTCGACATGGCCTATAACAACGCCGGTATCCTTGGCCCCATGTGCGAAATGTCCGCCGAACCCGCCAACGGATATGACGAGGTGCTAGCCGTAAATCTGCGCGGCATCTGGACCTTCATGAAGCACGAGCTGCTGCAGATGAAGAAACAGGGTAGCGGCGCGATCGTCAACTGCTCGTCGCTCGGTGGCCTGGTCGGACTGCCGGGTCGCGCGGCCTACCACGCGAGTAAGCACGGCGTGATTGGTCTCACCAAGAGCGCTGCTCTGGACGTCGCGGCGCAAGGCATACGGGTGAACGCGATATGCCCGGGCTGCATCGACACGCCCATGGGCGATGGAATCGATCCAGAGGCGATGAAAGTGTTCCTCAAGGATCAGCCAATAGGTCGAATGGGCAAGCCGGAGGAGGTCGCGTCAGCGGTTCTGTGGTTATGCAGTCCTGGTGCCAGCCTGATCGTGGGCGTCGCATTACCCGTCGATGGCGGGTTCGTCGCGCACTGAAGGCGGTATGGGCCGGCTAGTCGCCGGTTCGCGGTCACGCCGGGCCCAAGCAAAATAGACACCTAAAGCCATACCTCTAAGCAAACAGCTTGGTCAGCGTCGGGCGCTTCGGCTGACCGGCGCATAAGCCGAACGAGTTCATCTCCGGCAATGTTGGTGGTGTCGGTTACGTCAAGGTGCTTCGCTCGTCCTTGCATTGAGAAACTTTTTCACGAACGCTATCGTGGATAGTGCAGACGTTGGTTTGCGTAAAACTGTTCACGTGCACCAGTCGGCAGCCGGGAACAATATCAAGCAAATCGCAGTTGCGCGAAAATGTTCCCGCGGCTAACCAAGGCGCCATCATGGCCGGCGCGCGCGCGGCACCTGCCGTTGGCCGGCACGCATATTCGAGCGCGGCGCTTTTTGTTTGCCCGATCACTGCGTGGCTGTTTTATGGCTTTGCAGCGCATCCCAACAGTCCCCCAAGCGACGAGCAGTTGACGATGGCGCCGCTTCCTTGCTTGCGCATCTGCGGCAATTCAAACTTCATGCAGATCCATACGCCGCGGAGATTGATCGCCATGACTCTGTCATAATACTCGCGAGGAGAGTTTGCGGTCTTCGCAGGAACATTTTGAACGTCGGCATTGATGTATGCGACGTCAAGTCGGCCGAAGGTGCTAACAGTCTGCTCAATCATCGCTTCAACCTGAGCGTCGTCGCACACGTCGCGACGGACTGCAAGCGTCTTATGGCCTTGTGTGGCTAGCTCCCCGGCCGCACGACGCACCGCGCTCTCGTGCCGGTCCGCAAGGACACTAGACACACCAAATATGATGCTGCGCGCCCGACAGTCGCGGATTGATTTACTGTTCACCCAACACGGCTTTGCGACTGCTGGCAGCTTGATGATCCAACGGCACAGCGACCGGACGAAAAACCTGACATCACAGCAGCTGCAGACATTTTTAGGATCGACGGTGCGGGTTTCATTTCGGAACATCGATTCCGGATAGATTTGCGCAAGCCACGACGACTTCAGAACCGGGGGTTGCAAAATTCGGGCTGGCCATAGATTTGAACTTGGCCGGAAAGCGGACATTTCATCATGGCCTCGACGTACCATGAACATGAACTGTAGTAGCTTTATAGATGGAATGGTCGCCTCCACCCTTAACGGACCGTCCGGCGCTACAGACTCGCATCCTGAGCGTGCGACATTGCTGGTTTGTGAGTCCTGCCGCCAGAGAGAATCAGATGGAACCCATGGCCATTGCCACCGATCTTGCGAAGCACGTTTTTCAGATATGTTCAAAAGTAGGCGGGTGCGTCAGTCGGGCCCAGGGACGGCCTTGGTGACGCGCTTCAGCACTTCACTCATGCTCTGCGTGGCACGGGACCGTGGTCGAGCGTGCGGAAAGATAAGCTGGATCGATACCGAGACCGTAGGCAAAAACGGCCGGAACACAAGAGGGCTCGTGATGACTGTGCGGTCTACGAGTGCTACTCCAACACCTTCGGCCACCAGTAAGCAGGCGGTCAGCGATGAGCTTGCATCGATAGTGGCCGCCGGCACTTCGGTGCCCGATAACCGCGCAGCATTGTCGATCAGTTTGCCCAGCATCGTTGTCGCACCGATGGAGATCACCGATTCACCGACAAGATCTTTGAAGGTTATAGTCTTCTTGCGAGTCAAACGATGGCGTCTGGGCAGAGCGCAGACGATCTCGGTGGTAGCCAGGAACTCCGACTCAACACCCGCATTATCGACCGGCCCATATATCACGCCCATGTCGGCATGGCGGAAGCCCACGGCCTCGATCGCAAGAGGCGTGGGAACCGAACGCAACGAGACGTGAACGTTTGGACTTTGTTTACGGAATAGCCCGAGCACTCGCGGGAAAATTCCGTTTGCCAGTGTTGGGGTGGTGGCAACGAGTATGCGACCGGTGCGACCATCTCTCATGGCTTGCATTGTGCGACTGAGAGTGTCAATCCTGGAGAAAATGTCGTCCACATCGGGTAACAGGGCACTCGCCTCTGGCGTCGGAGACAGGCGCCCACTAATGCGCTCGAAGAGTTTCATGCCAAGACGTTGCTCGGCGTGCTTCAACACAGCGCTGATAGCTGGCTGGCTGACATTCAATGCACGCGCTGCGCCCGTTACTGAGCCCGACTGCATAATTGCGTGAAATACTTCGAGCTGTCGAAGATTCATTGCGGCTGCCCCTCATGCTGAACGTCGTGACGAGACCCTCATTGAATGTCAAGAGGTCCTCCCTCGTCAACACGTCGGGACGCATTGACGCATGGGGGATATGGTTGGGAGCCTTCGCATGCTTGCGTAGCCACCGCGTGATGCGCCATCGTCGATGGGCGATGAACCCATTGATCAAAGGGTTCCGGTGAAATGATTCGGCCTGGACTGGAATGGCCTGGGCATTGAGTCGCTGTGCAAAAAGCGTGCGGTTTGGTCCTTTGGCAACTTCCAGAAAGGAAAAGGAGGCACCACGTGCTTGCCCTGTTGTCGCCCTACCTTCGACCGCACGCCTCTGTGCCGATGGTCGACATGAAAACGTGCGCATTCGCCGAGGTTTGAAAGGCGGACTGCTTCTGATCCGACTGCCTTTGCATGTGAGGTTCGGCGGGACTCTCCTCAAAACACCCATAACTTGCATTTATCGATGACCGTCATTTTACGATTAGGCTATCTCATGATCTGGACTTATTCTGAGGCCTCGGGAATGGAGGCGGCGTGAAGCAACGTCCGAGCCCGCATTATCTGACGACCTACTGAAAGGACCTACCATGCGACTGAGTGAACAACAATTGCGCGATTTCGATCGCGACGGGTTTCTGATCTTCCCTAGCCTGCTTACTTCTGCCGAGGTCGAAATCCTTCGCGATGAAGTCACACGTTTGCGCGAGATCGACAGCGACCTCGTCAGGCGGGAACGCAACGGCGCCGTGCGGACTATCTGGCGCTTGCACGAAGACAATGGTGTAACGCAGTCGGCAGCTTTCCGGGCATTGTCGCGTGCGCCGCGCATGCTAGAAACTGCACAGCAGCTCTTGTCTGACCCGAAGCTTTATATTTATCAGAGCAAGATCAATGTCAAGCCCGCCATTGAGGGCACTATCTGGTCCTGGCACCAGGATTACGGTCCGTGGCAGCGCGACGGCGTACCACGGGATCACATGCTGAACACGATGGTCATGCTGGACGATGCCGACGAAATGGGTGGCGCGCTGTACATTTTGCCGGGTAGCCACAAGTGCGGCCCCTTGGAACACGTCGAAGACGCGGCGGTTGGGGCGCTGAACCAGTACTCCGTGCGTCGGGACCTCTTGGTCGAGGCTCTCAATGTTGGCAAGGCGACGCCGATGGTGGGTGCCGCGGGCACGGTGGTGATGTTCCATTGCAATGTGGTGCATGGTTCGGGGCATAACATGTCATCCCGTGACCGACGCCAGGTGTACGTCGTCTACAACCCGGTTGCGAATGCACCGGCTGCGTCAGCGCGTATTCGTGGAGATCATTTCTCTTCCGGCGACCAGTCGTCGGTCGAGCTGGGCGCGGAAGACGGCGTGCTTGCCTCCGGACGACAGATAGCCTGAAAAATAGCATATCGTCAGAAGACGCTCTCGAGTGCCACGGGAAATAGTGAGCCAATAGCGCCAACCCGGCATTCGAGGATGTGCCCATGCGCCCTCTTGCCGACGTAATTCGTATCGTCTCTTGCTGAAACGGCGAAGAAGACGAGAGAAACGGAAGCAGAATCACCTTTCGAGTGTGCAATCACACGTGAGGCACTTGAAGCGCATTTCTGGCTGCCGCCAGGCGCCGGCGAAGTTCGCATGCTCAAAACGTTTGCAGATGGCCGCGAACGCATTACCGCGGTCGCCGAAAGAAAAATGCGGGTGCGGCCCCGATCAGCCCTCCCGACTCATAACCGCTGACTTCCTCGGCAAGCGCTAGGCCGCCCGCAGAGGACGTTTGCGTCGCAAACCGCCGATTTCCCCTGCGTGGCCGCCGGGATGACGAAGAACTGGCATCACAATAAGAAAAACACGACCGTTCAAAAATTGATCATTCCCTTTATGCAAAATTCCAAAACGGCGGAACAGAGGCAACTTTCCATTGCCGTCACGGTGCAGGGGAGACGTGAGAGGCAGAGCCGAGATAACACCCGTTATCGCCGCAATCGCGTGGTGGCAATACCGTGGCAAACGGGCCGGGGTAGGGCGCCTGTCGTTTGCGTTTTCCTAAGGCGGCGTCCTATGCGACGGAAGGGCTGCAGTTCGGCCTTATGGAAAGCTTCGCATAAGCCGAATTTCAGCCGTCTGGACTACCAGTCAATGCGATGCTTTTCATCGGTTTCACGATGACGACGATCGTCGTCCACGTGAAGATAGATCAAATGTGCTGCAGCACATTTGATCTATTACCGACAGTAAATTGTTATGTAGAGTGGCCAACGTAAGTGCTTTGAGAGCAAGGCGTTAGCCTTGGACTACTGCACATAAAGTTTCATGATGGGACTCCTGGCGGCCATTGGGTTCGCCTTTGGTGAACAGCTCGATCATGCACCTATCCCCTCATCAAGTTTCAAACAACCTGCCGCTGGACCGGTTCGTTACAGGGGCCTTGGGCGAACTGGAGAACCTTCGCTATAGCACCGCTGAGGTCACACATGCCGTTTTTGAACTGCGGGTCTCCACAGCCGGCTCAAATATTTATGTTGAGTACCGGCGACTGGTCTCCTTTGAGATCAAAGAGCTGGAGGTGATACTGCACATAACAACTTACTGTCGGTAATACTGGCTGGTGGTCGTGAGCGACGTATGCCCGAGATTGTCACGCACGAGGCGCAAGTCGACCTGCTGGTCCGCCATATGCGAACCTGCGCTGTGCCGCAGCCAGTGCGCTGACGCCTGCTCGAGCTGGTCAGCGCGCTGCGCATATTCTGCGCCGCGAGCCCGCAGTGTGTCGGCGGCCCCGCTGAAAACCTCCTTCACAATCCGGTGCAGCGCAGCGCGTGTCAGCGGCTTGCGCGACTGCCCGATTGCCAGCACCAGGGGGGTGTCTTCGTCCTGGGACGGCAGCGCCGGTAGTCCCCGTTCGCGACGGTATGCCGAGAGTTCCGCCATCATTTCCGCAGTAGCCGGCACCAGCCGCTCCCTGTCACCTTTGCCGAGTACTTCGAGCCACCAGCGATCCTCGCCATTTGCGTCGCGGCGGTGGAAAAACCGTCCCATCGTGTTGGTGCCGACCTCCGTGATCCGCAGACCGCCCAGATAGAGCAGGGTAAAGAGCCAGCGCACGCGTGCGTGGTGTTCGCGCTCGCGACCGGTCTGCGTTGGCATGCCCTGAATGTAGGTCTTGACCTCGAGCCACAGCTCGGGCGACAGATACCGGACGATGCGCGGCCTGGCCCGTCGGGTGCGCTGACGCGAGAGCGACAGCGGATTGCCGGCCAGATAACCGGCCTGCACCAGCCACGCAAACATGACGTTGAGGATGACCATCGCCTGTCGCTGGCTCGATCCGGCCAGCGGGCCGTAGAACGGCCGCCAGCGCGGATCGTGGCGGGGATGCTTGCGTCCGCCGTCAGCGGTCCATCGCGCGGCGGGCTGGGGATCGGCAAGAAAGTGCTGGTAGACGAGCAGGTCCTCGTGCGTGAGCGAGGAGAGCGGTTTGCCGATCTGCAGAACGGACCACAGCAGCAGCCGTTCGGCTTCCTTGCGGTAGTTGTCAAACGTGGTTTTCGTATCCACAAACCGGGCAAGCCACGCGCGAACCGCGTCGAGATCGGTGTCAGCGGCGACCTGCATGCGTCCGTTTGCCCGGTTGGCGCCGTGACGGCCATCGAGGTCGGTGGGCAACTCGATGGCACCGATCGGGCGAGGGGCGGGCAGGGCGGTATTCATGGTCGAAGAGGCGGCGGATCCGGGGGTTCTGGCTAGACGCAATTATGCGCACGCCAAGCTACATTAATTCGACATTATCGCCATTGTACTAAACCGCTGACGCGGTAGTGGGAGGGAAGCGGAGGTCAGTGCCTGGCGTTCGGTCAGGACGGTTGCCGGATGCCGGACCACGGGGAAGGGACGAGCAGGCGGCCAGGAGCAGCATGGAGGTGCCCGACCGGGCATGCCATCCACTGTTTCCAGGAGGCTCGCCATGACACTGCTCCGCCAACGCATGCTGCACGACATGCTGATCCGGAACCTGGCAGAGAACACCCAGAAGTCGTATCTGCTGCAGGTTTCGAGTTTCGCCCGCCACTTCCGGCGCTCCCCTGAACTGCTCGGCCCCGAGGAGATCCGGGCCTGGCTCGTCTATCTCCGTGAGGAGCGCAAGCTGGCCCCCGGCAGCCTCGGTCCAACGATCGGCGCACTGCGCTTCCTCTACCGCGTGACGCTCAAGCGAGACTGGAGCGACGAGGACTTTCCGTTGCCGAAGAAGCCGTTCAGACTGCCGGTCATCCTGAGCCTCGAGGAGATCAACCACTTCTTCGAATCGGTCCGCAGCCTCAAGCATCGCACCATCCTGATGACCGCGTACGCAGCCGGGCTGCGTGTGTCCGAAGTCGTGCACCTGAAGGTCACCGATATTGATAGCCAGCGCATGGTCATCCGTGTGAACCAGGGTAAAAATCGTAAGGATCGCTATGTAATGCTCTCCCCGCGGCTGCTCGAGATCCTGCGACTGTACTGGCACGACGCTCATCCCAGGGACTGGCTGTTTCCCGGCGATATTCCCGGGCGCCCCATCACCCGGGACGCAGTGGGACTGGCGTGCGACGTCGCGCGCGAGCGCAGCGGTATCCAGAAACCGATCACGCCGCATTCGCTGAGGCACGCCTTCGCCACGCATCTGCTGGAAAGCGGCACCGACGTACGCAGGATCCAGCTGCTCATGGGGCATCGCTCCCTCGCTACGACAGCAAAGTATTACCGACAGTAAGTTGTTATGTGCAGTATCACCTCCAGCTCTTTGATCTCAAAGGAGACCAGTCGCCGGTACTCAACATAAATATTTGAGCCGGCTGTGGAGACCCGCAGTTCAAAAACGGCATGTGTGACCTCAGCGGTGCTATAGCGAAGGTTCTCCAGTTCGCCCAAGGCCCCTGTAACGAACCGGTCCAGCGGCAGGTTGTTTGAAACTTGATGAGGGGATAGGTGCATGATCGAGCTGTTCACCAAAGGCGAACCCAATGGCCGCCAGGAGTCCCATCATGAAACTTTATGTGCAGTAGTCCAAGGCTAACGCCTTGCTCTCAAAGCACTTACGTTGGCCACTCTACATAACAATTTACTGTCGGTAATAGATGAAATGTGCTGCAGCACATTTCCAGTACTTGAAACTGGCGACCAGCACCGTCTGTGCAACCTCCAGCCCCTTTGATCTGCTGCCGCATCCCGAGCCGGTGCAGCCTCCGCCCAGTCCACCCGACTATTTCTGAACACGGTCATGCGTGCGGCACTCGAGGTGGCGGATATCTTCCGCCGCTTATGCGCAAGTCAGGGACGATTTCCTGGTACTCGCAGGCTGTGTTAAAGCGGACATCCCCACAAACACAGCAGAGGATCTGCATGATGACAGCAAGACGAACTACCATCCGGCTACTGGCACTGACCGAGGTCGTTGACCGCGACACACCCGGTTCGACGCCAGTCAGCATCACCGCACCCGAGGGCGGCACGATCTATCACACGGTCCCGCTCGCAGACCCCGACACCGGCGGGCGGCGCGACGCCCGCCCGCGGTGGATCGCAGACACCTTCCCTCTCTTTCCTGTTGTCCGACTCGCTGACGGCGCGCCGTGGGCCGAGGCGAACGTCTGGCTCATCGATATGATGGAGTCGAAGTCGTCGCCCAACATGCTCACGTTCGCCAACATCGCAGACGACCTGGTGGCGTTCCGTCGTTATCTGGATGACGAATGCGTCGACTGGCTGGTGTTCCCCGTGAACAAGCGGCAACGTCCGACCTACCGCTACAGCGCCTCGATCAGGCTGGCCGTGCAGGCAGGCGAACTGTCTCCGGGCGTCGCCAGGCGTCGTATGGGCGCTGTGGTGCGCTTCTATCGCTGGCTCATGACCGAAGCAGGCTTCCGGCCTGCGAACGCGCCGTGGGTCGAATCTGAGCGCTTCATCGCGTTCAAGGACCAGAAGGGCTTCAGCAGCGTGATCGAAGTCAAGACCACGGACCTGTCGATCAGTGGCCGGCGTGCAGAAGACCCGTGGGACGATCACATCCAGGACGGCGGTCGCCTGCGCCCGCTCCCGTCTTCCGAGCAGTCAGTACTGCTTGAATCGTTGGCCGCACTCGGCAACACCGAGATGACGCTCATTCATCTGTTCGCGCTGTTGACAGGTGCTCGCATCCAGACAGTACTGACCGTGCGCGCGAAACACGTGATGCGCGAGCCGGGAGAGTTTCACGGTGACGACATCCGGCTCGCCTGCGGGCCAGGTACGGGCATCGACACGAAGGGCGGCGTCAAGGGCGTGCTGCACCTGCCGCGCGGTTTCTATGAGCGGCTGTACATCTACATGCACAGCGATCGCGCGCGCGAGCGTCGCCGTCTGGCAGACGGCGATGATCACCCCGACCAGCCGCTCTTTCTGAGCCATCGCGGTGCGCCACTCTACGAGGATCGCACGTCGCGCAGCCCGGTCAGCACTGGCCCGCGCGTTCGTCGCCACGTCAAGACCGGGCAGGCCGTGCGCCAGTTCATCAGGGACGAACTGTTGCCCATCATGCGCGCGCGGGTTGGCAACCCCAGGTACGAGTTCAGCTTCCATGACCTGCGCGCGACCTTCGGGCTGAACATGGTCGACTCGATGACCGCGAACGGGACGAAGTACACGCGCGCGCTCGATCAGTTGCGGCAGCTGATGTGGCACGTACAACCGTCTACGAGCGAGCGCTACCTCGCTTACCGCGATAATCGCAAACTGTTCGACGCTGTGCAGGACGACTGGGGAGCGCACCTGTCGACGCTGGTCACGCGCACCCTCAACACCGCGGTGGCATCATGAGCCGCCAGTACGAGGAAGTGCTCATGCCGCTCGCGGAGGGCACGACGCTGCTGCACCCCGAGCGCGTGCTGCTCAGGTGGGAAGGCATGAGGAGGCGTTCCGATATTGGTCAGATCTGCTACCTGAAACGTGACACGTCAAGCTCGCACCGCACGCGACGCACTTTCGACCACTCAAGTTTCTGCAGCGAACGCGCCAGGGGCGTACGCCTGCTGGTGACGCAGCTTTCCGGGCGTATGACCCTTGGCGCGATGCGCCCGAGGACGGTCCACGGTGCTTTGCGCGGCGTGCTTGAATTCGCCAACTGGGCCGACAGGCAGGGCTTGCATAAGGCGCTCTGTGACGAGAAGGCTACCGCAGAGGCTGTTCATCGCTACTTCCACGAGAAGCGCGAGCAGGTCTCGCTGGGTAACCTGAACCGAAATTCCGTCGCCAGCGATCAGCGTAATCTCTTGTCGATGCTGCGTGAGCTCTTCCGAAACGACGACTTCTGCGCTGATGCCAAGGTGTTACGCCACCAACAGGATGCCTGGGTACCGACGGCTGTGCCTGACGCCGAGGCACAAGCCGCCCTGCTCGCATGGGCTGACGCGCTTTTCAGCAGCATCAGCACGCTGGTGGTCGACTTCCAACCGTACCCGGTGCGCGTGACCACGGTGCGAGGCGAGACTCTTTGTCTTGTTCCGCACAACTACGGCCGTAGCGTCGGCGATGACTCGCGCAGCCTCTTTGGCTGGAATCTGGAGACAGGAGAGCCACACACGCGGGAGGAACTCAGGACGCGGATGGTTGAGGCAGGCGCTAACAGACCGCGTGAGCGTTCGTGGAACATCGCCAGGCGTGCGGGTAGACTTCTTGCGGTGGCGAACGCGGACGCGCAGTCGCCAATCCGACGCTCGCACGCTTCGATAGCAGTCTCTTGTTTCGCTGCGCTGTTTCTCGCCGAAACAGGCATCAACCTCGCGCAACTGTTGGCCATGAAGTGGAGTCCGGAGCTTGCCGCGAGCCTGCAGGATGCGTCGGTCGCGCGTCAGAAGTTTCGTGAGGTCAAGTACCGGGCAGGCGGGAAGGAGGTTACGTTCACCGTCTCGCTGAGCTTCATGCCAAAGCTCAAGACGTATCTGGCGTTGCGCGAGTATCTGGTGCAGGACGCAGACCGGGACGCGTTGTTCGTCGTAGTCGGACATCATGCCCAGCTGCGGCGGCTAACGGGTCTCACAACCCACTTTCTGGATCTGCTTTACTGTCGACTCGACACGCTCGGGATCGCGCTGACGCGTATTAGCGCACGGCAGTGGCGTGCAGCAAAGCAGGATTGGGCGGTGCGCAACCACGACCCGCTCGTCGCAGCCAGACTGATGGGGCACTCGCTGGCCACGGCGCTGCGCTCATACTCAAACGGCACGGATGCTGCGCACAAGGCCGAGATGGGCGCCTTCCTCGCATCGGTCGAGAAGACCGTGCTGAAGCCCGGCAACGACCGGGCGGGCAGCATCAGGAGCGCGGTGGGCGTCTGCATCGAGTTCCGCAAGCCTGCGCCGATCGCGGCGTCGGTCACCGTACAACCTGACTGCCGCTCGACCGAAGGGTGTCTCTTCTGCGACCAGTACCGCGTGCACGCTGACGCCGCCGACATTCGCAAGCTGCTGAGCTGCCGTCACTGCGTCAGGCTCGTGAGCGGGCGTGCTGGCTCGATCGAGCAATACGACAGCTCGTTCGGCGCGGTGCTGCGGCGCGTTGGGTTCCTGTTGGATGAACTGCGCAAGCGCAACGCCGCGATGGTCGATCGCATCGAGCATGACGTTGACGTCGCCGGGAATCTGGACGCTTTCTGGTCGGCCAAGCTCGACCAGCTTTTCGAATTGGGAGTGGCATGAACAACACGTTGATTGCGCCGATCGCTGACCGCCCTGACTGGTACCGGGTCGAGGACGATACGGTCGTCACGCGCGACACGGCTGGGAACACGGTTTCGCTGTTTGGTGACGACGCCTGGGACGTCCGTGCATACGCGGTTGGGCTGCGCTGGACACATATCAATTTCAGGGGCCACGTGCCTGACGACGTGAGCCGTGCCCTTTCAGAGGCGACTACGCGTCAGTGGAAGCAGGTCATGTACTTTCTGATGCATGAAGCGACAGATACGGTACCTGCGTCCAATACGCTTCAAACTCGTCCAATATACCTGAGGGAGTTCACGTTCTTTGCCGCCGCACGTCAGCTTACGCTCTACGAGGGGCTGTCCAATGTCGTCGTTGTTCTTGACTATGTCGCGCAAGCCGGGATGGAGACGAAGGCCCAGCGCCTTCATTCGATTCTGGTGAAGCTTCACCGTCTGGGTGTCGGGACCACGGGGCTGCGCGTACCGCTGGCCCAACTGCACAAGCCTCTGCTCGAACGCTACGCGCAACGTGCTGGAAGCTCACAACACCCTGTCATCCCGACGCGGATCTACCAGCACTTCCTGTCAACCTGTGAGCATGACCTCAGCGTCGCTGAGGGCGTCGCCGACATGCTGTCGGATTACCTCGCACGACTGTACGCCGACGAGAGTCCGGTTGTCCCTGCAGAACTAGTAAGGACCACCACACACTTCGGGGGCGAGGACTCCCCTTACGTCGTGTCATCGCTTGTGGCGTCGATCAGGGCATTATGCCAGCTTGTCATCCTGTCATTCACCGGCATGCGTGCGATGGAAGCGGAGAACCTGCCGTACGACTGCCTGAGCGAGACCCGTCTGGATGGCGTGACCCACTACGCCATCGAGGGCATCACGACCAAGCTGTCGGGCGGTCGTCCCAGGCGCGCATGCTGGGTGACCAGCCCTCTCGCTGCCCGCGCCATCAGGCTCGCGCAACGGCTGTCGGGCGAGGCGCACCGTGCGCACGGCGCACAAGATTACGCCGAATCGACGGATGGCTCGCACCTGCTGTTCTGCCGGATGGGTCTGCGTAAGGAGGGGTACGTGGCAAACCGGGCCGCGAATAACGTACATGACGATATCGAAGCCTTTCGTGAGCGCGTCTTCCCGACGATCACGGTCGAGGACATCGCTGAGCTGAAGCGTGTCGATATGCATCGCGCGTGGGAAGACGAGCCGAAGTACGCGCTCGGGCAGCAGTGGCCATTCACGCGTCACCAGCTTCGCCGCGCGCTCGCGCTTTACGCGCACCGCAGCGGTCTCGTAACGCTACCGACGCTCAAGCGTCAGTTGCAGCACATCACGCAGGAGATGACCATGTACTACGCGCGCGGCTCCGCGTTCGCAAAGGGCTTCATCGACACCGACAAGACCCACTTCGCGAAGGAATGGGTTGAGACACAGGGTCTGTCCGAGTACCTTGCGTACGCCGAGCAGGTGCTGTTCTCTGACGAGCGGCTGTTTGGCGGGCATGCAGCGTGGACGCAGAGCCGTACCGTGCAGGCGTCGCCCGTGTCGGTCTACTCGCGCGAGCAGACGGTGAGGATGTTCGGGAAGGGCGAGCTCGCGTACCGCGAGACGGTGCTGGGCGGCTGTGCGAGCGTCGAGCCGTGCAAGTCGACGCCGCTCGACTGGATGCGTCTGGATTGCCTTGAATCAAACTGCCGTAACCTCGTGGTCGTGCCGTCGAAGCTTCAGCGCGTGATCAAGGCGCAGCAGGTTACGGTCGCGAAGCTGCGCGCTATCGATAAGGCGAGCGTCGAATACCGTATCGAGGCCCAGACGCTGCAACGACTGCTTGACGCGCAGGAGAAATCGATCAAGCCGGAGGCAGCATGAACGACGCGATGACCGACTACTACGCCGCCCTTGAGCGCCTGAAGAATCGCAAGGGTGTGCGTATCAACAATGACACCGTGGCGATCGAGGCTGGCCGCAAGAAGGGGAGCATCAAGAAGTCGCGCCCGCAGTTCACCGGACTGATCGCAGCGATCGACGCGGCCAACGCGGTAGTCGGGCGCCCGAAGCTCGAACTGACCGAGCGGCTGAACCGCGCGAAGGGCGACGTGAAGGAACTGCAGGCACAGCTTGACGAGTCGATGGCTCGTGAACTCGCATTGCTGCGGCAGGTGTTCAGCCTGCGCAAGGAACTGGCCGCGTTGCGTGGCGGTAACGTCCTGCCCTTGCAACCGCGCTAGATCCGGGCGGGCGTCTGGGCTACTTCGCTTGCGTCGATGAACCCTTGACGCGCGATAGGTCGACTCGCTCCAGCATGGTCGGAAGCCCCGTCTTTATCGGGCTTCCGACCATGCGAAACCTGCGGCGAAAGATGGACACTCCGACGGTCGTTCTGTCCATTTCTTCTGCTAATTTTATGGACACCCTGCAGCCTGCTGATTCCAGTATTTTCAAGGCTCCGTGTGATGTCCATTTTTTTTATCTTGCGCGTAGCGCCCGCGGAGCCCAGTATCGGCAGAGCCACGCCGGTGGGCTCAGTCGTGCCCAGCGGCGGGCGATGAGCGCGATCGAGCTGTGTCGCACCGCGGCCCTCGGTGGCCATGTCGAACAGTGCGATGCCTGCGCTCACCAGCGTATCACCTACAACTCATGCCGGCATCGCGCCTGTCCCAAGTGCCAGTCGCTCTCCCGCGCACAATGGCTCGAAGACCGGCAGGCCGAGTTGCTGCCCGGGGTCGAGTATTTCCACGTGGTCTTCACACTGCCCGAGCCCATCGCAGCACTCGCGTACCAGAACAAACGCGTGCTCTACGACCTGCTGTTCCGCACCAGCGCCGAAACCCTACGCACGATCGCCGCCGATCCGAAGCACCTGGGCGCCGAGATCGGATTCATCACGGTCCTGCATACCTGGGGGCAGAACCTGCAACACCATCCGCACGTGCACTGCGTGGTACCCGGCGGCGGCATCGCCCCGGACGGCGAACACTGGATCGCCTGTCGCCCCGGCTTCTTCCTGCCCGTACGGGTACTCTCGCGCCTGTTCCGGCGCCTGTTCCTCGCACAGCTGCGCCATGCCTTCGACACCGGCGCACTGCATTTCTACGGCCAGCTTCAACCGCTTGCCGACGCGCAGGCGTTCGCCGCCTTTCTCGCGCCGGCCGCACAGGCCGAGTGGGTGGTCTATGCGAAGCCTCCCTTCGGCGACGCCCGGCACGTACTCGACTATCTGGGCCGCTACACCCACCGCGTCGCCATCTCGAACAACCGGCTGGTCAACTTCGACGACGGCCACGTCACCTTCCGGTGGAAAGACTATAAACACCCCGCCGCACCGAAGACCATGACGCTTGAGGCCGACGAATTCATTCGCCGCTTCCTGCTGCATGTGCTGCCCAATGGCTTCAAGCACATCCGCAGTTACGGCCTGCTCGCCAATCGCCACCGGACCGCCAGGCTCGCCACCTGCCGCCGGCTGCTCGGCGTCGTGGCTCCCACGGACGAAATACCCGACCCGATCCAAGACTACCGCGACCGTTACCAGCGACTCACCGGCAGGTCCCTGCGCGATTGCCCCGTCTGCGGCAAGGGTCACATGGTCTGCATCGAAACCTTCCTGCCCGGCGCACTGCCGCGTGCGCCGCCACCCGCTCACCATGTTCACTGATCCCCGTTCACACCACGACCGGTCACGTTTCCATGCATTCCTGATGGCAACGCGCCCGGCCTTGCGTCACCGGGTCCTTGCCGCAGGCGAACACGCCACCACCGGCACCCCTGACCTCGCCAACCCAACTCCCGCACCATCCTTACGCACTCATCCACTTCGTTTCATCGTCGTCCGGTGCCCGACCAACGCGGGTGGCCCGCACTGGATGACCCCGGCGGTCATTCAATGCCCATAGAGGCCACCGCCTGCGGAGCGGTTCAGCACAAACGGTTTTTTGGTTACCGATCGCGGGCTGATCTCACCGGTTCCTGTTCATGATCGCGGCCGCGATCGCCAACCAAAAAACCCTCTGCCTAATGTCAAAATTAACACGTCTATGAGTTGGGTATTTGACGGTTTACGTTATATTATTTATTGAAATACACTGAAACCGCTCCCATGTCCGACGTCCTGCCCGACGAAGCCCGCCTCGCCGCCGAAATCGACCGCCTGAAGGCCGAATTCCCGAAGACCCGCGAGCTGTACCGCGAGGCCTGCGCGCTGCTGTTCTTCCGTCACGGCATCACGCCGACCGCGAACCGGCTGTATCAGCTGGTGAAGCGCGGCAGCATGAGTACGCCAACTCAGGTGCTCGGCGAGTTCTGGGTCGAGTTGCGCGAGAAGAGCAGGGTACGGATCGAGCATCCCGATCTCCCGGCGGAGTTGCAGGCGGCGGCCGGCGAACTGGTGGCGTCGCTGTGGACGAAGGCCACCACATCAGCGCAGGCGGCGCTCGAGGCACTGCGGACTGATGCCGAGGCGGAGAAGGCCGGCGCGCGCAACGAGGTAGCGTCACTGCAGGCCGGGATCGTGCGGACCGAAAAGGCGCTCGAGCAGCGCACCGGCGCGTTGCTGGCGGCGCAGGTGCGCATTCGGGAGCTCGAACAGGCGCAGGCCGCGGGGGAGGCGACGCGTCAGGCGCTCGAGACTGAAATCGCGCGACAGCAGGACGAGATCGGTACGCGTGACCGGGCACTCGTGCAGGCGAGGGCGGATTTTTCGAAGGAACTGGAAAAGCTACGTTATGGCGCCGTACTCGCGGAAGAGCGTCTGCGCGCCGCAGAGAAGAGGGCACTGCTTGAAATTGATCGCGAACGTGGGATCACCGCGCGGCTTCAAATCGAAATCGACACCGTACTACGTAAACTGGAGCAAAACGAGGCAGGACATCGGGCCACAACACAAACTCTCCAGGTACAAGTGGGCGATTTGCGACATGAACTCGGAGTACTCGAAGGAAACCTTCAGGCCGCGCGCAAAATCAGCGAAGCGTATCGGCGACAATTCGAAGCAATGCAAGACAGGATCATCGCTGCACCCGTTGGCAGCGCGCGCGGTCACCGCATATCGCCCCGACGGACAGGAAGTGAAGCGGCTTCGACTTCTACGTCCAAGGGCGCGTATGGCAACCAACAAACCAAGCGCCGCAGATAATTTAACGCATGGCCTCAACGAAAGTAGTGGATAGGCGAAATCTAGCGTTTCCTGTGCTTAGCCGCTTCCCGCACATCTTCAACGCTCGTTTTGCCGGTCACCTTTCGCATAGTCCCAAGCTTGGCGTTACCTGAGAACTGGGGGATTGGGTCCGGTAGGTTCTTGTTCAGCGTATCGCTGCGTTTTTGCTGAATTCGCCCAGTTTTCGGCGGCGCCTTGTCCCTGTGTCGACCATCCAGTCCCGGCTCTTTCATCGCGCTTTCTCCGGCAATTAACCGCAGCCATTATTAAATGAGTGCGGTTTGGCCGCAAGTATGAAACTGCCGGCCCCATCGAGGGCAAATATCGGCCGCGCCCGTGTATTGGCTATCCGCCGTAGCTTTTCGTACGGAGTAAGTCTCCTTTGGCGTCACAACTCGATCCGTACCAGCCGTCGAAAGCACCGACCGCCAATTAGCGGGAGGCCTCCTCATGCCGCGCAGCGCCACTATGGCTTGTGCTGTTTGTGCAATCGCACACAAATTATTGTGGAAATTGCGTTGGATATGTGCTTTTATACAGTGGTATGAGATCTGCGTACTGAAGCGCCTCGCGAGCCCTATATGTCCATAGTGAATGGCGGGCGCATCGATAACGTCCGTCAGACCGATATTTCAACCTGAACGAGCGAAACACATGACAATCAGCAAGTCGATAATTGGCGGATCCTTTGGCGGCAAGCCGATTGTTCAGGCTCCCACACGAACAATACACGGCGGAGTTACCGGTCAAAAGATGCAGCCCGTTACGCGCGGAGCCGGGAAAACTAACGACGGCAAATCAGGGGGCGGAAATTCGAAGTAGTCCGCGAGCCCTACCATGAGCGAAGAGTTGGAGTTGGATTCGGCTGTCAGCGATATCGCCGAGCGCCAAAGGTTGTACGAGCGCAATCGCGACGATCTATCTAAACGCCAGGTTTCGAACGCCGAAAACCTCGATAAATCGATCCTGACATATTCGGGTGCGGGGCTGGCGCTGTCTCTAGGATTTCTCAAGGACTTCATTCCGATCGGTAGGGCCGACTTTGCATGGGCCCTGTACGGCTCATGGTTTTTCTTCACGCTGGCAATGGTGCTGGTGGTGGTTTCGTACGTGCTAAGCCTGCGGGTGCTTTCTCTTCAACTTGCGCGCAGCGAAAGGTATTACCTGCAGAGCGATGGCTCGGCGATGGACGAACGGACGTGGTGGGACCGTACGGCAGATCATGTGAATCACTGGATGTCGGCGGCAGCGTTCGCGATTGCGCTGATCCTGACTACTTTTTTTGTATCGGTAAATCTTCGAGGTGCAAACGTGGCAGAGAAAAATATATCCCGCGCTATGGCGCAGGACGGTGTCACCGGAATGAAGATGCAAAAGGTGCAGGGAACGAACAGCACTCTGGAGCGGGGCGTGACAGGTATGCCTATGCAATCCGTAAAGCCCACCGTGCCAGTCAATCCCGCGCCCGCGCCACAACCAGCGAACAAACCAAGCAAGAGCTGAATCTCGCGGACCAAACGCGTTAACGGTAGCCCCGCAAGCTGCTCGAATAGTTCCCGGCCAGCAACCAATGGAGGCCATGTGGCGATCAAGGCGATCTTCATCGGTATAAGTAAGCACCTTGACGCAAGCATCCCTGAATTGAGCGGTGCGCGGCGCGACGCCACCGCGTTGTGGGCGTTATTCGCCGACACGATCGAAGGCCTGTCTGCTCGGCTGTTGCTCGACGAGACCGCCACGCACGCGGAAGTTACGCAGGCCATCCTGGGAACGCTGTCGGCTGCGGATGAACATGATGTGATCGTGATTTCGTTCGCCGGTCACGGGTCGCCCGACGGCAATCTGGTCGTCTTCGATACCGACCCAACGAATCTTGCGGGTACCGCGGTGTCGATGATAGCGCTGGCCGATGCCTTCAGGGCGACGAAGGCTCGTGCAGTCTTGTGTATCCTCGATTGCTGTTTCAGCGGTCAGGCGCCTGCCCGTGTCCTCGAAACCGCTGCGAGGCCGCGCAGCGCATTCGCGCTCACGGGCGTCTTCGGCGAGGGGCGGATCCTTTTAGCGGCGTGTGCGACGAACGAATCCGCCTGGGAGCAGCCCGGCACTGGACATGGTCTCTTGACCCACGCGGTCATCGAGGCTTGGACCGGCTCTGCGGGGCCATCGGTCAGTTTCCCGGAGATCGCAGGGGAAATCATTCGCCTCGCGCGTGTGGAGGCCGAGCGCATTAGCGTGACGCAAACACCCGTGTTCCTAGGCAATGTGCAGGGCGGATTGGTGTTTCCGACCCTCCGGCATGGAGACAACTATGCCGCGGCGTTTCCAGCGCGGCCGGTGCTGCAGATTTCCGGGTCATTCGCCGAATTTGCCGCCTACGGTTTTCCGCCTGAAGTCGTCGAACGGTGGGAGGCGGACTTTCCCCAAGGCCTCAATGCGCTGCAGCTGAAAGCTGTGAACGAATTCGGAGTGCTCGGAGGCAGATCATTGCTCGTCGTCGCTCCGACCAGTTCGGGCAAGACCATGATCGGAGAGTTGGCCGCGATCCAAGCAGTGACGTCGGGGAAGAAGGCAGCTTTCCTTTTGCCCTACCGGGCACTCGTCAACGAAAAGTTCGAGGAATTCAGCGCGCGCTACGAGGCCGCTGGCCTGCGCGTCGTACGCTGTAGTGGAGATGCGAGCGACGGCATCGGTCCTGTGCTCTCGGGACGCTATGACCTTGGCTTCTTTACCTACGAAACCTTCCTTAATCTCGCGTTGGGATCACCACGCCTTCTGAATCAGCTCGGTCTTGTGGTGTTGGATGAAGGTCAATTCATTACCGATCCGCATCGCGGCATCACTGTCGAACTGATTTTCTCGTTGCTCCTTCGGGCGCAGCAGCGCGGCATCGAGCCGCAACTCGTCATCCTGTCGGCCGTCATCGGGAATCTGAACAACTTCGATCGTTGGCTCAACGTGCCGTTGCTGCTGTCGCGCGAGCGGCCCGTGCCGCTGATTGAAGGCGTGCTCGACAGACGCGGGACATTCCAGTACGTCGACGCCGATGGGACGATGAAGACCGAAGCACTACTCGCACCGCATCGCATCGTGCAGCGTCGCGAAAAGCCAAGCTCGCAGGATGTGATTGTGCCCCTTGCGCAGCAACTGGTCGGACAAGGCGAGAAGCTGCTGGTGTTCCGCAATATGCGCGGCCCCGCGCAGGGATGCGCGAAGTACCTCGCCAAGGAGTTGGGGCTTGGGGCAGCTACGTCGGTGCTCCACGCGCTCCCAACGCAAGATCTTACAGGAGCATCACAGGACCTCCGCGAATGCCTAGCCGGTGGTACCGCATTTCACAATACCAATCTATTGCGGGCAGAGCGCGAGTCTGTCGAAAAAGGATACCGCAGCGCCGTCGGCGGCATCCATGTCCTGGTCGCCACGACGACCTTGGCCGCCGGCATCAACACCCCGGCATCGACTGTGGTGCTTGCCGAGAATGAATTCGTTGGCGAGGATGGCCGCCCATTTACTGTTGCCGAATACAAGAACATGGCAGGTCGTGCCGGGCGCTTGGGCTTTAACGAAACCGGCAGAGCCATCATCCTGGCGGAAACGCCAATGGAACGGGCACAGTTGTTCCGGCGCTATGTGGCGGGTGCACCGGAAGATGTAAAGTCATCGTTCCAGCAACGGGATTTGCCAACCTGGACGCTGCGGCTGCTCAGTCAGGTTCGCGGCGTCCGTCAGGACGAAATCCCTGGACTGCTCGTCAACACGTTCGGCGGATATTCGGCGTCGCGCGCGAATCCCCAGTGGGTCGCCATGGTTGATAGGGAGGTGGCTGCATTGGTCGAACGCCTGTTGCAGGCTGGACTGGCCGAACGGGAAGGTGATCTGATCCACCTGACCTTGCTCGGACGCGCTTGCGGCGCCTCCTCCTTGTCATTCGAGTCGAGTTTGCGATTGGTGGAACTGATGGGGCGACTCAGCGCCACGCAGACTCCTCCACAGCACGTGCTTGCTATGGTGCAGGTACTGGATGAAATGGATGCCGTCTACACACCAGTCATGAAAAAAGGGCAATCCGAAGCCGTGCGTGCCAACGAAGTAGCTCAGCGATACAACCAACAAATGACACAGACGTTACAGCGATATTGTCGGGATCAGTTCGAATTCTGGGCCCGGTGCAAGCGCGCTGCATTGTTGTACGACTGGATTGAAGGTACACCAGTTGATATGCTGGAGAAGCGATACTCCACGACGCCATTTGCTGGTGCCATCGGGTATGGCAACATCATTGGCATCGCGGATGCGACGCGGTTTCACCTGCGGTCTGCACATCAGATCTTATTGACCTTGCTTCCCGATAGATCCGAGTTTTTGGAGAGACTCGATGAGATACTTCAACGCTTGGAATTCGGCCTGCCTTTGGCTGCATTACCACTTACGAAGATGTCGGTTCGGCTAATGCGCGGCCAATGCCTTGCCCTTGTCGCGATAGGCGTTCGCAATCCAACGGAGCTTGACGCCGTAGACGAACGGAACTTACGCGATTGCGTCGGTGTGACGACGGCGGCTCTGCTGCGACCATACACAAGCGCAACTTCGTGATGGGACAGGAAGCGTAGACCAAGCAAAACAGCGGGCCTTGACCGAGCTGGCGTATGTTTGCCGGATACCGGGGGCTGGCGATCTGTTCAAGATGGAATGCTTTAGAGGCAATGTAGAGCACTAAAAATATTGGAACAAAAATGTCACGAAGCGGGCAGCGCCGAGCGCAAAAAAATGGGCTGGATCACAGAGAGCGGGCGCTAGTTTCAGGCGCCAGAGGACCAGCGCCGGCAAAGTATGCTGGTCTGTATCGACTGAAAGCGAAGACGACCATAGCAGAACTATTTTTGCTGTTTCCACTGTCTATTGTGGACCAAAGTGAACTCGCTGCCATACATGGAGAACCGTTTCCCGCCACACTTGACGCACTGTTCTCGGTCGCGAGGCTAGGGGGGACGGCCTCCATGCTCAATGAGGTCGTTTGGGCAATTTCCAGCAGTCTGCTTCATGCGACAAGGCTATCGCGGTTTTGCGCACTGCGTGCGGATTTTGAGCAGGCATTGCTTAAGGACGATCTATCCCTGTGTGCAATCCTGCTTGACACAGTGGAGCGGGAGTTTGGGTGGTCTCTTTGGCTTATTCAAAATCGCCTCACAATCGCACAGATTGGCGAAGGGATCGACGAAAAACGCAGGATCGCCCGTGTCTACGAAGAAAGCGCGAAGGGCAATGATGTTCTCGCTTTGTTGCTGAGCTTCGTTAGTCAGCGCTGTGAAGGAACCACGGTCCCCGGTTATCTCCAGGGGGAGCTCAGCCGACTGTTTCCGGACGGGAATGCCCCCTCCTTGGAGGCGTACCTACGCACCACGCTGTTTGATCTCGCGAACCCAACGGTCAGCAGCATCGCGTCAACACTGTCCTATGCCTCACAATCTAGCGCCATCGACTACTTCGAGACGCTAATCGCCTTTCTTCAAGCTCTAGCTGCAGATCCGGCGTTTCCCGATCACTTGGCTACACAACTGTCAAAGCCTCTTTCCGTCCTACACAAAAGAGTGGATGATCGCAGGCTGGTTCCGGTGCTTGTTGCAGTGAGCGATAGTCCCGCCGGAGAACCAGCAGAGCGAGAAGATCGAGCGGCGCTTATTGAGGCGTACAGCGAAGGACGATATGGGGACGTTATCGATCGCGGGGCCGCATATCTGAGCGAACATCCCGACGATATTTCGGCCGTTGTGGTATTTCTTCGGTCAGAACTAAAAGCGAACTCGGATGCGGTCCGATTTCCGGGAGTACTAGGCGAACTGGCCGATAACCTACGCCAGATCTTTGCCCTTTCGCCGGACACGTATACCGCGGCCTATTCCCTGTTCACGATGTATGAGCGGTTTTATGGGCATAGTTGGGCGACTTACGTCCGAGCGGTCGTGATGCATGAACTCTCACAAGAAACTGATACCTTCCCCCCAGCGAGCTTGCGTAGACAGTACGCCGTCGATCCGCACCTCACTCCCTTCTCCTGCCTCCTTGCGCGAAGCGAGGCGAAGAAAAGAGAAATTCAACGCGCGCTATCGAGTGCCTTCAAGAGTACTACCCAGGTGTTTGAGCTTGTGGCGCGCGGCGAAACCAAAACACCTGTCACGATTAGCGAGGAGCGAAAGCGAAGGTACATCGGGCGTTACTACCTTGCACGCGGAGATCATCAACTGGCCATCGAGAATTTTAGATGGATACGGGAGAATATGACCGGCGCCGAGGCCCTAAGGGCTGCTGCGTGCGCAGCTCTATCATATGTGCAGGCAGGAGATTTGCGCAGTGCAGTTGAGGTTGTTGTAGACGCGTACGATAAATGGCCACACGTCCCAACCGTGCTGCCGATTCCCGAAGTTGTCTCGAAGCTTGAACAGCCATCGACATGGCCGAATTCAATTGCTTTACCACTAACGTTTGAACTTTACTCCAGCTTCTTTAATGATGATCGCTTGTCGCATCTTCGATATGCATTCGAACGTTTTCAGACTGAGAACGACATAAAATTACCTGCTGACGTTCTTAAACTTAGCGATAGTGTAGGGCAGGCGCAGCTGGTGCATTACCTATATCGAGTCTGGCGACCGGAGGTGATGAGTCAAACTCTGCTATACGAGAGTACAAAGGAAATCGAAGATGCTCGCATTAAGGTATGCAAACTCTTGGCCGAACTCGATCAGACCAACTCTGCACGCTATGTAAGTGAAATTCGCGAGCGTGTAAAGCAACAGGAAATTGCGAAGGCGACGAGTTTGGTCGCTCAAAGCAAGGTCTATGTCGATATTGGAGCCATAAAAAAGGCATTGAAATCAAAGCTGGGGGATGCATATGCTCGATATAAAAGCGCAGTATCGACAATGCCGGTCCCTGACGATCCAATTGTTGAGACTATCACGGATATCATCTCTCAAGTTGGCGGCCGCGACGAGTCGCTCACGAAAGTGCTCTCGGATCTTCACGTACTATCGCCGGAAGTAACCAATGAACTTGATGTGCAATTTGCCTCCATGTTTTCAGAAGTTACAAACGAATTCCTTCGGGGAGATCACGGACTGAATGCCTACCTAAGTACCCGGGTTCGCCACGGAAAACTTAGCAATGCCATCAGAAAGGCAGTGGGGGACGAGCACCTTGTGACTGCTCGAAAGGAAGGCGATGGTTCGTATTTGGAAAACCACTATTGGGCAACCGAACTGGTGGATGCAGATCAAGCGACGCGGACCGCCGTGCTGGCCTCTCTGCAGGATTTTGCGAAAGACTTCGATGAAGTCGTGTCATATGCTCGGGATAAACTCATTCAAATTGCAATCATTCATGAGTTCGTTGATTCAGGTAGTTATCCGCATGCTCTTTTCGTGTATCGGTCGTCCAATCTTGAGCGTCGGTTCGTTCAGGCATATGACAGAAAGGCAAAATATATCGATGAGTTTATTGACCGCTGTATTGAGACACTCTGGGAAAAAACTGACGAAAATTTGATACGAGTTCAACATGTCCTTAACACGACCATTCGCACGCAACTCTTGGGCGTGTTCGATAAATTGAGTGAGAGGCTAGCCAACGTGCCTAGCGCCTATCTGCTTGGCGATCTCACCAATCACGTCGCTAGGGCGCGCACAAACACGCAGAACGCTCTCACCTTGGTCGCGTCGTGGTTCAAACGTAGCGAAGTATATGACCGGCAGGATTATCTGCCCGATTTCGCAGTCCTCGTGGCGACAAATATGGTCGTCAGTACCGTTTCGGGGGCAGGTGAATGGGAAGGTGTGAAGGTGCGCTGCGAACTTGGAAGCCCTTCTATGCCGGGGAGAACTCTAGACGGCATGGTGGACATATTCGACGCGCTTATCGAGAATGCAATTGAGCACGCTTCTTTGCCCATCGAGCAACTTACCGTTGACGTCAGCCTGAAGCTGTCGGACGGTGTATTTTCTGCCTCGATCGAGAATGTCACCGGTGCAATGCTACTTGACCCTCAGGCGGAGCTTCGGTTGGAGAAACTTAGGGACGAAATTAAGAAGAGCGATTCTCGAAGAAAAGCTCAACTCGAAGGGAGAAGTGGCTTTCACAAGATTTGGGCGACTATCAATGCTCCGCAGTACCGGGAGCCTGCACTGGATTTCGGGTTCACATCGAACGGAACTTTCAAGGTTAATCTCGGATTCAAGATAGGGGCAATGGAAGATGAAGATTCTTCTGATTGAAGACGACGAAGAAAAGGCAGAGATACTGGCAGATTTTATCAAGGTAGAGTTTCCACGCCTTGAGCTGGACTTAGCTAGATCATTCGGCAGTGGACTGCGATCGCTCATAAAAGGCGCGTTGATTTACAAACTTCTCTTGCTGGACATGAGTATGCCGATCTACGATGTGACACCAAACGAACCGGGAGGCGGTAAGCCGGAGAGCTTTGCCGGCAGTGAAATCCTTGCTCAGATGCGCCTTCGCGGAATTGATATTCCTACTGTTGTTGTGACTATGTTTGACAAATTTGGTGACGAGCCTACGCAAATTTCCCTGGAAGAGCTAAAACGCGATTTGGAAAAATATTCGCCTACGTTCCGAGGTATCACTTACTATAACTCCGCGCAAGAAGGTTGGCGTGCGTCACTTAAAAAGCTGGTAGACGAAACCTTGGGACAAAAATGAGACTGCTGATTGTTGACGACGAGTACGAAAAAGCTATAGAGATCTCAAAGGTTATAGCTACAACCGGCGCGCAAATTAGTATAGAACATGTTACGACTTCGACGGCCGCTAGGCGTGCGCTGAGGACCGGTCGGTTCGAATTCGCGGTGATTGACCTCAATCTGCCCGATGCAGTAGGCGCCCCTCCGACAAAAGACGGAGGTATAGCACTTTTTGATCTTCTGATGATGGACGAGCGATCGTCGCTGCCCACGGACGTATTATTTTTGAGCGCCAAGGATGATCTGATAAGCGAAGCCGCTACGCTTGTCATTGAGCGGGGAGCGACTTTGTGCCGATTTGGGTTGGATACCGATGAGTGGAAACACGTTCTATCAGGCAAGCTAAAGCTCGCAGCCGAAAGAGCCCGAAGGGCGCAGCTTGACCGGCCTCCTGTTGATGTGGCCGTGGTAACAGCTCTGATTTCTCCCGAGTTGACGGCGGTCCTAGATCTAGACTACGGTTGGTCTGAAAAACGGTTTCCTGAAGACCTAACGAACTATCACTTCGGCAGCTTTGACAAAGAAGGGCAACCGGTGAGGGTGATGGCGGCGTCAGCGGGGCGTAAGGGGATGCCATCCTCAGCCGCTTTAGCCTCAAAAATTGTTGAGCGATTCCGGCCCAAATATATCGTCATGCTAGGAATATGCGCGGGTGTGCGCGGGAAGACGGGCTTGGGCGACGTGATTGTTGCTGATCCTTCGTGGGATTGCGGGAGTGGGAAAATGTCCGAGTCGGAGGACGGATCTCCGGTGTTCCTAGCAGCGCCCTATCAAAAGGCGCTAAATCCGGTGATTTCACAGCTTGCGCTGGACCTAGCAAGCAAATCAGCGACAAGCAAGGCGATAACTGGGGCTTGGAACGCGCCGACGCCCGCTGGTAACCTTTCGATTCGCGTAGGCCCGATGGCGTCAGGCGCTGCGGTTCTAGCACATGGCAACGCCGTGCTGCCAATAACGGCACAAAATCGCGAGCTATTGGGTGTGGAGATGGAGGCGTATGCTGTTATGGCCGCCGCTGATTATGCTGTGGGACCACAGCCAACACCGATCGCTATCAAATCAGTGTGTGACTTTGCCGATGCGCAAAAGAGTGATGACTGGCAAGCTTATGCAGCGTTCACGAGTGCAAGGTTCTTTGATCGTTTGGTGAGAGATATAGCGTTTCCGATACAGACCTCCAGCGGGCTGTGACTTGGTACCGTCGTGAATCCCAAAACATGCCCAACGGTAGTAATCTATGCGCGTCTATAATCTCAACACTGCTGGGTACGCTTTACAGAACGTCGAGCACCGTCGACTCAAGATTTCGACGCTCAATGACTTGAATGATCCGTTCGAATTGAGAAGCCTCGAACTATCGGACGTGACCCATCGACGAGTGCTGACTGGCTTTAGGAATGAATTTCACGAAAAATTTGGCTTGCTCTGTTTCTCCAGGTCATGGGCAAATCCGCTAATGTGGAGTCACTATGGTGATCGCCATCGCGGAATTTGCTTGGGATTTGATGTTTCCGATGATCGCGTGGGCACCGTGCGGTACGTGGAAAATCGCGCCGCGTCACAAATGATGGACGTGGAAGTGGTGGACGAAAGTTTTGCCCAATCAATGATTCTGACGAAGTATAAGGACTGGGAGTATGAGCAGGAAGTTCGTTCATTCGTTGCCTTACCTGAGCCGGACGTATTAACGGGCCTCTACTTTGAATCGTTCGATGAAAATTTGGTGCTTCGCGAGGTAATCCTTGGACCACAGTGTGAGCATTCGGTTGAATCGGCTCGAGAGCTTGTTGGGCGTAATTCTGACGTTGAGGTGGTGAAGCGCGGCTCGCCTTTCAGACATTCAAGGTTGTTCTCGATCGGCGGTCGACCGAAGGAGGGCTAGCAGATCGTTGACCATTTCGCCAGCGCCGTCATAACTGGGAACAGTAAGAACCGATTAGCATCGCCCCCCACGCGGCAATCGGTCGGAGAGGCACGGACCACCTGTGTTTTTCCAGGGCGATTAGTTCCGCGAGCGCACGACGCTTAAGGCTGAGGTTCAGCGTGGGGATTGCGAAGCAGGGGGCAGTCGTCAGCGACAGGCAGGCACTGACCGACTGACTCCCAAAAAATAACAATTTTGTAGTCCTATCTATTTGACATAAGCAAAGTCGTCAACAAGAGGCGTATGGAAGAAAGGGCGATTTGACGCGTATCCGTCAGCGGAACCCGTGTTGACGGGATCGCGCGGTCAGATGTCGACGATCTTTCGCAACAGAGCGTACGAGACCCGCCAATGACCTTCCGAATCATTGACGGCGATAGACGCAGTTTTCGCGTTGAGTCGGACGATGATGCCGACTCGCTCGCTCAGATGTTTGTCGGTGAAGCCAACGGCGTCGCCAATAAAGAATTCCTCCCGTTGTGCTCGCGATGGCGGCGGCGCAGGCGCGTGACTTGGACCGCTGGTGGTGTCAGGGATAACCGCCGCGTATAGCACCGACCAACGCTGACCGCTCTGGTTGTCCTGGATCACCGCCTGGGTTTGCCGCAACTCCACCACCGTTCCGTGCGAAGGTGCTGCGAGCGGATCGCCCCGATATAACTGACCTCCATTCCCAGGTGCAAGCGTTGACGTACCTCGGGAATACGTCGCGGGTCGTCCAGCATTTTGCCGATTCGAGATAGAGGCGATACAACTCGGCGCTGGGTGCCTGCCGAAGCGAGTTGAGAATGTCCATGGGCGGTAAGGTGTCTATCGGGCGAGCGGCAACAGTTCGTGCACCCGGTTGACAGGGTACGATGGTAACTGCTCAAGCGTGCGCTCAAGCCACGCATAGGGCTCGATTCTGTTCAGACGCGCTGTGCCGATCAGTGAATACATCGTGGCGGCCGCTCTGGCGCCGCGCGGCGAATCCGCAAACATCCAGTTCGACCTCCCGAGAGCAATTGGCCTGATTTGCCGCTCTAACGCGTTGTTGTCCGGCAGCAGGATACCGCTCTCTGTGTAGCGAACGAGCGCCGGCCAGTGACGTAACGCATAGCCGAAGGCCTTCGCGAGCGGTGCCTGAGCAGGCAACCCGATGACGTTGCCCTCCAGCCATTGCCGGAACTGCGTGAGCACCGGCAGCGCCTCGGCTTGCCGCGCCGCGTATTTGATGTTGGGCGTGTGGTCTTTGATCCGCGACTCGATCGCATACTGTCGGGCGATCCACTGCAGCGCCTGCGCCGCGAGTCCCGGTTTGCTTTGCGCCTTCGCGATTTCGAAGAAGCGTCGGCGGCAATGGGCCCAACATCCGACCTCGACGATGTCTCCTGTTTCGTAGAGTGCGCCATGTCCACTGTACGCGTCCGCCTGCAGATAACCTTTGTACTTCTGCAGGTACCGCAGCGGATGCGAGCCCGAGCGCGATTCGGCGAACTCGAACACGACTGCCGGCGGGTGGTCAACCCAGACGCCGTTCTCCTCGCGCTGGCCCGCGCCCAGGTAGCCCCATAATCGTGCTGTGCGCGTCGCCGTGCGACCCTTCTCGAGTAATGGCAGCGTCGTGTCATCCACGTGCATGCGGGGGGCCTGCAACTGGTGAGCCCGTAGCGGTGGCAGCAGCACTTCGAGCAGTTCGGCTGCCGCCAGTTCCATTCGCACAGCGTTGCCTGGGGCAGATGCACACCACGCCGTGCATAGCGCATCTCCTGCCGGTTCAAGGGCAGATGATCGACGTAGGTGTTGACCAGGATGTTTGCCAGCAGGCTCGCGCTCGCGTTGCTCTTCGGCAGCGGTGAAGGCTGGGCGCTCGCGGTCACGATGGTCGACTCGCCATCCATCTTCGCCGCGTACTTGAAGCGGATGTGCTCGATGACGGTGAGCCTGGACGGCTCGTAGTGCAGCGTCTCGCTGCGCTCCTCGCCGATGCGCTCGAGCGCATCGAACGCGGCCTTCTGTTCGTCGCTCAGATCGTATTCAAGGCGCGTGCGTGGCAGGTCCTTCGGCAGGGCCGGACGTCCCTTGCGGGTGTGGCCCGCAACCGGAACCTTGGCTGGCTCGGGCGGAACGGGTAACGCCGTGGCAGCATCAAACAGTTCCGCCTGACCCGCCAGCCGCTCGGAACTGACGCCGAAGCGCGCGCGGTTCGTCTGGGCAATCTGGTGCTGCAGCACTTCCAGCTGCTCCCACAGCACGCATGCCAGCCGGTTCTGTTCGAGCGCGAAGGCTTGCAGCGCGTCGGGCTCGACCGGCAATTCCGCGACAGTGATGGCGGTGGGCGGCATGCCTGTCATGATGCCCAACTCGCGCGACGTTTACAAGATCGGGGAGCGTTGTATCTGCGCAGACGATGGCTAGTTCAGCCCACGCGCGTCACCGCGACGGCCCGATGCGGCTCGTGCGCCGGAATCTCGATGCCCTCGAGCCAGGTGTTGAGTTCGGCAAGCGTGAAGCCACGTTGCGCAAGCGCCAGCGGTGACGGAAAGCGGCGCCGTTCAAGGCGCTTGTACCAGAGCGCGAAGCCGGTGCGATCCCAGTACAGACATTTGACTTTCGAGCGATCGCGGCCGACGAACACGAACAGGTTGCCCGAGGCAGGATTCTGGGCAAGCAGCGGTTCGACCAGATACGACAGCCCGTCAATCGATTTGCGCATGTCGACCAGCTCACGGCAGATATACGCACGGACATCGGCTGCGATCAGCACCGTGCATCTCCAAGCTGTCCGAGCACGAAACGCACGATGCGCTCGGCGTGAGCACCGGTCAGTTCAATGCGAACAGCGGCGAGCGACAGAACCACTCGATCACGCGAAGACGACGAAGCGTCCGCCGTCGACGGTGGCGCAGGAGTGCCTGGCGCGGCGCCCGGATGGGAAACGATAAATGCCGCGTCTGGCGTGAGCTCAAGCGGGCACGCCTGCGCCCGTGCCTCGCCCGAGAGCTTCTTGCGCCACAGGCCGAAGGTACTAATGGCCAGTCCCCGCTCACGACAGAAACATCGCGCGCCGAGTCCGCTTGCTGTCCATGCCACGACCATCTCGCGCCAGAATGCCTCGCCTTGCCGAGGGCGTCGGGCGCCCGTCGGAACAGCCGTCTCTTTAGTCGAGTCGTCCATCGCCTTGCTCCATCGATACGATGGCTACACCTTCGCACCGGGCTTGCGTGCGCTCAAGACGGGATGCGCTGACGGATACTTTGACGCGCTCTCCACTGAGCAGAGAAGATGGTCGATCTTCAGCCTGGAGCGCTCGACTCTTTCTCTGGGTCCGCATGGGCTTCGCAGCGGGTCCTAAACCACGTGGGGCCATATGTTGTTCCCCGATTGCCACACACCTCGCAGATCCGCCAGCTGAAGGCTTGTGCCTGGCCAATCATCCCGCGTTGCGCATCGTTGCAGGCTCCGGTATAAAAGCGCAGGCCGCCAAATTTCTCCTTGACTTGGAATGCGACGACCTGCGGGCCACCGTTCTCTGTCTCGCTTTGCAGGCTTTCACACAGGGCATCGAGCAGGTCGAACCAACCTTCGCCGCAACTCACGCGCGGCAGGTGCGTAAAGATCAACGGGTAACGCGCGTGAAGCAGCGTCGTGAGTTCTGGACTCAATTCCCTCTCCTTGGTGTGCGTCCCCTCCGGCGAGAACGCGCGAGAAAATATCTGTCGATATACCGCGTCACGGATGACACCTTGTAACTCCGGCGGGTGCTGCATGCACGGCAACAGTTGTCGGCCGTTGACATACCCAACGTCTGGCTCAGCCTTCGAGCGGGGAGAGTTCGTCTAACAGCCTCTGTGTCATCCAGCGCGCATGCCTCCCACGAGCTCCAAGCAATCGCGGGACAGTGGTCCTTGTCCACACGTACGACGTAATCCACCGCTATCACACGAACAATAATGGACGCGACAATCGTGTGGGATCTGAGAGCGAGACTGTGCCGGCAAACCCATTCTCGACATCTAGCCTAGAAATTCTTCGATTCGGGAAACCACGCGTGAGTCATCGAGCCCCCGCGCTGGGTCGCATACGACCAATCGGGGTAGGAGGTCGGGAATCGAGGAGAATTCTCTTGGCGCGTCATCGAGAATGAGGTAGTCGTCTGGCGAAATGCGTCTCCGTCGCACGTAATCGAGAATCCGAAGTGCGCGACTCTCAATGCGCCGGTTGGTCAGCGTGATGTGTGCAACTGCGTCCAGCCGTGATAGGTACGTCTCTCGCAGAATCTGGGCGTCAAACATGTAAATCCACGTGCTGTGAATTGCAATCTCAACCGCTTTGCCAGCGACCATCTCTGCCAGCTTATCCTGGAGCGCACATACTCCTGACCCGGTTACCATGGGTCCCTTCGGACCGTACTCGAGTTCGCCAACGGTAGACGGGTGTAACACTCCGTCGATGTCCAAGAAGATCGTTTTCATTGCTGCCAATATAGAATCGTTCGACTTCCTTTCTGTAAGAGCGGACCGTCGGACCAGATTCTTGGTGCTCAAGCAGCCAGGCGCTGATCGCCTCGAGATCGTCTGTGGCGTCAATCGTACAAGTTTCGGCTGGTCCGCGATTTGGACCCACATCGTTGATGAGGTGAGTTTGGGGGCGGGAAGTAAACAGGCAATCCAGCCGCAGTGGAACACGGTGAGCGGCATCATTGGAATCAAACGCTTCGTCGTAAGACATGGCGCCGATCAAATGCTGTTGAGTTCGCAGACGATTTTGCTGCTTAGCGGCAGCTCTGGTCAAGGCCGATGCACGGCCCGTCAATCATAACTCTGGCCTGCGAGCTTTCTTAGGTGCTTGTCTAGGACGTGGGCTTACGCACTTGCATTTCCTGGCGACGTAAAACACCTACCTAAACATGGAATATGAGTTATGTACCTGATCTGCGTACCCGAGGCAGATTTGCACCAAAACGGAGAAATTGCCCATGTTTCTGGAAAAATGGTTAGAAGTTTACGTTCACGGACTGTGAAACCGGACATTTCGAATGAGCCAGAATCGGACATTATCAAAAAGCCCTGACACCAATGAGGTTGATTCTTGGTACCTACGGCGAGATGTTGCGCGACAAAGAGAATGGTCCATGTCAGCGTTTATCGACGCCTGAGTAATGTTTTGCAAGGAAAAACCAACAGGAACCGTTGCGTCGCATGCGTGGCCGTTTCTGTTGCGCAGAATCCGGCTGGAAGCCTTGAGCTACCGTCGCAGGATGCCCGAAAAACGCAACAGTCCCAAACATACCAAAAGTGTTGATAATTTATCTTATGTCAAATTAGTGATGATCCGTTGGACAGCTTTAAACTACCCAGCATTCGCAACCCGCACCGACGTCCAGCGCCGCTAGGCAGCCGGCTGCTTCAGCGCGCCCTTCAGCGTCAGACAACAGGCAGAAAGGACCAAGGAAAGCGCCGCCGCTGCTACAACAACAATTTTCTTCTACCGGATCGATAAAATCAGCAAACACCCATGAGATGGATTCATCAATGCCGCGCGAAAACTTTAACGATCTGCTTGCCTTCATTGCCGTTGCGCGCGAGCGCAGCTTCACCCGCGCGGCGGCGCAATTGGGTGTGTCCCAATCCGCGTTGAGCCATACGATCCGCGCGCTCGAAACGAGACTCGGCCTTCGGCTTCTGACTCGCACTACACGCAGCGTGTCCCCCACCGAGGCAGGCGAACGTCTTCTCCAGACGGTCGCGCCCCGCTTCGAGGAGATCGAAGCAGAACTGACAGCCGTGACCGAGCTTCGGGATAAACCCGCCGGCACCATTCGCATCACCGCAACCGACTACGCGACCAGGACAATCCTTTGGCCCAGATTGTCCAAGGCCCTTCGCAAGTATCCGGAAATCAAGGTTGAAATCATCACGGACTATGGTCTCTCCGATATCGTTGCGAACCGCTATGACATCGGCGTTCGCAACGGCGATCAGGTCGCAAAAGACATGATCGCGGTCCGCATTGCACCGGATATGCGCATGGCGATCGTCGGCTCGCCGGCCTATCTGGACAAGCGGGCACGGCCAAAGACTCCGCATGATCTGACGACGCACAATTGCATTAATCTGCGTCTGCCGACGCTTGGCGCGTTCTACGCGTGGGAGCTCAAAAAAGGGAATCGTGAAGTGCAGGTGCGCGTAGCGGGTCAACTCGCCTTCAACGGAACCTATCAGATGCTGGATGCGGCGTTATCAGGGTACGGTCTTGCCTACGTCCCCGCGGATCTGGTACAGACGCACGTCGCGTCGGGCCGTCTCATCTGCGTACTCGAAGACTGGTGCCCTACTTTTCCAGGTTTGCACGCCTATTACGCGAGCCGTCGTGAGTCTTCACGAGCGATGGTCCTCGTCATCGATGCGCTGCGTCAGCGTGCGTAAGCGGCGCGAAGCGACCAACCAGCTTGCGTGAATTCATGAATGTGGCTCATAACGGCTTGCGGTTTCGTGGGCTTTATCAATAGACAGTGCCTGCCTATCATCTCACTCGACATTCGAGACGGCAGCGTCGCGAATGATGAACCGCAGGCACAGCCTGCACGGAGAAAAATCATGGATTATCGATATCTGGGTCGTAGCGCCCTCAAGGTTTCGCCCTTGTGTCTGGGTGCAATGATGTTCGGCGCAGAGACCGACGAGGCGGCCTCGAAACGCATCATCGACAAGGCGTTCGATCAGGGCGTTAATTTCATCGACACGGCCGACGTCTATCACGCAGGCCGTTCGGAAGAGATCGTGGGTCGCGCCATTGCGGATCGTCGCGACAGCTGGGTCGTCGCGACGAAATTCGGTTTTCCGACGTCGCAGGGTCCGAATGAACAGGGTCAGTCGCGCAAGTGGATCGTTCAGTCGGTCGAAGCGAGCCTGAAGCGTCTGGGCACCGACTACATCGATATCCTCTACTTCCATCGCGCGTTGGTCGATGCTCCGCTGGAAGAAGGCGTGCGCGCCATCGGCGATCTGATCCGTCAGGGCAAGATCCGCTATTTCGGCGTATCGAACTTCCGCGGGTGGCGCATCGCCGAAATCGTGCGTCTTGCCGATCAACTCGGTATCGATCGGCCGGTCGCCAGCGAACCGCTGTACAACATGGTTGACCGTACCGCGGAGGTCGAGCAGTTGCCCGCCGCAGCACACTATGGCATCGGCGTCGTTCCGTATAGCCCGCTCGCGCGGGGCGTGCTCAGCGGCAAGTATGCGGTGGATGCGCCGCCGCCGGCCGATTCGCGTGCGGGCCGCGGCGACAAGCGGATCCAGCAGACTGAATGGCGGCTGGAATCGCTGGCCATCGCGCAAAAGGTTGCTGCCCACGCTGCGGCACGCGGTACGACTTCGATCGCCTTCGCATTGGCCTGGGTACTCAAGAACCAGTTCGTCAGCGCCACGATTGCGGGGCCGCGTACGGAAGCGCATTGGGACAGCTACGTCGACGCGCTGAAACTGCAACTCGGACCCGACGATGAAAAATTCGTCGACAGTCTGGTTCCGCCGGGTCACGCGTCAACGCCAGGCTATACGGATCCCGGATATCCGATCGAAGGTCGTCGAACCATCTGAAACCAGGCGCGTGGTGATCGAAGTACTCGATGTCGACACCCTGGAAGTGGAACAGCTGGTACCACAGCCTTCTTCCAGAAAGCGATAACTCCACACTTCCCGCCTCATCAACCGAAAGTAAGCCGTTTCCTCCGGCCGGCCAAAGTTGACGAGCACGTCATTCTTCGTCCACTTGCCGGGCTCCGCGCGGTAGAACTCGCTCGGCTGCAGCACTTCGTGCCAGACGGCCTTGCGATCGAGCAGCGCGCCCGGCACGCAGCCAGCCCGAACAATGCGTGTGATGGATGTGCGGGGGCATATTCGACTGTCCCTTCGCTTCGTCCCGGCCAAAGGTTCGCGTCCGGTCGTCATAGGTGAAGAGTTCCGCATAGCGCCCCCAGTCGATCGCCGCGCGCGGCGACCATCTCCCCGCTCAGGTCGAGCGCCTCGCGATCGGGGTGTTCGGCGTGCGCGAAGGCAGCTTGAAGCACGCTCAGATAGAGCTTCAGGCGGTCGTTGGCAGACAGCGCCGCCTTGATCCAGCCCGGCAGCAACAGGCTGCGTTGGCCCATCGATTCAATAGCTTGAGTCTTTCGCATCGCGGCGCATGGTTGTCCGGTAGATGGCCTCAGTCTCGGTAGACCGTATGACACCGTTCTGACAAATACCGCGCGATTCGACGCGTTAGTTGATGCGTATCAAGTGCGCGTGAATTCGCTGAGGTTTGATGTAACAAGGGCGACGCAAAGCGCGAGCGCGGCAACGCTTGCTTATGATCCACGTCAACTCTCGTGCCGTGGCCGTACGGATACTTAGGACACCCCCACCCATCGCCGGAGAATCCCATGGCTCAATCGATGAAAGCCGCAGTCGTCCATGCGTTTGGCCAACCGCTTCGCATAGAGGAAGTGCCCGTGCCCACGCCGGGCCGCGGTGAAATTCTGGTCAAGATCGTGGCATCGGGCGTATGTCATACCGACCTGCATGCCGCCGACGGAGACTGGCCAGTCAAGCCGACACTGCCGTTCATTCCAGGGCACGAAGGGGTTGGTTTTGTCGCGGCTGTCGGCGACGGCGTCAAGGCCGTCAAGGAAGGCGACCGTGTCGGTGTGCCATGGCTCTATACCGCCTGCGGCCACTGCGAGCACTGCCTGAGCGGCTGGGAGACGCTCTGCCATGAACAGCAGAACACCGGCTACTCGGTCAACGGCGGCTATGCGGAATACGTGCTGGCCGATCCGAACTATGTCGGGCATCTGCCCGCGCAAGTCGGCTTCGAAGAAATCGCCCCCATTCTGTGCGCCGGCGTCACGGTCTACAAGGGCATCCGCATGACCGACACGCGGCCTGGCCAATGGCTCGCGATTTCCGGCATCGGGGGCCTCGGCCACGTGGCGGTTCAATATGCGATCGCGATGGGACTTCGCGTGGTGGCTGTCGACATCGCGGCGGACAAGCTCGCGCTTGCGCGTGAACTCGGCGCGACACTCACAATCGACGCAACCACCGAGGATCCCGCCGCCGTGATTCAAAAGGAAATTGGCGGAGCACATGGCGTGCTCGTCACCGCGGTATCCCGCAGCGCCTTCGCCCAGGCGCTTGGCATGGTCCGCCGCGGCGGCACCGTTGCGCTCAATGGTCTGCCGCCGGGCGACTTTCCGCTGCCGATTTTTTCAACCGTACTCAATGGCATCACCGTGCGCGGATCGATCGTCGGGACACGCCGGGATCTTCAGGAATCGCTTGAATTCGCCGCTGAAGGACGAGTACGCGCGCGCATTCATACCGATCGCCTCGATAACATCAACGCCGTGTTCGCCGACCTGAAGAACGGAAAAATCGACGGCCGTGTGGTGTTGACACTCGATTGATGGATGATCTGCTACCCGGGACCCGGATAAGAGACTAAATGTCGAATGTCCCGGCTCTCTTCAGTTCGAGCCACGCCATCCCTTCCCGCAACCCTTCGAGTACCGCCTCGCGTTCCGTTGGGAAGAGCTTGCTGTGCTTGAACTGGTGCGTGAAGGTGCCTTCCGGCGTGCAATGGCTGACGTGAATCCGGCAATCGTAGCCGCCGGTAGTCTTATTGACCTCTGTGGAAACGGACCAGTCCGCTTCGCAAACGTTACCTGAGATTGTCATGATTGCACGCTTCCGTCCTATTGCCACGTAGATCACGTAGTCATTTCGCTAACTTCGGTTGCGGATGACTCGGCGGGGCATTGCCTGCCTGTTTCCGTCAGCGTCACGCATCGTCGTTCGCTGTCGGGTTGAGCAGCATCACGAAGCACGCGACGCCGGCGACGATTGCCGCCGCACCATAGCGGGTCACACTGTCTGCGCCGGAAAGCACGCCATGGATGGCGGTCGCTATACCGCCCAGCGCGAAGAATACGGCGATTGCCGCAAGGACGATCCGATGTTCTGCGCGCACCATGGCATGCTCCCGACACGGTTGTGTGATTCAGATGACGCGCAAGCATTCCAGATCCACGGGGCGGACCGTCACGCATGCGATTAACCGTAGCGTGTACGCTCGCTCCTGTCCGCGATTTGACTTACGTCACGTTTGCGCCGTTTCAACGCCTGCAGCTGGTTCAGATCTGGATCGCGACCCCGCCGATGGCTGTCGCGGCTGTGCTGACACGGCGCCCGGTCAGCCCCCGCGTCGAACGTTCAGGCGCGTGCGCAAGGCCTCGATCTCGTCGAGCAGATCCAGCGCGAGCGCGATCCCGGGCGCGTTGATCTCCAGGTCCCGCGCAAGGTGCTGGGCCGTCCTCGCACGACGCAGCGCCTCGCCGCTAAAGCGCCACTCGTGCGGCTCAGCGCCTTTCGGTTCAAATGCGCCTTCCGATACCCAAAGGTTCAGCTCGTCTTCCGAGGCACCGCTGATCCGACACAATTCAACGAGTGTGAACTCAACGCTCTCGTCGACGATCTG
Source organism: Paraburkholderia sp. SIMBA_030 (assembly GCF_046535245.1). NCBI lineage: Bacteria > Pseudomonadati > Pseudomonadota > Betaproteobacteria > Burkholderiales > Burkholderiaceae > Paraburkholderia > Paraburkholderia sp. SIMBA_030. Next base: position 153,481 of record NZ_JAWRXB010000005.1, read on the forward strand.
GCCTTCCATAAAGACACGGGATTCTTTCATCGTGAGTTACTCATAAAAATGCGCGCGAGCGTCGAAATTAACCGCCTGGCGCAGCGCGTCGTAAGCTGCTTTGGCACGCTCGCTATCGGCCGGCGGCAGTATGATGTTCAGGATGACGTACAGGTCGCCCGGCGGATTTCCGGGAATACCCTTTCCCTTGAGGCGCAAGCGCCTGCCGCCTGCGGAACCTTTGGGCACCGTGAGCTCGACGGAGCCATCGGGTGTCGGGACGTTGACGTGGGCGCCGAGCGCGGCCTCCCACGGCGCCACCGGCAGGGTGAGCAAGACATCGCGCCCGTCGACGCGAAAGCGCGGATGCTCACGAAAGGCAATTTCCAGATACAGGTCGCCTGGCTGTCCACCCGCCGCGCCGACGCTCCCCTGCCCGGCCAGGCGCAGGTGCTGCCCGGCACGCACGCCCTTAGGGATCGCGACGTTCAGAATGCGTGACTGCAACGTCACATGGCCTTTAGCATCGACAACGGGCATTTGCAGTTCAATCGAGCGTTGCGCTCCACGATAGGCATCCTCCAGATCGATCGCCACCTTCGCGTGATGATCCTGGGCCATCGCATGCGATTGCCTGTGTCGCGCGTGCTCGCCACGCACGCCGCCGAACATGGCTTCGAAAAGATCGTCCAAGTCGGCTTGCGAGCCCGATTCGCGGCCTGCCCCGCTGAATTCGAAACCTTCATCCCAGTTCGGCGGCGGCTGAAACTCTTCGCCATCGCGCCAGCCGCTGCCCATACGGTCATAGGCCGCGCGTTTTTCCGGATCCTTGAGTACCTCATAGGCGTGGCCCAGTTCCTTGAAACGGGTTTCCGCGTCGTCGTGCTTGCTGACGTCCGGGTGATACTTGCGAGCAAGCTTGCGATAGGCGCGCTTGATATCCTCCTGGGTCGCACTGCGCTCCAGCCCCAGAATTTCGTAGTAGTCCCTGTATTTCATTTGAAAGTAAGACCAATAGAGGGGAGACGACGCGCGAGCAAGCCACGCGGCTTTACCAGCATGAATCTACGAATCTACTTTACATGACTGTACGACCTGGGAAAACCGTAGCGCCTGCGCCGGAGTCAACCCGATCGGGTGGGGATCCAAAAGAAAATACCCTGCTGCGCCTACCCTTTTGTAGGGCATCTCCCCATCAGATTCGTCAAAGACGCGTGGCATAATTCGCCGCAAGCTCGAGCCCGTCCGTCACTCCACCACTGCCATGCTTCGCCTTATCCACCGCAAGATCGGCAGCATTCTAGGATTGCTTGCAATCCTGATGGCAACGCTCGCGCCAACGGTTTCGCATACCCTCGCGGCCGATGAACGTTCTGAAGCGTTCCCGGGCGCTTTGTGCTCCGCGCAAAGTCCGGGGTCCGACGAGTTGCCATCCCCTGAAAAGGCGACCCATTGGCAGGCGTGCGCGTATTGTGGGCTGCTTGCTCACATGCCCGTGCTACCGAGCGGGACCGTGGCGTTTGCGCCGACCGATTGGGCCATTCAGCCCACGGCAGTGCCCCAGTTTCAGTCGATCCGCCGCGTTTTCCCCTTCACCGCCGCGCAGCCGCGAGCGCCCCCATTTTCATCCTGACTGAGTCAGCAAGGCGGCGATGCACGTGTCATTGCATCGCCGCGCCGTCGCGCGTCTTTTGACAGGCCCGCGACGATACAAACGCGACCATTCACAAAGGATGAACCATGCGCCTCACTCGAGTACGCGCCGGCATGCCGGCGCTCGCGGCTTTAGTCGTTCCTGCAGCCGCAGCAGCCACGCTTCTTTTCCCCTCATATGCAACTGCGCATGCTATTGCAGGCAACCGCGTTTTCCCGGCGACGATGGCGGTCGACGACCCCGGCGTGGGAGACGAAATCAATCTGGAATTCGGCCACGTCAAATCCGAAACGGACGACGGCGACACCCAGAACACCAATACGACGACGCTCGAATGGGACAAGCTGATCACGCCCAGCTTCGCGCTGTCCGTGACGGGGACCTATGTGAACGTGAACGCACCGAACGGCGGCTCGGCGCGCGGTTTCGACAACTTCGCGGTCGGTGCCAAATATCGCTTCTACGTCAACGAAGCACATGAGTTCATGGCGTCCGCCGGTGTTGTTGCCGAGCTGGGCGGCACAGGGTCGAGGGCGATCGGCGACCCTCACTCGGCGCTCACGCCGACGCTTTATGCCGGCAAGGGCTTCGGCGATCTGCCGGACGGTCTGAAATATCTGCGGCCGTTTGCGATCACCGGCACCATCGGCCCACGCCTGACGATGAACAGTTCCGATCCCGATTCGCTTAGCTGGGGCGTGACGCTGCAATACAGCCTGCCGTATCTGCAGAATTTCGTGCAGGACATGGGGCTCAAGGCGCCGTTCAGCAACCTGATTCCGGTCGTCGAATTCCCGATGAGTACCTGTACCGGCGGCCCCTGTTCAGGGCATACGACCGGGAGCATCAATCCAGGCGTGATATGGCTCAATCGTTGGGGGCAGTTGGGCGCCGAGGCGGTGATACCGGTCAATCGTGCAAGCGGCAAGGGGGTGGGTGTCCTGTTGCAGGCCCATCTTTACCTGGATGACGTGCTGCCCAACTCCGTAGGCAAACCGCTGTTCGGCAAAGGAGATTAGCCATGGCTGTATTCGATGAGCTTCGCCGACGCTGCGCCATAGCGGTCATCGCGACCGGCATCCTGCTTCCGGCCGCCGCATTCGCGCATGTATTCCCGCAAAAGCAGTCGCCGTCGGCGGGTGCCGAAGTATCCGCGCCGGAGAACGTGACGGTCGTATTCGACGGTCCGCTCGAGCCTGTATTCAGCGCCCTTACCGTCAGCAATTCGACGGGTAAGCAGGTCAATACCGAGAAAGCGCAAGTGGATCCGAACGACAAGAAGTCGATCCATGTCGCGCTGCCCCCGTTGCCACCTGACAAGTACACCGTGCACTGGGTGGCCGTTGCTTCCGACGGGCACCGCACGCAAGGCGATTATTCGTTCAGGGTGAAGTAAGGGGCCGCGCGGCGATATGCGGTTCGGTCATCGCGGCAGTGCTTGCCGTAGGCGCCGCGACGATTCGCGGCGACCGCTCCGGATGACTGTCGCGCTGTTCAGCGAGGCTACCGGGCGAACGGTGGTGGACCACACTCAGCCAGATGATACAATTCAGAAAGCCATGCCGCGCCATTTCTCGCCTCCCTCCTCACGCGTATGTCCGATAAAAATCCCAGGTCAACGAATAACGAACGGATTCATGTTTTGTTCCACATTTCGAATTTCGGAGACGGTGGAATTGAATCCTCGCTAATTCAGTGGCTAAGGATTCTTGATCGAAGCCGGTTTCAACTGTCATTGTCCGTAATTTATCCGTCATCGGCACTTGAAAGCCGGTTTCGAGCGTTGATTCCGCCCGACGTAGGGGTTGAAATTCTGGCCGATATTCGGTGGCTCAATTACTTCCAGGCGAGGCGACAAGCCAATCGTCTCGGCAAGCTGGGGCGGATCGCGCGTGACGTTCACAATACGTTGGTGGTCCGCCCGCACGTGGCGAAACGCATTGCAAGAATTGTGCAGGGCGTTGACGTTATCGTTGATTTCGACATGTCGTTGCGGCGCTTGTCGGGTCGTTTCGGCGTCGCCTGGTTGGGCGTCAATCACTTCAGCTTTGACGCGCGCCTTGCTAACAGACCCCGCAAGGTCCGACGCCTGCTGGCGCAATATCAGCGTTATCACGGCGTCGCAGTGTTGAATCAACATATGGCCGATGAGGCAGCACAAATCTTCGAAGGAAAATTGAAACGGGTAGTTATGCTGCCAAATGCCATCGATACTGAATCGATTCGGGAGATGGCTTCGGAAAACAACGACGCCGGTCCGATTACGCCCAGTGGTGAACCCTACATCGTGTCCGTCGCCCGTCTTGATGAGATTCAAAAGGATCACCGAACGCTTTTGCGTGCGTACGCTGACCTGGTACAACGGCGAGCCATCGCAGAGCACTTGGTGATTGTTGGAAACGGCGCGTATCGCGAGGAACTGGAGGACTTGGCAGCCAAGCTTGGCCTGCAAGGACGCGTGCATTTTGTGGGCCATCGGGACAATCCGCATCCTATAGTGGCGCGTGCTTCCTTGCTCGTCCTGAGTTCGAAATACGAGGGACTGCCTATGGTGTTGCTGGAGGCCTTGGCGATCGGCAAGGCGATCGTGGCAACCGATTGCCCCACGGGGCCGCGCGAGATTCTGGATGGCGGGAAGGCTGGAGCTCTCGTGCCGGTGGGAGACGTTTCCGCGATGGCAGAAGCGATCGGCCGCCTGCTAAGTGAGAACAGGCTCCGGGAAGCTTCGGCCGCCGAAGCGCATGCGCGGGCAGCGTATTACGGCGTTGAGGCAAGCAATAATCGACTACTTACATTTATCCACTCGGTGATGGCGGATTAGGCGAAATGTTCCCGCTTCTGCATTGGTTCTGATATTCATATAGCCGGCCTGGCTCCGTTCCGGTGGAACGGGGGCGTAGAGATGGCGCGGCGTCACGCGGCGTCGGCAGTCTACGTCGTGAATGGCACCGGGATAGCACCCACCCGGCGTCACGGCGGTAGACTGGGAACATGGCTTCGGAAAGGAGAACGTCATGCGTCTCGTCGACTGGAACATTCAGTGGGGGCGCGGTGTGGATGGCCGCGTCGACCTCGTTCGCATCGTGCGCGAGGCACGGGCGTTATGCGACTTCGATATCCTGTGTCTCCAGGAAGTCACACGCGGCTTTCATAAAGGACCGGCGCAAGGCGGATTGGCAGGCGGACCATCAGCCGATCAGTTCGCCAAGCTTGCCACCTTGCTGCCGGGCACGACCGTGATCGATGCGATCGGCTCCGATCTTCCGGGTGTAGGGGCCGCGCGACAGCGGCGTCAATTCGGCAACGCCATCGTGAGCCGGTTGCCTGTCAAACAGGTGCTGCGTCATTCGCTCCCCTGGCTGGCCGCCCCCGCCAAGCCATCAATGCTGCGGGTCGCGCTCGAAGCGGTCATCGAAACCGATGTGGGTCCGTTGCGTGTCGTCAGCACGCATCTTGAGTTCTACTCCGAAGCTCAACGGCTGGCGCAGGTGACGAGGCTGCGCGAATTGCACGAGGAAGCATGCGACCACGCCCGTCGTCCGGCGAAAGCGGAAAAACCGGACAGTCCGTTTGCCGACACTGCCCGTCCGATGAGCGCCATCGTATGCGGTGATTTCAACAGCGCGTTCGGCGATTCTGCTTATTGCAGGATGCTCGAGCCGCTTGCTGGCGCGCCCGCCTTCGCCGACGCGTGGACCTGTGCGCACCCGGATGCCCCGCGTGCCGCGACGGTCGGTCTGTACGATCACGAGCAATGGCCCGATGGACCGTTTGCATGCGATTTTATTTTTGTCACCGAGGATCTGAAGCCGCGCATTGCGAGTTGCGATGTGGACCAGAATAGCCGCTCGTCCGATCATCAGCCGCTGTGGCTCGAATTGCACTGATCCGCGAACTCATATCGAGTTCAGAATAAACAGGCTGAGAATCAACCCCCGCTCCACAATTGCTACGCGATGTGTGCAGCGAAGCCGGACTGCTCAGGAGAAATATCGCTGCGCAATGTGAGCGCCGGAATGTCGTACTCTCCGGCATTCTGCGCGCGAAAAGGTATCGGCGCGGTCTGCCAAAGCTCGTCAAGGCGCTGGCCGAGCGAGTCGCAAATCCCTGAAAATTTTGCTTCGTCAATTCGGCCTGTTCGATAGATCACGTACGGCGGCAAGACGTCGAAACCAGGGTAATACAGAATCCCATGCTGGATGGGGAACAAAATATCGTCCATTGGGCCATTGATACCTCGCGAGCCGTAATGCGACTCCCATCCGCCCGCCGTGACGATCAGCATCGCCCGTTTTCCTGCCAATGTGCCTTCTCCGTAGCGGTCGCCCCAGCGCGCATCGGAGTGTTCCCCTACGCCATACGCGAAACCATATGCATAGACGCGTTCCACCCAGCCTTTGAGGATCGCCGGCATCGAGAACCACCACAGCGGAAACTGCAGGATGAGCGCATCTGCCCACATCAGCTTCTCCTGTTCGAGTGCGATGTCCAGGCTCTGCAGACCATTTTCGAACGCGTGCTTCGAGTCGAGGGCTGGATCAAAGCGCCGATCGGATCGACGGACCTGCGTGTCGATGCTGTCGTGCGCATCGAGCGATGCTTTCCACTTCATTGCATAAAGGTCTGAAACCTGGACCACGTGTCCCGCATCCTCAAGGCGTTTGACCGAAAAGTCCTTGAGCGAGCCATTCAATGACCTGGGTTCGGGATGAGCATAGACGAGAAGAACATTCATGACTGGGCCTCCACTGCTAGAAGACGGCAGGATAGGTTTTCATCAGGTATATTGGAAATGAATTTCCGATATCTCAGGTATTAAGATGAATAATCTTAGAAGGCTAGACCTCAACCTGCTGGTCACACTTGATGTTTTGCTCTCCGAACATAATGTGACTCGCGCGGCACAACGGCTGCACTTCTCTCAACCATCGGTAAGCGTTCATCTCGCCAGGCTGAGGGACGTCTTTGGAGACCCGCTGTTGCTACCCGGGCCACGAGGAATGCGGCCCACCGCGAGAGCCGAGGCATTACGCGAACCTTTGCGGCAGGCACTCGATGCACTCGAGCGCGCGGTGTCGCCCGCGAGTCCTTTTGATCCGGCCGAGGCCGGTCATACGTGGCGCGTTGCCGCTGCCGACTACGGCGAATTGACGGTCCTGCTGCCGGCTTTGGCAGGCTTGCGCTCGGCAGCGCCGGGCAGCCGGCTGGCGGTTCTGGAACTTTTTCCGTCGCGCGTCGCGAGGCAAGCGGAACAGGGGGAGATCGATCTTGCCCTCCATACCAGCGAGGGGGCGCCGTCCGGGATGCGTCGGCGGGTGCTCTTCACGGAGCGGTATGTTCTAGCCGGCCGCGCAGGTCACCCGCGTTTGAAGCGCCGGCCCACGCTTGCGCAATTCTGCGATCTCGATCACGTGATCGTCTCGCCGGACGGCGGGGGATTTCGCGGCATCACGGATGAAGTGCTCGCGCAGGCAGGGCTCGCGCGCCGGGTTGTGCTCTCCGTTCCGCACTTCCTGTTCCTGATGTCGGTCCTCGCGAGCACGGACCTCGTGGCGATGTTGCCTTCGCGCCTGGTCCGCAACACCGGCGTGCTGCGGGTGGTCGAGCCACCCGTCGAGGTACCCGGCTACGAGATGGCCATGCTCTGGCATGAGCGCTCCCATCGCGACCCCGCGCATCAGTGGCTGCGTGAGTACATTGCGAATTCGGTGTGACGGTTGCCGCGTTCGCCAGCCACCACCGCCATGAACCGTGCGGCAACTCGCCGTCCCGCGTGGCGGCGGCCAGCCCGGCGGCGAGCCCGCGCGAAACCGCCACCAGATTGCCACCCATTCACCGCTAAAATTCGCTTCCCGCGCCGCACAAGGCAAAATACGGGTTTGTGCGCCCCAACAGCGCCGCAGAATCTGCAGAATCAGACGTCGGCGGGCCTTGGGCCGTCGACCTTCGCGAGACGCATGACGACGGCCCAAGGCCCGTCGCACGCGACGCGGCAACAGGATGGCTCGTCCTTTAACAGAGCCCATCAGGAGCATTTATGACCGATTCGAACCCGTCTTTCCTCGGCAGGATTTCCCTTGCCGTCAGCACCTTTTTCCGCATCCTCGGCGATGGCGAGTTCGCCGCCGGGGTCCTGCGCCTGCGCAACGGCGGCGGCGTTGCCGCTGGTGCAGCGCCTGCACCCGCATCTGCATCTGCGCCTGCGCCCGTTCCCGCGCCACAGCCCGCCGCGCCCACGCTGAAGGAAGCGAGCCCGGACGCCGCGCTCCAGTTGCTCGGCCTGCTGCAACGCGACGCGCGCTTCATCGATTTCGTCGAAGAAGACATCAAGGGCTATAGCGACGCCGACATCGGCGCCGCCGCCCGCCTCGTGCACGACGGCTGCCGCGCGACACTGCGCGAGCATTTCACGATCCGTCCGGTACGCGACGAAGCCGAAGGCAGCCGCGTGACGCTCGCCGAGGGCTTCGACGCCACCGCGATCCGGTTGACCGGCAATGTCGTCGGCAAGGCGCCGTTCAATGGCAGCGTCAGCCACCGTGGCTGGCGCGTCGACGAAGTCCGTCTGCCGAAGCTGACCGACAGCCATAACGCCCGCGTAATCGCACCAGCCGAGGTGGAGCTATGAGCGACGCACGCTACTCGATCGGTATCGACCTGGGCACCACGCACTGCGCGCTGTCCTACGTCGACTGCACTGCCAGCGACGGCGAGAAAACCGCTCAAAGCGTTTTGCCGATCACGCAACTTATCGGACCGGGCGCGATCGACAACCTCGATCTGCTGCCCTCGTTTCTCTACCTGCCGCACCCGGACGAACTGGCCTCGGGCGACCTCTATCTGCCGTGGACCGGCCAGCGCGAATTCGCGGTCGGCGAATTCGCGCGCAGCCGCGGCGCGGCCACGCCGATCCGGCTCGTGTCGAGCGCGAAAAGCTGGCTGTGCCATCCAGGCGTCGACCGGCGCGCGGCGATTCTGCCCAACGACGCGCCGCCCGAAGTCGCGCGCGTTTCGCCGCTCGAAAGCTCGGTGCGTTACCTGACGCATCTGCGCGAAGCCTGGGACCACGCCCACCCGGACGCGCCGTTCAGCCAGCAGGACATCACCGTGACGATCCCGGCGTCGTTCGACCCGGCCGCGCGCGAGCTCACCGCCGAAGCCGCCGAGGCCGCCGGCTACGGCCGCATGACGCTGCTGGAAGAACCGCAGGCCGCTCTGTATAGCTGGATTCAGAAAAGCGGCGGCCAGTGGCGCAAGCAGGTCAAGCCTGGCGACATCATCCTCGTGGTCGACGTCGGCGGCGGCACTACCGACCTCTCGCTGATCGCCGTGATCGAGCGCGAAGGCAACCTCGAACTGCATCGCGTCGCGGTCGGCGAACACATTCTGCTCGGCGGCGACAACATGGATCTCGCGCTCGCCCACGTGGTCGCACGCAGGCTCGCAGCGCTTGGCACCCAGGCCGACGCGTGGCAACTGCGCGCCCTCACCTACGCATGCCGCGCGGCGAAGGAAACGCTGCTCAGCGACCCGTCGACCGACACCGTGCCGCTCGTCGTGCCGAGCCGCGGCTCGAAGCTGATCGGCGGTTCGATCCGCACGGAGCTGACGCGGACCGAGTTGACCCAGACGATCCTCGAAGGCTTCTTCCCGCAAGTGGACAGCGCGGCCCGTCCGGTGAGCCGCGCGCGCGCGGGCCTGACGCAACTCGGCCTGCCCTACGCACAGGACGCCGGCATCACGCGGCATCTCGCGGCTTTTCTCGGCCGTCAGGTGGGCGCGCTTGCCGAACTCGAAGGCTTGCGCGAAATGGACGCCAACGCAACGGCGCAAGGCGCAAGCTTCCTGCATCCGACCGCGGTGCTGTTCAACGGCGGCGTGTTCAAGTCGCCGTTGCTGGTGGAGCGCATCCTCGGCACGCTCAATGGCTGGCTTGCGGCGGAAGGTGCGACCCTGGCGCGGCTGCTCGAAGGCGCCGATCTCGATCTCGCCGTCGCACGCGGCGCCGCTTACTACGGCTATGTGCGACGTGGCAAAGGCGTGCGCATTCGTGGCGGCACGGCGCGCGCGTACTACATCGCAATCGAATCGGCGATGCCCGCCGTGCCCGGCCTCGAACCGCCGATACAGGCACTGTGCGTCGCGCCGTTCGGCATGGAGGAAGGCACCGCGGCCGAGTTGCCGGCGCAGGAGTTCGGCCTCGTGGTCGGCGAGCCGGTGCACTTCCGCTTCTTCGGATCGTCGGTGCGTCGCCAGGATCAGGTCGGCACGCTGCTCGACTTCTGGGGGCCCGAGGAATTGCAGGAACTGGAGGAAATAGAGGCATCGCTGCCAGCCGCCGGCCGCACCGCCGGCGAAGTCGTGCCGGTGAAACTGCATGCGCGCGTCACCGAAGCCGGCACGCTCGAGCTCGAAGCCATGCCGCGCGGCACCGATGAGCGCTGGAAAGTCGAGTTCGACGTGCGCGGCAGCGCCAGTGCATGAGTGGGCGGTTTCAAACGTGAAGCGATACAGCGTCGGGATTGATCTCGGCACGAGCAACACGGTGCTCGCCTATGCCGAGGCGGGCACCTCGGACATTCGCGTCTTCGAGATCGATCAGCTGGTGAGTCCCGGCGAGGTCGCCGCGCGGCCGTTGCTGCCGTCGGTGCGGTATCACGCGGCGGCCGGCGAACTGAGCGCGGGCGACTTGCAATTGCCCTGGCATGAGGCAACGCGTGCCGCCGACGATTCACAAACCCAGCCGGTCGTGATCGGCCGGCTCGCGCGCACGCTCGGCGGCCAGGTGCCGGGACGGCTGGTGACGAGCGCGAAGAGCTGGTTGTCGCACGCGTCGGTCGACCGGGTCGCGCCGATTCTGCCTTGGGGCGCCGCCGACGAGGTCCGCAAGGTCTCGCCGGTCGAAGCCAGCGCGAGCTACCTGGCGCATGCGCGCGCGGCCTGGAACCAGCGCTTTCCTGACGCGCGTCTCGAAGATCAGGACGTCGTGCTCACTGTGCCCGCTTCTTTCGACGAAGGCGCGCGAGCGTTGACGGTGGAAGCGGCGCGTCTCGCCGGCCTGCCCGCGTTGCGGCTGCTGGAAGAGCCGCAGGCGGCGTTCTACGACTGGCTGTTTCATCATCGCGAGCGCCTGTCGACTGAACTGGCGGACACACGCCTCGTGCTGATTTGCGACGTAGGCGGCGGTACGACCGACCTCACGCTGATCGAAGTGCGAAACGTGCGAAACGTGCGGAACGTGCAAACGCGCGACGGCGAGCCTGAACTGACGCGCATCGGCGTGGGCAATCATCTGATGCTCGGCGGCGACAATATGGACCTCGCGCTCGCGCATCTGGTCGAGGCGCGTTTGCCTCACGCCGGCAGCGAGCGCACGCGTCTGTCGGCGGCCAGCCTGTCGCAACTGGTCGAGCGGTGCCGCGGCGCGAAAGAGCAACTGCTCGGCCGGGAAGCGCCCGACTCGGTGTCCATCACGCTGCTCGGCGCCGGCTCGAAGCTGATCGGCGGTGCGCGCACGGCGCAGGTGACGCGCGCAGAGGTCGAGCAGATCATCGTCGACGGCTTCTTTCCGGCGGTGAAGTCGAGCGAGCGGCCGGGACGTCCACGCGGCGCGATCGTCGAGTTCGGCCTGCCCTATGCGACCGACGCCGCGATCACGCGGCATATCGCGGCGTTCCTGAGCCGCTTCGCCGCGCAGTCGCGCAAAGCGCTGGGTTCGCCTGCTACGGCCGAAGGTAACGCTACAGACAGCGGGCCTTTGCCGATGCCCGACACGCTGTTGCTGAACGGCGGCGTGTTCCGCGCCGAAGCGTTGACGCAACGGCTCGCCAGCACCTTGAACGACTGGCGCGGCGAGCCGCTCAACGTACTGCATAACGACAACCCCGACGTGGCCGTCGCCCGTGGCGCGGTTGCCTATGCGCTCGCCCGCGCGGGCCAGGCGCCGAAAATCGGCGGCGGCTCGCCACGCAGCTACTTTCTCGTGCTCGATGAAACCGGCGATGGCGATGGCAATGGCAACGGCGAGCAAAACGGCGAGCCTTCGCCGCGCGGCATCTGCCTGCTGCCGCGCGGCACGGAAGAAGGCCACGAGATCCTGATCGAGGACCGCACTTTCGCGCTGCGCCTCGGACATCCGGTGCGCTTCCATCTGGTTTCTTCGATCGCGGACACGGTGTATCGGCCCGGCGAACTCGCCGATCTCGCAAGCGGCGACTTCGTCCGTCTGCCGCCGATCGCGACGATCGTGCAACCGCGTGGCACCGGCACCGCGCGCGAATCGCCGGTGCGGATCGCCACGTCGCTGACCGAAGTCGGCACGCTCGAGGTGCACTGCATCGAGATCGACAACCCCGCGCAGCGCTGGCTGCTCGAATTCCAGTTACGCCGTGAAGACGCGCAAGTGACGTTGCCGGCCGATTCTGCACAGACCCCGCATGCGGCGCTGGGCGTTGCGATCGAACAGATCGACCGCACCTTCGGCGCCCGCTCGCAAGACGTCGGCCCGAAGGAAGTCAAACGGCTGCGCGCACAACTCGAACAACTGCTGGGACCGCGCGAGCGCTGGAACAGCGCCCTGCTGCGCGAACTGTTCGGCGCGCTGTGGGAACGCGCGCGCCGCCGGCGGCGTTCGGCGGATCACGAACGCCTGTGGCTGAATCTCGCCGGCTACTGTGTGCGGCCGGGCTTCGGCTACCCGCTCGACGAATGGCGTGTCGAGCAACTCTGGTCGCTCTTCGACGACGGCATTCAGTACGTCAACGACAGCCAGGTCTGGTCGGAATGGTGGACGCTATGGCGCCGCGCGGCGGGCGGCCTCGACGAGGGCGCGCAGCTTCGCGTGCTCGATGCGATGGCGTATCTGCAGAAGGCCGCTCAATCGCGTCACAAGCTGCCGTTCGACGTGTCGAAAACGGGCTTCACCGACATGGTCCGCCTGAGTGCGTCGCTCGAACGCATCCCGGTGGAGCGCAAGATCGAACTTGGCGAATCCGTGTTGACGCGGCTGAAGAAACCCGCCGAAAACCATCAGAGCTGGTGGGCGGTCGGCCGAATCGGTGCACGGCGGCCGTTCTACGGCAGCGCGCATGGCGTCGTGCCGCCCGACATCGCGGCACTTTGGCTGAACACGATTCTTGCGCTCGACTGGAAGAAGATCGATCCCGCGGCGTTCGCCGCCGTGCAGATCGCCCGCATGACCGGCGACCGCTCGCGCGACCTGCCCGAGCCATTGCGCAACACGGTGGTGCGCAGGCTCGAAGCGCTCAACGCGCCGCGTGCGTGGATCACCATGGTCAGCGAGACGGTCGAGCTCGATAACGCCGATGAAGGCCGCGTGTTCGGCGAGTCGCTGCCCGCAGGATTGAAGCTGATCGCGAGTTGAGGGGGAAACGTCTTAACGCGATCCGCCGCTAGCCAGCAGGCTCTCGCCGGTCATCCAGCGCGAGTCGTCCGATGCCAGGAACACGGCGACGCCCGCGATATCTTCAGGCTGCCCGATCCGTCCGAGCGGTGTCTGGCTGACGGCCCACGTCTCGAAGTCGGAACCGACAAAGCCGGCGCTCTGCGTGCCTTCGGTGGCGACCATGCCCGGATTCACCGAGTTGACGCGAATCTTCCTCGGCCCGAGTTCCCGGGCGAGCGCGCCGGTAATGCCGTCGACCGCAGCCTTCGTGGCGGTGTAAACCGCGCTACCCGCCGGCGTGATGCGGCTGACCAGCGAGCCGATATTGACGATGCTGCCGCCTTCGCCCAGACGTTTCGCCGCCGCTTGCGTGACCAATAGCAGACCCAGCACGTTCACATTGAAGTGCTTATGGAAGTGCTCTTCAGTGATCGCCTCAATCGGCGCGAATTCATAGACGCCAGAGTTGTTGACGAGGATATCGAGGCGTCCGTACGTTTCGACCGCCGCATCGATGATGCCTTGCGCATCCGCTGCTTTCGACACGTCGCCCGCTACGGCAACCGCCTTGCCACCCGCCGCGGTGATCGCGGCGACCACCGCGTCCGCGCCGGTCTTGCTGGACGCATAGTTGACCACCACCGAGGCGCCTTGCGCCGCGAGCGCCTTGGCGATAGCGGCGCCGATACCTTTCGATGCGCCTGTCACTACTGCAACTTTACCTGTGAGCTTGCTCATGATCGTTTCCTGTGAAGTGGGTGTGCGCCGACGTGCTGCCGCGAAGATTCGCGGGGCCGACGTCGATAAAGCGGGACATGCGATGGCGCTGTCACAGGGCACAATGTAGGCAGGTAAGCCGGATGGATAAAGCGGCTGAAGACGAATAGATACGTCGGGTGAGCCGAACAATCGGATTTTGTTTGAAGTGGCGGGTGCGTTGCGGTTTCGCCCCTGCCCGAAAACGGCTAGCCTGGCGCATCTCAATGCAGCAGCATCGCACATAGCGCCACACCGGTCAGGTAGGTCCCAAGTGCGCCGACGAACCGGAAAGGGTTGGGTTTTGCCATCGTTGGCCATGCGATCAGTCCGACGACGAGCAAACAGCGGCACACGGTTGCCGCGACGATCAGCGACACCGTCGCCGTCGAAGGCGATCGCGCGCCAAGATAGAGAAACAGCAACGCGAGGAACGGCGCGTATTCGGCCGTGTTGGCATGAGCTCGCACGAGCATGTGCAGCCGGTTCGTGGGGTCCGACTCGCAGCCCGAGCCGGTGCCTTTGCGAAAACGCATCGCCGAGACGGACAATCCGAGGCCGAACAGTAGTAGCCCCAGAACTACCACGCATGCGAGAGCAACGTTGTCCATTTGAACGAGCCTCCTTGGCAGGGAATCCACGAAATCAGATTGCGCAACCACACGTTACCCTCGTCCTGATCGAAGTGCGCGTGCCAATGATGCTGGGCGGGACTTTTTTATCGCCCGTTTTTTACAGACTCTCCAGTCTTTCGTCCAGCAGTGCCGCGACGCGTTGGACGTTCGGCTCCACGATCATGTCGCCGTGGCCCCCGGAAACGTCCGCTACCACCAGGCCGGCGCGCGCAATCCTTCGCCATAGCGGCATGGGGTCACCCCGCTCCCGCTCCACTATCGCCGCGCGTAGATAAATGATCGGCCCCGCATCGTATGGACGCGGGCGGTACATCATCATCGCGGCACCCATCATCTCGCGGATGCGCCGCAACGTCGGTGGCAACGTCGCCGTGAATGGGTCGGGACGGCGCACGCTGCGTCCCGTTCGGCGACGCATGATGTCGGTTACGCTCATCAGTCTGGCAGCCAGATAGCCCGGTAGTTGGGGAGCCGGTACCTCGCGGAGCTTGCGCCATTGGCCGCCGACCAGGCGCCAGCGGCGCCGCACCCGTACGCTCAGCGGCAGAAAATCTTCGTGCACGTAGGTGTCGAGCAAACACAGCAACTCGATTCGCTCGCCCGCGCGCCGCAGTTGCTGCGCAATCTCGAATGCCACCAGCCCGCCGAATGAGAAGCCCGCTACCGCGTAAGGGCCGCTCGGCTGCACGAGGCGCATTTGTTCGACGTAGCTGGCCGCCATCTCCTCGATGCGTCGATGGGCCGGCCGTTCGCCGTCCAGGCCGTGCGCCTGCAGGCCATACACCGGACGCGGACTGCGCAGCGCGTTCACCAGCGTCAAACACTCCATCACCGAACCACTTACGCTGTGCGCGAGAAAGATCGGTGTGCCCTCCCCGGCGCGCACCTGCACAAGGATCGGCGACGCGGCGTGTTGCTGCGCACTGGCGTCGATGGTGGCGGCAAGGCGCGCGATCGTCGGCGCGATCATCAAGGTCGCCAGCGGTATCGCGCGGCCCGTCGTCCTGCGTAGCTCCGCCAGCATCCGCGCGCCAAGCAGCGAGTGGCCGCCCAGCTCGAAGAAGTTGTCGTCGCGGCCAATCGGCGCGAAATCGAATAGTCGCTCCCAATGCGCCTGTAAATGCCTTTCCAGCGATTCGCGCGTCTCGCCCGGCGGCGGAATCTCGCGCGTCGCAAGGTTCAGTGCAGGATGATTGCGGATCGCGTCGAGGCAGGCTGGGTTGCGCAGCGCAGCGGCGTTGCTGGCCGGTAAGCCGTTGACCGCATGGCGCGCCGCCGCTTCGGACAGCTTGCCATTGTGCGTGACCGGCAATGCGTCCACGGCAATGATGCGGTCCGGCACATGCGCGGGCGATGCGCGCCGCGCGAGGTCGCGTCGCACGCGCGCGGCCAGGGTGCCGTTCAGCACGCAACCGTCGCGCAACACCAGTAACAACACCACGCGCGGTTCAATGGCCGCAGCCGCAGAATCGCTTGCCGGCGCGACGCACGCTTGCTGCTGCACGACCATTGCCTCGCGAATCTCGGGGATGTCGTTCAGTACCCGGTAAATCTCCCCCGGGCCGACGTTGATGCCGCGCACGTTCAACAGGCCGTCCGAGCGGCCATGCAGACGCACGGAGCCTTCCCGCAAAATCTCGACAAGGTCGCCGTGAGTCCAGACGCCCGGGTTGTCGGCGAAATAGGCAGCGTGAAAGCGCGTGCCGTCGTCGCCGAAGAAACCGAGCGGACGCGACGGAAACGGATTCGTGCAGACCAGTTGGCCGGCACCGTCCGTGCGCTTGCCCCGCTCCCATGACTGAACGTCCAGCCCGAGACTCTTGCATTGCGCTTCGCCCGCGTAGACCGGCAGGTTCGGGTTGCCCAGCACAAAGCAACCGAGAATGTCGGTGCCGCCGGAGATCGATTGCAACGGCAGCGGCTTGACGTGATCGCGCACCCAGGCGAATTGCGCGTCGTACAGCACCGCACCGGTCGACATCATCGCCCGCAATGCCCCCAGATCGAACTGCTTGCCTGGCGCGAGTCCGGCCTCCTCGCTCATTTTCAGGTACGCGGGGCTGGTGCCGAACACGGTGACGCGCTCATCGGCCACGAGACGCCAAAGTGTGTCGACCGTCGAAATCGGACCGTCGTACGTGACGATCTCGACGCCCGACGCCAACGCCGACAATTGCCAGTTCCACATCATCCATGCGCAACTGGTGTGAAAGAACAGCCGGTCGCCTGGCCGCAGGTCGCTGTGCAAGCGGTGTTCCTTCAGATGTTCGAGCAACACGCCGCCGGCGCCGTGCATGATGCATTTCGGCTTGCCCGTGGTGCCCGACGAAAACATGATAAAGAGCGGCTGGTCGAACGGAAATTGCCGCCAGACGAAGCGGGTTGCGTCGCCGCTCGCGATCAGTTCATCCACCGCATACACAGCCGGCTCGACAGTGCCCGGCAAGCCGCCGCCATCGAGCGCGACAATGCCTTGCAGCGACGGCAACGCAGCGGCCAGCGCGACGACATTCGTCTGCACCGGCGTGCCGGTATCGAACGGTTGCGCGGCGGTATGCGCGAACAGGAGCCGTGGTTCGAGCAGCGCGAAACGCTCAAGCATGGTCTCGACGCTCATGTCCGGCGCAATGGTCGATAGCGTAGCGCCCAGCGCGGTGACGGCCAGCGCGGTCACGATCGCGGCGGCGTCGTTGCGCATCACGGCGATCACCCGGTCGCCCTCGCCCAATCCCAACGCCGACAACGCATCGGCCAGACGCGCAACGCGTTCGCGCAGTTCGCCGCGGTTCAGGCGCAGTTTGCGGCCGTCCGCGTGACAGGCCGTGAGCGCCGGTGCTTGCGCCGGCGCAATCGCGAGGCTCAGCAGCGCGTGCGCATAATTCAGGCGCACCTGCGGGAAGAAACGCGCATGCTCACAGTCATCGCCCACGCACACCGGCTCGGTGCAGCCCGACCAGTCCACGCCTTGCGACCACTGCAACAGGAACGACCAGAAGGTCCGGTAGTCCCGCACCGAGAAATCGTGCAGCGCCTCATAGTTTGCGAAGATGCGGCCGGTATGAGCCTCGAGCGCGCGCGTGAACGCCGTCATCTGCGATGCCGCCGCACGATCCGGCTGGATGCCGTAGATGGGCAGGCGCGGTGCGGCGCTGGAAGAAGCGTCGAGCAAATCCGATCGATACATTAAAAGCTCCCCGTTTTGCGCGGGCGAGCGCCATCCTGACCAGGACCCGCCGCACAAATTTCGTTTCGTTGAGAGAAATCCAACCGGACGAGCCGCTGCCCGGCGCTACCTCGGCAAGCGGTCCTGCCAAGTCTTTCTCTAGTACCGGAGCCTAGTATTCGAACTTCGCTAACTCTGTGCGACATCGTACGAACGACACGCGGCGGCGTCCCGCGACTGGTGCGAGGCCACCACGAAATTGCACGACGTTGGTGCGGCGCCGGCGCGGCGAGCACGTAGAATAGCCAGCGGTTTTCCGCAATCGCGCAATCGAGTCGAGACAGCCTTGAAACGTAAAATGCCCGCGCTGAACGCGCTCAAAGCCTTCGAAGTCGCTGGCCGCACAGGCAGCTTCACGCGCGCCGCCGAGTGGCTGAACGTCACGCAAAGCGCCGTCAGCCGGCAGGTACGGCAATTGGAGGCGCAGCTCGGCGAGACACTATTGCTGCGCCACCATCACCACCTTGAACTGTCCGCCGCCGGGCGCGTCCTGCTGCAGGCCTTGCAGCAATCGTTCGACCGGATCGAACTGACGGTGCGCAGCCTGCAGGAAAAAACCCACCGCAATCGATTGCGCCTCAACGCGCCGCCCACTTTTACGAGCCGCTGGCTGATGCCGCGGCTGGGGCGTCTGCGTGACACGCATCCGCATCTGGAATTGAGCCTGTCGACCCGGGTCGACGACAATCTGGCCGAGTCGGGCGTGCTCGACTGCGCGATCCGATTCGGCAATGGCGAGTGGGAGGGTTTCGACAACCGTCTGCTGATGAACGAGCGGCACATCGCGGTTTGTGCGCCCGCGTTGCTGGCGCGCCAGGCCGGCCGCGCGGCGATCGATCTGAATCAGTTCACGCTGTTGCACGTGCTCGCGAGCGCCGACCAGCGCTACCTGACGTGGCAGCATTGGCTGAAGGCCGCCGGCATCGACAATGTCGACACACGTGGCGGCTACGAATTCGACCTGCTCGATCACGCGATTCGCGCCGCGACCGACGGGCTCGGCGTGACGATCGCCGATCGTCACATGATCGCGCGCGAACTGGCCGAGGGACAGCTGGTGCAGGTGCTGAACGTGCATGTCGACGGGCATCAGTCGTACTGGTTCGTCACGCGCACCGGCCAGGACGAACTGCCGCACGTCGCGCTGTTTCGCGACTGGTTGCAGCAGGAGATCTGGCTCAGCGAGCGGGCACTCGATTCGTCGGCGTCAGCGCAGTTGGGTGACGCGCTTTGAGTTGGGGGATTGCGTTGACGTGCGTTGATGCGCGTTGACTTGAGGCCGCGTCGCTTTGCGCGTCTTCGAGAATCATCTCGGCGCCCTTCTCGGCCACCATCATCGTCGGCGCGTTGATGTTGCCGGACGTGATGTTCGGAAAAATCGACGCATCGACCACGCGCAGCCCGGCGATACCATGTACCCGCAAGCGCGCATCGACCACCGACGTGCGCGGATCGTCGCCCATCGCACACGAGCCGCACAGGTGATAGATCGAGCCCGACTGCTCGCGGAAGTATTGCAGGAAGCCTTCGCGGGTATTCACCCGCGGCCCGGGCGAGAGTTCCTCCACCGTGATCGTCTTCAATGCCGGCGAGCTCATCACCTTGCGCACCAGTTCGCAACCCTGGATCACTTCGTCGATGTCTTTTTCGGTGGTCAGCGCGTTGATGCGGATTTTCGCGGCGTCTTCAGCGCGATTCGACGCGATCTCGATCGAGCCGCGGCTGGTCGGCCGGCAAGGATTGAACGCCAGCAGAAAGCCCGAATAAGGCTCGGGTTCGAGACTCGCCTTGTTGCTCTTCGGAATCCGGTACGACAGCGGATTGAAGTACAACTGCAAATTCGGCTGGGTCTCATGCTCGTTGCCTTTGAAGAAACCGCCCGACTGGTTCACGCTCATCGCCAGCGGTCCCTTGCGTGTCAACAGATACTGCAAGCCGAGCTTGAGCTTGCCGAGCAATGGACGCATCTCGTCGTTCAGTGTCTTCATGTTGGCGCGATAGTAGAAGCTCACGCACAAATGGTCTTGCAGATTCTGGCCGACGGCGGGCAGATCCTTGACCAGCGTAATGCGGTGCTTCGCCAGCAAGGCGCTGTCGCCAACGCCCGAGAGTTGCAGCAGCTTCGGCGTATCCACGGCGCCCGCCGACAGGATCACCTCGCGATTGGCCATGAACTGCCGCGTGGCGCCGTTCTGCGTGACGCTCACGCCGATCGCCCGCTGGTTGCCGTCGAAAAGCACGCGGCTTGCCAGTACTTCGCGCTCGACCGTCAGGTTCTTGCGCGTGAGCACCGGATGCAGATACTCGAAGCTGCTCGACGAGCGCTGCCCGTTGCGCGTATTCACGTCGTAAATACCCGCGCCTTCGAACCGCGCGCCGTTGAAGTCGTCGCTGCGCTGGTAGCCGGCCTGGTCGCAGCCTTTAAGGAACACGTGGCAGATCGTATGCACCGCATCTTTCATCGGCGAGATGCGGATCGGGCCGTCAGCGCCGTGATAGTCGGTGTTACCGAGCGGATGCGATTCGAGCTTGCGGAAATACGGCAGCACGTCGCGAAACGCCCAACCGTGATTGCCCGCCGCGGCCCAGTCGTCGAAATCGTGCGGCTGGCCGCGCACGTAGATCATCGCGTTGATCGACCCCGAGCCGCCCTGCACCTTGCCGCGCGGGCAATAGATCGGCCGGTTGTCGAGTTCCTTTTCGGGCTCGCTGTAGTACATCCAGTTATAGGTTTCGTTGTAGTACGTCCTGGTGAAGCCGACCGGAATCTTGAACCAGAAGGAACTGTCCTTGCCGCCGGCTTCGAGCAGCAGCACCGAATATCGGCCCGACGTCGACAGGCGATTGGCGAGTATGCAGCCCGCCGAACCCGCGCCGACGATGATGTAATCGTAGTTCATGCTCTATGTCGCCAGACGGCGCTCAATCCAGTGAATGCGTATAAAAGGCTGTACCCGGCTTCAACCCTAGTTCAACCCCTGGCCGGCGCGAGGTCTTTCACGTCGGCCGGCTGAGCGGCCATCTGCAGATGCAGACGCTCGCCGGTGTACGGCGTGTGCTGCCTGAGCACTTCCATGTTCAGTTCGACGCCGAGACCCGGTTCCTGCGACGGAATGATGTAGCCGTCTTCCCATTGAATCGGCTTCTTCAATACCGCCGCATGGAAACCGTCCCACGTACCGATGCTTTCCTGAATCAGGAAGTTCGGCGTGCAGGTCGCCAGTTGGATACTGGCCGCCGCGCCGATTGGCCCGTTGTACAGATGCGGCGCGATCTGCGCGTAATACACCTCGGCGAGCGACGCGATTTTCTTCGCTTCGAGCAAACCACCCACGCGCGCCACGTTCAATTGCAAGATCGACGCCGCGCCCGCTTCGAGCAGCTTGAAGAATTCGTACTTGGTGGTGAGGCGCTCGCCGGCGGCAATCGGAATGCTGGTGTGCCGCGCGACTTGCGCCATTGCGCCCTCCTGGCCCGGCGGCACCGGTTCTTCGAACCACAGCGGATCGTATTTTTCGAGGCGCCTCGCAAGCCTGATCGCGGAGGACGGCACCATCTGCCCATGCGTGCCGAACAGCAGATCGGCCTTGCTGCCGACCGCTTCGCGCACCTTGCGGCAGAAGGTTTCGCAACGGTCGAGCACTTCCATCGACAGCTGATGCCCCGAGTACGCCGTGTACGGCCCGGCCGGATCGAACTTCACCGCGGTGAAGCCGCGCTTCACGTTCTCGGCGGCGCATTCGGCAGCGAGGTCGGGATCGTCGTAGTCGTATTCGCCGCGGCCGTTCTTCGGATAGAGATAGGTGTACGAGCGCAGACGCTGGTTCACCATCCCGCCGAGCAGTTCGTAGACCGGCTTGTTCGCGGCCTTGCCGATGATGTCCCAGCATGCCATTTCCAGCCCGCTCACCACGCCCATCATCGTCAGATCGGGGCGTTGCGTGAAGCCGCTCGAATACGCTTCGCGCCAGAGCCGCTCGATATGGTGCGGATCCTTGTCGAGCAGATAGCGGCCGAATACATCGTCGATGATGTGGGCCATCGCCTTCGGATGGAACGTCGCCGAATAGATTTCGCCGACGCCTTCAATACCGCAGTCGGTCTTCAGTTTGACGAAAATCCAGTACATGCCGCCGAGATGCGGCGGCGGTACGGCAACGATATGCGTTTCGAGCGAGACAACTTTCATTTACGCACCCTCTTTCCTGTTGAACATGTTTCTCAGCGCCAAGCCGGCGAAGCCGCCGAGCGCCGCCATTCCGGCCACATAGCCGAAGTAAAGCTGGTAACCGAAGACGCCCGGGAAGTTCTGCGTCAGATAGCCGTTGATCAGCGGCAGGAACACGTCCGGCGAATAACCGAGCACGGAGATCAGGCCGATCGCAAGGCCCATCGTTTCGACGGGAATGTTGCAGCGATCCAGCAGCGACCAGTACAGGCCGCGAATCGCGTACGTCAGAATGCCGATGAACAGCACGAGGAACACCAGCAGCACGTGGCTGGAAATACGCGGCGCCGCCATCAGGCCGAGCAGCGACAACGCCGCGAGAAAGAGCGCGATCACCAGCACCGACACCTTCGAATAACGGTCGCCGAGAAAGCCGCCGCCGATGCCGCCGATCGGCCGCATCCACAGCTTGAGCGTGGTGATCGTGCCGGCCATCACCACCGTCAAACCGATCTCGCCTTCATGCAGATACGCGGAGAAACTGTAGGTCGCCCAGAACACCTGATAGCCGCAGAACACGATTGCGGCGATAAGCCATAACTCGGGAATCGTTGCGAGCGTTTTTAGATCGACCAGCACGTTGCTGCGTTTGCGCGCGGCGCGATGGGTGACGGCGGCGCCTTGCGGGTCTTTGACCAGCGCGAGAACGACGCCAAGCGCGATGCAAAGAAACGCGTACAGGTAGACGACCAGCTTGAAACCGGCCGCAACCGGCTCGCCTTTGGTCTGCGTGAACCACGCGAACAGCGTGATCGCGACGGTCGCGAGCATCGCTTCGATCAACCCGCGTCCGCCGTCGAGCAAGCCGAAGAAGCGGCCCTGCTCATGCGTGCCGGCGATCATCGTCACGCGCTTGATGACGGCAGCCCAGAACGTCAATCCGGTCGACAAACCCCAGCCGCCGAAGATCGCCATCAACACCTGGAACGACGGCGCGGTCGAATACCACAAGCCCAGCACGCCGGTTGCGATCAGCGAAAAGCAGATCAACAGGCGCGGCGCGATGCGATCGGCGAGCCAGCCGCTCGGCAGATAACTCAACAGAAAAATCGTGCCCAGCGACGAATACAGATAGCCAAGCTGACTATCGGTGATGTGAAACACTTCGAGCATCGTCGGCTGATAGACCTGCCGCAGATACAGAATCGGGTAAATAGCACCGGCTGCCAGCACCAGCAACATGAGTTGCAGGTAGCGTTGCGCCTTGCTGTTTTGCAGTGCGGTTTCGTGCTCGCTCAAAGCGAGCGACGCGGTAGTTCGAACGGGTTGAGATGACACTTGAGCGCTCCTGGGAGACACAGCGCCGGTCTACCGGTTTGCCGGGTCTCCAATATGGTTTTGTTATGGGTTTAGCTTGCTTGCCGCGTTGCTGCGGGGGGCGCGTGCCGTTGATTGCAGTCCCGGCACGCGGTGGTTCATCAGTACTTCATCACCACGAGGCGGGTCTGCGTGAATTCGAGCATGCCGTGCTTGCCGTCGTCGCCACCGAGGCCCGAACGCTTCCAGCCCGCGTGGAAACCTTGATACGGATCGGCCGGCGTGCGGTTCACATACAGTTCGCCCGCTTCGATGCCGTTGGCGATCTTCATGGCGCTGCGATAGTTCTCGGTATAGAGCACCGACGACAAACCGAATTGATGGTCGTTGGCCATCTCCAGCGCTTCGTCGAGCGTGCGGTACTTGACGACCGGCATGATCGGACCGAAGGTTTCTTCCTGGATGATTTCCATGTCCTGCCGGCAGTTCGACAGCAAGGTAGGCGGATAGAAGAAACCCTTGCCTTGCGGCAGCTTGCCGCCGGTTTCGAGCGTGGCGCCCGCGGCGAGCGCACGCTCGACCATCGCGTGAATCGACTGGCGCGACGCTTCGTTGACGAGCGGGCCCATCAGCGAGGGCTGCTCGCTGCGGTCGCCGATCTCCACGGCGCTCATGTGCTTCTTCAGCAGCGCGACGAAGCGGTCATGCACGCTTTCCTGAACGTAGACGCGCTCGATCGCCGTGCAAAGCTGGCCGCAATGGGTGGTTTTGGACGCGACCAGATCGCGCGCGGCTTTCTCCAGATCGGCATCCGCCTCGATGATCGCGGGCGTCTTGCCGCCCAGTTCCAGCGACGGCCTGGCGATGTTCGCCTTGCAGTATTCGAGCACCTTGCGGCCCGCGCCGACACTGCCTGTCAGCGTGATCATACCGACCTTCGGATGCGTGCAGAGCGCTTCGGCGGTTGCATGATTCATCGCGAGGATGTTGACCACGCCTGCGGGCAGACCTGCGCGTTCAACCGCGCGGGCAATCTCGAACGCGGAGGTCGGCGTGTTGTTGCTCGGGCGGACCACCACCGTGTTGCCGGCGATCAGCGCGGGCGCCACCTTGCGCATGAACGTATAGACCGGATAGTTGAACGGGATCAGGCACGCGACCACGCCGATCGGCTCGCGGTGCAGCACGAGGTTTTCGTCGGGCGTGTCGCTCGGAATCACTTCGCCTTCGATGCGGCGCGCCCATTCGGCGTGATAGCGCGTGATCTGGCCGGCGTAGATCGCTTCGTTGGTGGCATCGGCAACGCTCTTGCCCGACTCCAGCGCCAGCGCCGCGCCGATGACGGGCGCGCATTCGGTCAACGCATCGGCGAGCTTGTGCAGATAGACCGCGCGCCCGGCCGAGGGCAGCTTGCGCCACGCTTTTTGCGCGGCGGCTGCGGCGTCGGCCGCGGCGATCACTTCGGCTTTCGAAGCGCCCGTGACGTGGGCAATCACGGCTTCGGTTGCCGGGTTGTAGACGGCGATGAGCTCGTCGCTAGCGGATTCGGTGCCAGGTTCGATAAACCGGCCGTTAGCAAAATTGCGATCGAGTCGCATGGTCGTCTCCTGAAAGGCGTGGTGCAAAAGCGCATTACCTCCGGCTATGAGCTTCATGCCGATGGCGCATGGAGCGAATTTTTCTCCTCGGCACAGCACGCCACAAGCGAATAATTTGCGGGACAAACATTCGAAAAAGTCACATTTATCCAGGGATGAGCCTCATACGCGTTTCCCATCCCGAACAGCAGAAGTCAGGTCGCGGTGCGGATTGCGCTGCGGCATAAGTGCCAGGCGTCAATGACATGGTGCGGGCGTAGTGCGATCGAATGCGGTCGGGCGCGGCGCGCCGGCCGCACAGCGGTTTTCCGCCGCATCGTTCAATTTTTTTCGATGTTCACGTTGCGTGTACAGGCGATTTTCCTGAACGCCGGGTCGAAGATCCGGCATGGTGGCGCAACATCGATCCGCAGAGCGAGCCATGCCGGTTCGGCGGTAATGTGGCCGCAGCGCTTCTCACCGGTTATCTGAAGCCGGCAACGGTGACGCTCTATTGCCAGCAGGCGATACCGCACAAATGGCTGATCGACGCCCGCCTGCGGCTCGATCTGAACGGCGAGATGAAAGTATTGAATGCGCCCATTCCGCCGGTTACGCCCACTGCCGGGACGCCGAACGTGCCGCCATCGGTCGTGCATCCGGTGCTGATTTATGCCGACCTGATCGCGACAGGCGATTCTCGCAACATCGAAACCGCGCGGATGCTACGTGAGCAATTCCTCTCCACTTGATCTGCTCGACAGCCGACTGCTGCCGGCGCTCGTCGTCGAACTGCTGCGGCATGCCGCTGATGCGGCGCGCGCGTCGAACGTCGAATGGTTCGTCGGCGGCGCTACCGCGCGCTTTGGACCGTATCGCCTTGCGCCACGCCTTGCCTGATGGCATCGAACAATGTGTCAAGCACCTCGCCCACCTGCTTCTCGCTGATGTGGCTAGCAGTAATTTCACACACAACCCGCACTCCGGGTGACGGGCGCCGATTGGCCAGGCATTGTTGCGGAACTGGTTCGGGAGCGCGCCGAACGCGGCATTAATCTGCGCGGGTTGTCGGCCTCGCTGTTGGACACGCAGTTCGTGGCCCATGCGACGATGGAGTCGCGGGAGGGTGTCAGGATCGCGACGCGGTCCTGCGAAAGGCTTGAGCGCGACGACTCGCTAGCAGCACCTCGGCCCGTTACGCGCGTATTTGCGATCGATCGCCCAGGCGCAGAACTCACGTCGCGACAGCACCGGATCGCCCGGATGATGCGACGCCATGTGCGACATGTAGCGTTCATAGTCCGGGATGCCGAACACTTGCAGGTAGGCACGGTGCAGCGTCCTCGCCATGTCGGACAGGCGCGTGGATCGCGCATCCGCACCTGGCTGGATCCCGGTTGCCTGAAGCAAGGACCGCACAGGTTGGTTGCTGAGAATCGTTTTCACGGCGAGTCCTCCTTAAGCGCGCGCGACAACTGGCGTCTCGTGGGTGGTGGGCTGTGTCTGGCGCAGCGCCTGCCAGCTCATCCTGACGGCGAAGACGCACATCGCAAGCACCAGCACGACAAAGAGACCGCAGACGACCGCATCCAGATAGTTGTTGAAGGCCACCCGCTGCATTTCCGCAATCGACCTGGCCGGGGCCAGCACTGTCCCGTGCGCGGCCGCATTGCTGAACCTGTTCGCCAGCGCAAGGAAGCCGATGCGCGGATCGCTGCTGAAGATCTTCTGGATACCGGCGGTCAGCGTGGTGACCAGAAGCCAGGCTGTTGGCACCAAGGTCACCCATACATAGCGCTCGCGTTTCATCTTCATCAACACGCTGGTGCACAGCAGCAGCGCGATGCCGGCAAGCATCTGATTTCCGACGCCGAAGAGTTGCCAGAGCGTGTTGATGCCGCCGAGCGGGTCGACCACCCCCTGATAGAGGAAGTAGCCCCAGGCTGCCACACACAGTCCGGTGCCCAACAGGTTCGCGGGCAGCAACTGGGTGTTGCCGAGCGGTGGGTAGACGTGGCCCAGCATGTCCTGGATCATGAAGCGACCGACGCGTGTGCCGGCATCGACCGCGGTGAGGATAAAGAGCGCCTCGAACAGGATCGCGAAGTGATACCAGAAGGCCTGCATGGCCGTGCCGCCAACCGCCTGGGCGAGGATCTGCGCCATGCCGACCGCCAGCGTCGGGGCACCGCCGGCGCGCGACAGGACGGTGCTCTCGCCGATATTGGCGGACGCCTGGGTGATCATCTCCGGCGTAATGGTGAACCCCCAGCTGGAAATGACTTGCGCCGCGTGCGCGGCGGTGGTGCCGATGACCGCGGCCGGCGCGTTCATCGCGAAATAGATCCCCGGCTGCAGCACACAAGCCGCTGTCATCGCCATGACGGCAACGAACGATTCGGCGAGCATGCCACCGAAGCCGATCAGGCGCATATGCGACTCGCGCTCGATCATCTTCGGCGTGGTGCCCGAGGAAATCAGCGCGTGGAAGCCCGATACGGAGCCGCATGCGATCGTGATGAACAGGAATGGGAAGAGCTTGCCCGAGAAGACGGGTCCGGTACCGTCAATGAAACGCGTAGTCTGTGGCATTGAGAGCGTCGGCGCGACGACGTAGATGCCGATCGCCAGGGCGACGACCGTGCCGATTTTCAGGAAGGTGCTCAGATAATCCCGCGGTGCGAGCATCAGCCACACTGGCAGACTGGACGCAACGGCGCCGTACAGAATGAGAGACCATGCGAGTTGCGGGCCGCTCAATGTGAATGCCGGCCCCCACACCGGGTCGCCTGCGACCGTCTTGCCGATCATGAGTGCCGCGAGCAGCAGCACGACGCCGAGCGCAGACGCCTCGCCTACGCGCCCCGGACGAACGATCCGCATGTAGACGCCCATGAGCAGTGCGATCGGAATCGTTGCTGCGATCGTGAAGAGGCCCCACGGGCTCGCCGTCAGTGCCTTGACGACCACGAGGCTCAGGACGGCCAGAATGATGATCATGATCGCAAGCACGCCGACCAGCGCCAGCGACCCGGGCACAGGGCCCAGTTCGACCTTGATCATCTCGCCGAGCGACTTGCCGTCGCGACGCACCGACGCGAACAGCACAATGAAGTCCTGCACGGCACCGGCGACCACCACGCCCGCGAGTATCCACAGCGTGCCGGGCAGGTAGCCCATCTGCGCCGCCAGCACGGGGCCGACCAGCGGACCCGCGCCGGCGATCGCGGCGAAGTGATGGCCAAACAGCACCCACCGGTTGGTTGGCACGTAATCCATGCCGTCGTTGTGGCGCTCTGCGGGAGTTTGCCTGGCATCGTCGAGTCGCAAAACGCGCCCGGCAATGAATTTGCTGTAGAACCGGTATGCGATGAAGTAGACGATCAGGGCCGCGGTAACGAGCCACACCGCGTTCACGTTTTCACCGCGCCCGAGTGCGAGTGTTGCGAATGAGAAAGCGCCGACTGCGGTAAGCGCACCCCAAAGAAGAATTGACGCGAGCTTGTTCATGGCACCTCCGTGCAGACGCGCTGCGCACGGCACCCGTCATCCACCACGCGGATACCGGCTGTTGTGCGGCATCTGACGCCTGGCAGGCGATTGAGTCGACACGGGGCCGACATGAAAAAGGCTACACCCACACCAGGGCTGCTGCAAGATGCGGTCCAGCGCGCGTCGCCAGGACAAATGGGTGACATGCGACGCGTGTCCTCAACCGCCGCATTCGAGGAAGACACCGCCTGCGCATGCCGGATCTGCGAATCCCATCTTGCGCGGACACGCCTGCTGTCAATGCGACACGAGCACGGGCACGGTCATCGCGCGTCGTAGTGTGCGTCACCCTGCCCAGAACCAGTTCATTCACGCGTGCGTTCCATAGGCGCCGGCCAACACGCTAGCGGGTCGTGGCGCGTCGGATCGGGGGCAGCCCGAGCCGACGCGTCTCGCACCCAGCGGCGAGCCGCTGCAGGTCGGCCAGAACGCTTGCCGCGGATGCCGCGTGCGGCGATGCCGCTATCAAGCGGGGGAAATCACTCAGGCCAGTGGTGTTCGATTTATATGAAAATAGTCGAGGCTGGCTGGTCGGCGTTCCAGTTTTCGCGGCGAATCGGCAACATGCCCGTCGCCAGCATGACGAGGGCGGACTGGCGAATGCGGACGAGTACTCCGAATGCCACGGCCGGCCGTGCCGCATGTGGGCGGCCCCGTGCGGATGTGTTGCCGCATCGGATCATGCCAGCCGCTGCACCGGGTTATGCTCCATCCGGAAAGCACCGCAGGCGGCCACCATAACCGCTCGCATTTGTCTGCCAGCGGCCGACTCGACCGGCGGTATGCCCAGTACGCGAGTAACCGCGACAACCCCGCTCCGGGGAATAGCGAAAAACTGGATGGGTTACATGGAAGGATTGCTGATACAACGCGCAACGCGCAAACAGGTCGTGTTTGCCGGTGCCTGCGCGCTGCTGATTCTGCTGACCCTGGTGATCACAGCCCCACGCGCGCGCCTGACGCTACCCGCCGTCGCGCCCTTCATGCCGATGTGCGCGCTCACGGTGTTCACCACGGCGGGCATTGCCGCCTTTCTGCTTGGCGCCCAGTTCACCGTGTCACGACAGCCGATGCTCGGCGCGCTTGGTGGCGCGTATGCGTTCACATCACTTGCCGTGGCCTTGCAACTACTGACGTTCCCGGGCGTTTTTACACCCACCGGCCTCTTTGGAGCCGGTCCGCATAGCGCTGCGTGGATGTGGGTGTTCTGGCACGGCGGGTTTCCGCTTTTCGTGATCCTGGCCGTATCGACCTATACTGAAAAAAATCGCCTTGCTCAGGCGCACCTGGATTGAGCGGCAGGCTCCGAAAGGACGTCAAGGCGAACCGGCCTGTCCGCGGGGAGAAACGTATGTTCAAGCATCTGCTGGTGCCGACCGACGGTTCGGCACTCTCCGACGCCGCCATCCAGATGGCGGTGACGCTCGCCAGCGAAAGCGGAGCCACGGTCACCGGGCTCCATGTCATCCCGGAATTCCATGTTCTCGCGTATGGGCCCGAAATGCTCGCGGACACCGAAGAGCAATTCATTCAGGTCACCCGACAGCATGCGGATGCCTATCTCGCGGCGGTCACGAAAGCGGCCACGCGGGCCGGTGTCGAGTGCGATACGGTTGCCAGGAACCACGATCAGCCGTACGAAGCGATTGTCAGCGTTGCAGCGCAACGAAACTGCGATCTCATCGTTATGGCATCCCACGGCAGGGGCGGGATGCGCGCCTTGCTGCTCGGCAGTGAGACCCAGAAGGTGCTGACGCACAGCCAGATCCCGGTCCTCGTCGTCCGTCCGTCGACGCAAACCGGTGTGGGCCAGGGAGTCGAATCCGGCACGTCATCAACCGCCCCAAAACCTCCTCCACCCCAGCCGTTCATCATCGCCCGCGTGTCGCTGGCTATCAGTCCGGTGCGCGCCTCGGCTGACCCTCAACGCGCACTGACTTAACTCCGTCAACCCGCCCTCACTCCTCCACCGCCGCTTTCAGTCTCAGCAACGCATGATCCCACTGCTGCGAGATCGCCTCGAGCGCACGCCGCGCTTCTTCGAGGTGCGCCGGTTCGAACGCCCACAAGCGCTCACGGCCGACCTTGACGTCGCGCACCAGGCCCGCATTGGCCAGCACCTGCAAATGCTGGGTCACGGATTGCCGCGTGATCGCCGTTCCAGCGGTCAGTTGCGCGATCGACATCGCACTGCCCGCGCACAATACGGCGATCAGACGCAGCCGCGTCTCGTCGCCGAGCGCCGCGAAAATCTGCGCGGCGCTGCGCGACACCGCCGTCTTCAAACGGGCGTGGCTGAGCGCCGGCTTAGCCCTTGTCGACATGCTTTTCGATGTTAAGCAACTGCTGTTCCCACCCGCCACTATTCATCCGGAACGCCTCCTGACGGCGCGCTACGGGAATCTGATCGAAGCCCGATTCGACCACCTTCAGCAAGGTGCCCGAGTCGAGATCCGTCAGTTCGAATACGACCAGCGTCATGGGCTCCGGCGAATAGTCGACCGACATATCGACCGCGTGCGGATGCCAGCGCCACGACAGATGATGCTCGGGCTCGATGCGCTCGATCACCACGTCCATGACGACATGTTCGTAGCCCGGATAGGTGATGCGGCCCTGCACGGACTGGCCGGCGACAAAACGCTTCCCTGTGAAATCCACGCCGAACCAGTTGCCGAATTCCTCGGCGTTAGACAACGCGCGCCAGACCCGCGAGCGCGGCGCCTTCAGCAGAATCTGTTTCTCGATGCGATCCGTCGATGTGTCCGATGATGAGTTCATATGCAGCCTCCTGGCTGCATATTATGCAAGCTAGCGGCAACATGCAAGTATTCGACTGCGTATTTTTCAATGCCGCACTGCAGCCTCACCCCGCCGAGGTCTTCTTCACAAACGCGCTCACCGCAGCTTCCAGTTCACGCGTGATGGAGGTCATCACACCGGCCACCACCGCGAACTCGCGGCCGGTCACATTCGCGCGGCTCGCCACGATCTGGCCGTTGAACGACACGATATGCGCTTCTTTCGCAATCGCCTTGATCCGGTCGATCAGATCCTGCTGGCCTTTTTTCTGCGCTCGCGCAATCCGCCGGCTTTCCTGCTCATAGACGGCGGTCACGCCATGCAGATGCGTCAGCAACGGATCGACCGCTTCGATCAACGCCCTCAACGCCTCATCCGCACGCGGTGAAGAACGCTCGATCGCCTCGATCGCCATCGACGCCAGCGCAATAAAGTCTGCGATCCTCTTCGCGACATTGTCGCTGCCGTGAAATGCCTCGCGGAGCGCCGGCGAGAACAGACCGGGAAATCCATCGCGGCCTTGCATGAGCGCCGCGTGGTTGTCCGCGAACGTGCGCAATGTATCGCGTGCAATGGCGAGCGCGCCGTCGAACTGCTGGGACGCCAGCATCGCCTTCAACACGATGCGCTGGGAAAGCATGCGCTGACGCCCAGCCATATTGATCAACGAGCTCAATACTTCGCTGGAAACGTCCGCTTCGGACGACGGCGTTTGAACCCGTTCAGTCGTGGTACTCATATTTGTTCTTGTGATTCGATTAGCCCCGGCCCCGAGCCCGGCATCCGCGCTGTGCGACCTGACCCGTGAAGGCAGCCGCACGGCACGGATGTTCAAGGTCACCTTACTCCGTTGCGTGCGCGTGAATCGCGCTGGTCTGCATCGACCACGCCATCCACGGACGCCGCAACGCGACGATCGAGAGGAACGCACAAGCGGCCAGCGCGCCGAAGGTCGCAAAGCCCATCTGATAGCTGCCCGTGCTTTCCTTCGCGATACCCATCACGACCGGCAGATAGAAGCCGCCGATGCCGCCCGCGGCGCCCACGATGCCCGACATCAGCCCGGTGCGCCCCGCCCAACGATGCGGCACGAGCTGGAACGTCGCGCCGTTGCCGAGACCGAACGCCACGTACAGTAACAGCAGCAGCGCAATCCCGCCGGTCAGCGACGGCATCGCGGCGGCGAACACGAAGTCGGCGAGCGAAATAACGGCAAGCAAAAACGTCAGCGCGCGCACGCCGGACACCTTGTCCGCAATCAGCCCGCCGAGCGGCCGCACCATCGCGCCGGTCGCGGCAAGCAGCGCCATGAACAGACCTGCGTCGATCTTCGACAGCTGATACAGGTTGGTCAACAGCAGCGTCACGTACGACGACATGCCGACAAAACCGCCAAAGGTGATGCTGTACACCAGCATGATGACCCACGTATCGCGCTCGGCCAGCACCGTGCGATAACGGTGCGGCAGCACCGCGATCGCCAGCAGCGCGCCGATCACCGGCAACAGCAGCACACCGGTCTTGCCCGCGCCGAACACGCCCGCTTCGACCAGCAGCACCAACACGATCAAACCGGCAAGCGTCACCGCGAAGCTGCCGAATGCGCGCAGCACGCTGCCCGATTTCACGCCGGAGTCGTTGGCCCAGAAGTACAGCGTGATGGCGGAGATCGCGAGCAACGGCAGTGCGCCGCCGGCCGCCACCTGCCAGCCGAAATGGGTTGCCAGCTGCGGGAACAGGAAACCGTCCAGCACCGCGCCGATGTTGCCGGCAGCGGCCAGGCCCAGCACCAGGCCCTGCACCTTCGGCGGATAGTTGCTGCCGGCCATCGGCAGCGCCACCGCGAAGCTCGCACCGCCCACGCCGAGAAACACCCCGAGCACCAGCAGCAGCGTGTACGACGGCACCGACGGCAACAGCGGCAGCACGATCGTCGGCACCGCCGACAACAGCACGCCCATCAGTGCGATGCGCTTGCCATGCGCCGATTGATACAGGTTACCGAGCGTCACGCGCAGAATTGCCGCCGACAGCACCGGCACCGCGACCAGCAAGCCCTGCTGCGCGGGCGTCATCGTAATGCTCTTGCTGATGAACGGCGCGAGCGGCCCGTACAGCACCCAGACGGTGAAGCCGGTGTCGAAATAGAGGAAACACGCCACTAGCGCGCGCCAGTCCCCGCTTTTCAAGGAGCTCAACAAGTTCTTCATTAGACATCCTCACATATGCTGATTGTTCGCTGACCTGGCACGCTGCACTGACGCACTGCGCACCGGAATGGTCGCGATGTTGAACACCGGTCTGGTCATGCAACGTTCATGCCATCCGAAACCGTCTGCCGATACTTTCCTGCCTGCTTTTTTGAAACCTGAAACCTGAAACCTGAAACCGTGCTTGTTCCGGCGCGCCGAAGCGTTGATATACATCAGTAAACATCACGTACGTAGCGCTTTTCCTGCGCGAGGCGGCTCACATACTCGAGCGCTTTTTCCTCGCTCATGCCGCCGTGCCGGGCGACCACTTCCTTGAGCGTCGCATCGACATCTCTCGCCATCCGGCTTGCATCGCCGCACACATAGAAATGCGCGCCGTCTTCGAGCCATGACCAGAGTTGCGCGCCCTGCTCGCGCATGCGGTCCTGCACGTAGATCTTTTCCGCCTGATCGCGTGAGAACGCGACATCGAGCCGGGTCAGCACGCCGCTGTCGCGCAGCGCTTCGAGTTCGTCGCGATAGTAGAAATCGGTCGCGGCATGTTGCTCGCCGAAGAACAACCAATTGGGTCCCCTATCGCCGCGTGCACGCCGCTCGTGCAGAAAGCCGCGAAACGGTGCAACGCCGGTGCCGGGGCCGACCATGATCGTCGGCGTGTCCGACCCGCGCGGAGGACGAAAGTGTGCGGACTGCTGCACGAACACCGGCACGTTCACGTCGCCCGCGCGGTCGGCGAGAAACGTCGACGAAACGCCCTTGCGATTGCGGCGGCCATTGCTATAGCGAACCGCGGCAACGGTCAGATGAACTTCGCCCGGATGCGCCTTCGGGCTCGATGCGATCGAATACAGGCGCGGCTGCAAACGCTTGAGCATGCCGGTCAATTCCGACGCCGTCAGGTCCACCGGAAATTCATGCAGCACGTCGGCGAGCTGTTGTCCCCACAGCCATTGCTTGAGGTCCGCTTTGCGCTCAGGCGCCAGCAGATCGCGCAACGCGCCGTTGCGGCTGCGCGAGGCGATGAACGCAAGCGAGTCAGGGTTCGGACGGGCAATTTCGTAGTGCTTGCCGAGTGCATCGGCGAGGCGCATTTCACCCGCACCGGACACGTTCACGGCGGCGTCGGCGCTCAGACCGCTCAGGCCGATCAATTCATCGACCAATTCGGGGCAATTGCTCGGCCATACGCCCAACGCATCGCCGACTTCGTATTCAAGGCCGGAGTCGCCGGTGTTCAGCGAGAAGTAGCGCGTATCCTTCACGGCGCCCTGCTTGTTCAATTTCAGGTTCTTCACCAGCCGCGACGCGGCCGGACGCGTTTTAGTCGGCACGACGCCCGGCACCACGGCATTGATCATGCCGTCTCGCGGCACCGCATACAGCGCGGCATCCTCTTCCTTGATGCGCACGATGATGCGTTCGAGCCACGCGTCGGCGATCTCCTGGTACTCGCTGTCGCAGTCGGTGCGATCGAGAAGACGCAGCGCGCCTCGAGCCGTCAGGCGTTCATCCAGGCGGCGGCCATGGCCGCAAAACTGGTCGTAGTTGCGGTCGCCAAGCGCCAGCACGGCGTAGTGCACGCCGTCGAGACGAGGCGCGGCATCGCTCGCCAGTTGCGTCCAGAAGCTTTGCGCGTTATCCGGCGGATCGCCGTCGCCGTAAGTGCTCGTCATCAGCAGCACGTATTGCGCTTTGGCGAGCGCCGATGCCGGGTAGTCCTCCATGCACGATGTGCGAATCTCGAAGCCCGATTCCATCAGGCGCGTGGCGTAACGTTCGGTGAGCGATTCGGTATTGCCGGTTTGCGAGGCCCACAACAAGGTCACCTTGGGCCGCACACGCACGATGCGCACCGCGGACGAATGCGCGTCGTCCGTCTGCGGCGCCGGCGCGCCGCGCGACGCCGCGTTCGGTCCGCTGCGGCTATACAGCCCGCCGAGCAAACCGTCCACATAGAGGCGCGTCGCGGCATCGAACGGTGCGCTGGGCGGCAGCACCGGCACGCTGTCGATGCCCTGTGCTTCAGCCGAGCGCAGCCCGCCGACAAAACCGGCGAGATAGGCATGTTCGGCCGCGTTGAACGACGGCGCGGGCAACTGCGGAAGCTGCAGCAAACGGGTGAGTGCATTGATACGGGGCATGTCCGGCTCCTCGGCGCTCGCAGGCGTTGCGTTTGCCGATGCGCGAGAAGCATCGGCGAGCGTCTCGTCGTGGGTGTCGAATGTCGTCGGCGCGATCGTGTCGAGCGCCACCGGACTCAGCGCGACCGCGCAGAACTTGAGTTCGGGTTGCTGCGAGACCGGATCGATTGCATCGCTCGTCACGGCGTTGATGCACAGGTCGTCGCCGAATACGTCGTTCCAGTGCATCGGCGCAAAGCAGTTGCCGGCGCTCACCCGCTCGGTGACGACCGCTGGCAACACCGCACGGCCACGGCGCGAGCGAATCTCGACCGGGTCCTTCGGCTTGATGCCGAGCGTGGCGGCGTCTTCGGGATGAATCTCGACGAACGGCCCCGGGTTCAGCTTGTTGAGCATCGCGACCTTGCCGGTCTTGGTCATCGTGTGCCATTGATGCTGCAAGCGGCCGGTGTTCAAAACGATCGGAAATTCCCGATCGGGCAATTCGGCGGGGGCCGCATAAGCGCGTGCAAAAAACACCGCCTTGCCGCTGGCGGTCGGAAACACGAGCCGCGGACGGCTACCGTCGGGCCGTTCCTTCAGCGTTTGGCTGACGCCGTCGTTGAGATAGCGAACCGGGTTGCGCTCGCTCGAGTCTGCCGACGCAAGCGGCCATTGCAGCGGCGTTTCCTTCAGACGGCGATGGCTCGCACCGCGCAGGTCGTAGCCGGTTTTCGGATTCGACGCGCGGGTGATTTCCGCGAACACCTCTTCGGCGCTCGTGTAGCTGAACGCATCAGCAAAACCCATTTCGCAGGCAATGCGCGCGATGATCTGCCAATCCGGCAACGCGGCGCCCGGCGGCTCGATGCCCTTTTGCATCAGCGTCAGATTGCGCTCCGAGTTGATCATCACGCCTTCGGCTTCGGCCCACAGCGCGCCGGGCAGCAGCACGTCGGCGTAATGGTTGGTCTCGGTGTCGAGGAATGCGTCTTGAGCGATCACCAGTTCCGCCGCCCGCAAACCGGCGATGGCGTTCTGGCGGTTCGCGACACTCGCCACCGGATTGGTGCAGATGATCCAGCACGCCTTGATCTCGCCCGCGGCCATGCGCGTGAACATATCAATCGTGCCGTTGCCGGTCTCGCGCTTCAGTGTGCCCTTCGGAATGCCCCACAGGTCTTCGATGAACGCGCGGTCTTCGTCGACGAGCACCGAACGCTGGCCCGGCAAGCCCGAACCCATGTAGCCCATTTCACGGCCGCCCATCGCATTCGGCTGGCCCGTCAGCGAAAACGGTCCGCTGCCGCGGCGACAGATTTTGGCCGTAGCCAGATGCAGGTTGCAGATCGCGTTCGTATGCCATGTGCCGTGCGTGCTTTGATTCAGACCCATGGTCCAGCAGCTCATCCACTCGGGCGCCGCGCCGATCCATTGCGCGGCTTTGTGGATGTCCTCGACGGCCAGGCCCGTGATCCCGGCGACCTTCTCCGGCGTGTAGTCGGCGAGGAACGCGGGCATCTCATCCCAGCCTTCGGTGGCCTCGGCGATAAATTCGGCATCCGTATGACCGTTCCGATGCAGCAGATGCAGCAAGCCGTTGAGCAATGCGAGGTCGGTGCCCGGCTTGATCCGCATGAACAGGTCGGCCTTATCGGCGGTCGTATTGCGGCGCGGATCGACGACGATCAGTTTGGCGCCCGCCTTCACGCGATCCATCATCCGCAGGAACAGAATCGGATGACAGTCCGCCATATTCGCGCCGATTACGAAGAACAGATCGGCGTGGTCGATGTCTTCATACGATCCCGGCGGGCCGTCCGCACCGAGCGAAAGCTTGTAGCCGCTGCCCGCGCTCGCCATGCACAGCCGCGAATTCGATTCGATGTTGTTGGTGCCGACAAAACCCTTCGCGAGCTTGTTGACCAGATACTGCGCCTCGATCGACATCTGACCGGACACATAGAACGACAGCGCATCCGGCCCGTGTTCGTCGAGCAGGCCGCGCAAGCGCGCCGCCGTGCTGCTGATCGCCTGCGCCATCGGCAGCGGCGCCGGGTCCTGGTCGCGTGCGTGGCGCACGAACGCGTCTTCCAGACGTCCCGACTTGCGCAACGCGACGTGTGCCGACTGGCCCTTCGTGCACAGCCGTCCGAAGTTGACCGGATGCTCCTTGTCACCGGAAATCCTGACGACCTGGCCGTCCTCGACGTGCAGCACCATGCCGCAGCCAACGCCGCAGTATGGGCACACGGTTTTTACGCTATTGCTCGCCATGTCGCGTGAGATCGTTCGAAGAAAAGGGAATAATCAGCGGCTCAGACCTCGACCCACACCTGGCCGTCTTCCACCCGCGCGGCAAACGCGTTGACGGCATATTCCGGCGTTTCAAGGCACTCGCCGGTGCGCAGATCGAAGTGATGCTTGTAGATCGGCGAGGCAACCACCAGGCGCTCGCCAAGGCTGCCGATCAGCCCGCGAGACAGCACGGCGGCTTGCGAACCCGGATCGAAGTTTTCGATCGCGAACACGCTGTTGTTCGTGTCGCCTTCGCTCACATGAAATACCGCCACCTGTTCGCCGTTGACGAGCGCGCAAACGCCCGTGTTGGGAACGATGTCGTCGAGCGGGCAAATCGGCGTCCAGGTGCGCGGCAGGCGGTCGTAGTTCATCGCGGAAGTCCTCGGTAAATGGCGAAAAAAGAATCAGGCGGTTTCGACAACGACGGGAATCTCAGCCAGCTTCGATTGCCGCTCGGCAGGCGTCGCGGGCCGGATCTGGCCGCGCTCTTCGACGAACTTCACGGTGTTGTCGGCCTGATTGCTGTTGACGAAATGACGGAAGCGTTTGCGCGTCTCGGGATCGGTGACCGCCTTTTTCCACTCGTCTTCGTAGGTGTCGACCACGTGCTGCATTTCAGCTTCGAGTTCCGCCGCAACCCCGAGTCGATCGTTGACGACCACGTCGATCAGATACGCGAGACCGCCTTCGAGGTTGCCGCGCCACACGCTGGTGCGTTGCAGCCGGTCGGCGGTGCGCACGTAGAACATCAGAAAGCGGTCGATGTAGCGCACCAGCGTCTCATTATCGAGGTCCGACGCGAGCAGTTCGGCGTGCCGCGGCTTCATGCCGCCGTTGCCGCACACGTAGAGATTCCAGCCCTTCTCGGTGGCGATGATGCCGACGTCCTTGCTCTGCGCTTCCGCGCATTCGCGGGTGCAGCCCGACACGCCGAACTTGATCTTGTGCGGCGTGCGCAAGCCCTTGTAGCGGTTCTCGAGTTCGACCGCGAGGCCCACCGAATCGCCGACGCCGTAGCGGCACCACGTGGAGCCGACGCACGACTTCACGGTGCGCAGCGACTTGCCGTACGCATGGCCCGATTCGAAACCGGCGGCGATCAGTTCTTCCCAGATGAACGGCAGTTGCTCGACGCGCGCACCGAACATATCGACCCGCTGACCGCCGGTGATCTTGGTGTAGAGGCCGTATTTCTTCGCGACCTGGCCGACTGCGATCAGGCCGTCGGGCGTGACTTCGCCGCCCGGCATGCGTGGCACGACCGAATAGGTGCCGTCGCGCTGGATGTTGGCGAGGTAGTAATCGTTGGTGTCCTGCAGCGACGCGTGCTCTTTCTTCAGCACGAATTCGTTCCAGCACGACGCGAGGATGCTCGCCACCGCCGGTTTGCAGATATCGCAGCCAAGACCGTGACCGTGTTTCGCCAGCAATTCGCCGAAGCTGCGCACGCCTTCGACACGCACGATGTGATACAGCTCCTGGCGCGAATACG
Source organism: Paraburkholderia sp. SIMBA_030 (assembly GCF_046535245.1). Lineage (NCBI taxonomy): Bacteria > Pseudomonadati > Pseudomonadota > Betaproteobacteria > Burkholderiales > Burkholderiaceae > Paraburkholderia > Paraburkholderia sp. SIMBA_030. Next base: position 192,674 of record NZ_JAWRXB010000005.1, read on the forward strand.
GGAAGTGCTCGCACACGTGATTGTTGACGGCGAGACCCTGCTTCTTCATCTCGGCCTTCATCACCTGGGTGACGAGCGGCACGCAGCCGCCGCACGAGGTGCCTGCCTGAGTCGCGCATTTGAGCGCGCCGATGTCGGTCGCGCCCGCGCACACTGCCGCGCACAGGTCACCCTTCGAGACGTTGTTGCACGAGCAGATCTGCGCGCCGGCAGGGAGTGCCTCGACGCCGAGCGCCGGTTTCGCCTGACCGTCCGCTTGCGGCAGGATCAGGAATTCAGGCGCTGCCGGCAGTTCGATGCGGTTCAGCATCATCTGCAGCAGGCTGCCGTACTCGCTCGCGTCGCCGACCATCACGCCGCCGAGCAGATACTTGCCGCATTCGGACACCACCAGCTTCTTGTAGACCTGCTTGCGCTCGTCGCTGAATTGATACGCGCGGCTGCCCGGCGTGTTGCCGTGCGCATCGCCGATGCTCGCGACGTCCACGCCCATCAGCTTGAGCTTGGTGCTCATGTCGGCGCCGGCAAATTCCGCCGAGTCGCCGAGCAGCTGCTTCGCCACCGCGCGCGCCATGTCATAACCCGGCGCGACGAGGCCGAACAGCTGACCGTTCCACAGCGCGCACTCGCCGATCGCGTAGATGTGCGGATCGCTGGTGCGGCACGCGTTGTCGATCACGATGCCGCCGCGCGCGCCGAGCGCCAGGCCGCTCTCGCGCGCGAGATCATCACGTGGACGAATGCCGGCGGAGAACACGATCATGTCGGTGTCGAGATGACTGCCGTCGGCGAACTGCATGCGGTGCGTGCCATTCTCGCCGTCCACGATCGCCGTGGTGTTCTTCTGCGTGTGCACGGTCACGCCGAGTTCTTCGATCCTGGTGCGCAGCACGCGGCCGCCGCCGTCGTCGACCTGCACTGCCATCAGGCGCGGCGCGAATTCGACCACGTGGGTTTGCAGGCCCATGTCGCGCAATGCTTTCGCGCATTCGAGGCCGAGCAGACCACCGCCGACCACCGTGCCCGTCTTCGAGCGCGCGCCGCATTCCTGCATCGCTTCGAGGTCGTCGATGGTGCGGTAGACAAAGCAGTCGGCGCGTTCGCGGCCCTGCACCGGCGGCACGAACGGATACGAGCCGGTGGCGAACACCAGCTTGTCGTACGGCAGCGTCTCGCCGGTCGACACCGTCACGGTGCGCGCATCGCGGTCGATCGAGACCGCCTTCGCGTTCAGCTTGAGCAACACGTTCTGGCGTTCGAAGAAACCCGGTTCGACCAGCGAGAGATCGTCCGCCGATTTGCCCGCGAAGAATTCGGACAGATGCACGCGGTCGTACGCGGGGCGCGATTCTTCGCTCAGCACGGTGATGTCGAGACCGTGTGCCGCGTCTTGCGCCAGGCATTCAACCAGTTTGTGGCCGACCATCCCGTGACCGATAACGATGATTTTCATGACCGCGGTTTCCTCAATGTGCTGGGCTTGAATCGCTGCGGGCTGGTGCGCGAAAGCGATTCCGGAAATAAAAAACGGCGTCCCGCGAACCCAGTCGATGACTGAATTCGGGGGACGCCGTTGTCCAAACCTGTAATGCAGCGAGCACTGTGTTGTGGCACTCGCGCCGGATCCACGTTGATCCGATGGCAAGGCTTACAGCAAAGGTCGTGCCAATTGTGCGAAAAGCCTGCTGCAAGGCCGTGCCGCGAGGGTTTGCGGCGAATGGCACACGCGTGCGGCGAGCCCGGCACGCGACGCGTTTTGATGCAGCCAGGCACTCGGGTGGTGCGACGCAGCACTGCGCACGTGCGAGGGGCGAGTGGAGTAGCAAGTGGACGCAATGCGCCGAGGATCGTCTAAACCGACGAACAGGCTGCGGGCAAAGCGATCGCGCAAGCCGCGTGAACCGCAGCATGAACCGCGAACACACTTAAACTCGTCGCTCAACGAATCGGCCAACTCATCGGCCAACTCATCGGCCAACTCATCGGCCAACTCATCGGCCAACTCATCGGCTAACGAATCGGCCAAAACCTAGTCGCCGAACCCCAACTCGGCTTCGACGTCTTGCCCGACGCGCAGCCATGCCCCCGCTCCACGCGCGACGATCGCATTGTTGCCGAACGTCAACGCCCCGCCGCGCTGCGCATTCGCGCGGTAGACGCTCATCGTGTCGGTCGGTTCGTTCGGCCAGTCGGGGTCGGGCGCGCCTTTGGCCTGATCGATGGTCGGCATCGGACAGCGCGAGCACAGTTTGACCAGTTGCAGTCGCACGAACGGCTCGGCCTGCGCTTCGCCGCCGACACTCAGGCTTTCCACATAGTCCTCTTCGTACGGATCGAGCCCCGTCAACACGACGTTGGGCCGGAACCGGTCGATCGGAATCGACGGCGCGCCCTTGCGGTTCAGGCGGGCATTCAGATCGTCGAGCGATGCCTGGCCGATCACCAGCAACGGAAAGCCGTCGGCGAAATGCGTGGTTGCGCCGATCTCGCCGGCGTATTCCGGATCGACGACGCGCCCGCGCCGCGGATCGAAGCGCAACAGCCGCGCCGGCACGCCGAGAAAGGTCGAAAACCATGCGGCGCTGGGCTCGCCGGTGTCGAGCCCGTGGACCGCGTCGTTCCAGACCGTGGTCTGCACCGGTTGCGGCGCGGCGAGTTCGGCCGCGTCGAGCGGCGTGCGCAATTCGTTCATGCCCGGCGCGCTGATCACCAGATCATGCTCGCCGAGCGCGACCTCGATCAACGCCATGCGCGGGTACGCACGCTGCGTGAGCATCGCGCCGCTCGGGTCGGTCACCATCCAGCTTCGGTCGTATTCGAAGCCGGTGGCGAGCAGGCGCGCTTTGTTCAGCGCAATACCGGCACACGATTTGATCGGATAGACGTAAAGCTCGCTGATAGCAGGCATGGTGTGGGGACCCGCGGTATCTGCCGTTGCAGGTGTCGATTGTAAGGGCTCTGCGCGGCGGGAGCCGGTCACGCGGAAAATGGACGTAAAATTCTCGCCAGACGCATCCGGACGGCGCCGCGCGTACTTCGGTGCGCCACTGGATAGCACTTGTAGAAGCATCCCCTAACCGAGACAGGACATTCATTATGCTGAGCAAACCCGTGTTGACCGTTGCCGAAACGACCCGAATCCTCGAAGCCGCCCGCGCGGAGGCCGAAAAGAACCAGTGGGCCGTCGCCATCGTGGTGGTCGACGACGGCGGCCATCCGCTCGGGCTGCTGCGTCTGGACGGCAGCGCCCCGGCCAGCGCCTACATCGCGACGGAAAAAGCCCGCACGTCGGCGATGGGCCGCCGCGAAACCAAGGTATATGAAGACATGATCAACAACGGCCGCACCGCATTCCTGAGCGCGCCGTTGCAAGGCACGCTGGAAGGCGGCGTGCCGGTGATCGTCGACGGCCAGGTGGTCGGCGCGGTGGGCGTTTCGGGCGTCAAGTCGGATCAGGACGCGCAGATCGCCCGCGCGGGTATTCAAAGCATCGCCGTCTGATTTTTTCGCGGCAACAATAGAAGAAGCTAAACAGAAGCACAACGCGGGCCGATGCCCCCTCATCGGCCCCATTCAGATGGAGCAGTCGATGACTCAGATGAACTCGCGCGGTGGACTGCAAGTCGCCGCCAACCTCGACCAGTTCGTCGAAACGGAAGCCCTGCCCGGCACCGGTATCGACAGCGCCGCATTCTGGTCGGGTTTCGACGCCCTCGTGCACGAGCTGGCGCCCAAAAACCGTGCGCTGCTGGCCGAGCGCGACCGCCTGCAAACAGAACTCGATCACTGGCATCGCGCCAATCCGGGTCCGGTGCGCGATCTGCGCGCGTATCGCGCCTTTCTCGAAGGCATCGGCTATATCGTGCCGGTACCCGCGAGCGTCAAAGCCACGACCGACCACGTGGACACCGAAATCGCCGAACAGGCCGGCCCGCAACTCGTGGTGCCGCTGTCCAACCAGCGCTACGCGCTGAACGCAGCGAACGCGCGCTGGGGCAGCCTGTACGACGCGCTCTACGGCACCGACGCGATTCCCGAGACCAACGGCGCCGACCGGCAGAAGACCTTCAACCCGGTGCGCGGCGCCGCGGTGATCGCTTATGCGCGCACGTTTCTCGATCAGGCTGCCCCGCTTGCGAGCGGCTCTCATGCCGATGCGACGCGTTACAGCGTCGAAGGCGGCAAACTGGTCGTCGCGGTGAAGAGCGGCACGACCGGACTGAAAACGCCGGCGCAGTTCATCGGCTATCAGGGCGAAGCGGGCGCGCCGTCCGCTGTGCTGCTCAGGCACAACGGCCTGCACTTCGAAATCCAGATCGACGCGAACGATTCGATCGGCAAGACCGATCCGGCACATGTGAAGGACGTGCTGGTCGAAGCGGCGGTGAGCACGATCATCGACTGCGAAGACTCGGTGGCCGCCGTCGATGCCGACGACAAGGTCCAGCTCTATCGCAACTGGCTCGGCCTGATGAACGGCGATCTGACCGAAGAGGTCACGAAGAACGGCAAGACCTTCACGCGGCGACTGAATGCGGATCGTGAATATAAAACGGCGGACGGTTCGTCGTCGCTGAAACTGCATGGCCGCTCGCTGCTTTTCGTGCGCAACGTCGGTCATTTGATGACGAATCCGGCCGTGCTGACCCAGGACGGCAAAGAGATTCCGGAAGGCATTCTCGATGCGGTGATCACCACGCTGTGCGCGCTGCACGACCGTCGGCACAAGCTGAACTCGCGCACCGGCTCGATCCATATCGTGAAGCCGAAAATGCACGGCCCGGCTGAAGTCGCGTTCGCGAACGAACTGTTCGCGCGCGTCGAAGACCTGCTGAAGCTGCCGCGCAACACGATCAAGATGGGCATCATGGACGAGGAGCGCCGCACCAGCGTCAATCTGCTCGCCTGTATCGCCGAAGCGTCGGCGCGCGTTGCGTTCATCAACACGGGGTTCCTCGATCGCACCGGCGACGAAATGCACACGGCAATGGAAGCCGGCCCGATGATACGCAAGGGCGACATGAAGTCAAGCGCATGGATTACCGCATACGAGCGCAGCAACGTGCTGGCCGGTTTGAGCGCGGGCCTGCGTGGCCGCTCGCAGATCGGTAAGGGCATGTGGGCGATGCCGGACCTGATGCACGCGATGCTCGAACAGAAGATCGCCCATCCGAAGGCCGGCGCGAACACCGCATGGGTGCCCTCGCCGAGCGCCGCGACGCTGCACGCGCTGCACTATCACCAGGTCGACGTGCAAGCGGTTCAGCAGGAACTGGAACGCACTGACTATGCAACCGTGCGCGACGAACTGCTCGACGGCCTGTTGACGATTCCCGTCGTCGACACGGCGAAGTGGAGCGACGCCGAGATCCGCAGCGAACTCGATAACAACGTGCAAGGCATTCTCGGCTACGTGGTGCGCTGGATCGATCAGGGCGTGGGCTGCTCGAAGGTGCCGGACATTCACAACGTCGGCCTGATGGAAGACCGTGCCACGCTGCGCATTTCCAGCCAGCACATCGCCAACTGGCTGCATCACGGCGTGGTGACGCGCGAACGGGTCGAAGAAACCTTCAGGCGGATGGCGAAGGTGGTCGACGGGCAGAACGCGGACGATCCTCACTACAAGCCGATGGCGCCGAACTTCGACTCGCTGGCGTTCAAGGCCGCGCAGGCGCTGGTGTTCGAAGGACGCGCGCAGCCGAGCGGCTACACGGAACCGTTGCTGCACAAGTTCCGGCTGGAAGTGAAGAAGGGCTGAAGATCTGTCTAGCCGCCGCTCGGGCGATGCTCGAGCCCGGCTGAAAAGAAAGACGGGCGCCGCGTGGTTTGCGGCACCCGTTTTTAATGTGCGCGTTGCTGCCGCACGTCCCTGCTACGTGGATCGGTTGCTGCTCGAGCGCTTGACGCGCTCAAGCCTCTCAAGCTTGTTAAGCCGCTTCAGCCGTGTACTGAGCCGGCAGATTGGCCTGCAGGTACGTTTGCAAATACGCTTCGAACTCCGCCTTCACTTCCGGATGACGCAGCGCGAATTCGACCGTCGCTTTCAGATAGCCGAGCTTGCTGCCGCAATCGAAGCGCGTACCGAAGTAGCGATACGCGAGCACCTGCTCTTCCGTCAGCAGCGATTGCACCGCATCGGTCAATTGAAGCTCGCCGCCCGCGCCGGGCTTCAGCGCCCGGATATGCTTGAAGATGGTCGGCATCAGCACATAGCGGCCCACCACGCCGAGGTTCGACGGCGCCTGGTCCGGCGCCGGCTTCTCGACGATGCCCGACAGCTTGATCACGTTATCTTCCCATTCCTTGCCGTCCACGACACCGTACGAGCGGCTGTCTTCGCGCGCGATGGTTTCGACGCCGATCACCGAGCTGTGATAGTGGTTGAACGTGTCGACCAACTGGCTCATCACCGGCTTCGTGCTGTGCAGCAAGTCATCGGCAAGAATCACGGCGAACGGGCTGTCGCCCACCAGTTTCTCGGCGCACAGCACCGCGTGGCCGAGGCCGAGCGCTTCGGCCTGACGCACATAGAAACAGTCGACGTTGGCCGGCTTGATGCTGCGCACGAGATCGAGCAGCTTCTGCTTGTTGCGTGCCTCGAGTTCGGCTTCGATTTCATACGACTTGTCGAAATGATCTTCAATGGCGCGCTTGCTGCGGCCTGTCACGAAGATCATCTCGGTGATGCCGGCGGCAATTGCTTCTTCCACCGCGTATTGAATCAGCGGCTTGTCGACGATCGGCAGCATTTCCTTCGGGCTTGCCTTGGTGGCCGGCAGGAAGCGTGTTCCGAGGCCCGCCACGGGAAACACGGCTTTGGTGACTTTCAGCATGGTTGGCATTCCCACATCGGTTAGAAATTAGTGTGTTCGCGGGCCTGTCGGCCACTCGCTGTCACCGAAAAGACTAACAAAAAAATTAATCCAATTCACGCGTGAAATATTTTCGATTCGAATAAATAAATCAATTCCGTTACCGATATGCTGAATCGAGTTAAACATCAGGAAATAATTACGTATCGAAATCGAATTCCGGCGAAAATGCTGAAAATTTTACGCATCCGCGCGCCGGCGGCCGGCAGTTCGGCCCGGGCCGGGTGAACCGGGTCCGGACGCGAATGGAGGTGACCGTGACTATGCTGCTTACTCGTTTTCTTCGAGTTGCGGCAGCTTGCCCGGGTTGATGCGAAAACGACGGATCGGTTCGTTGCGCAGCGCCTCGCGGTACGCGGAGGCGGCAACGAGGATCAGCAGCACGGCGATGCCGGCGAGTAAATGCAGGTTCATGACTTCACCCCCTGGTCAGAGAATCCGTGTCGTAAATTAGCACGACAAAATCAGCAAATAATTCGTCTTTGCACATCGTTATGCGCAATTACAATTCGTCACAAAAACCGCCATTTAATTAGCGCTGGCAGGCGATTTTTTATCGATTTTTTCGCATCCGCCGTGCACTACGATGTGATGCACCGCAGGCGCGCATGGCGCGCCCGGGAACAGGTTTTTTCCTCCGTCAGAATAAGGACCGCGCATGAGCGACTCTGCACTGGATGCCGCCGGCTCATCCCTGCCCCTCTCCCCGCCGCGCCCTGCGGCACCGCCGCGTGTCCAGAGCGAAGCACGCGCGGACAGCGCCGGTAAGGAACATGTGATCGACGCCATGCGGGGCTTCGCCGCGCTGCTGGTCGCATATTTCCATTGCCGCCAGGTCGAATGGGTCGGCATGCAGACCTTCCATCAAAGCGTCGGCCATGCGCTGAATCTGAACGCGATTGCCGCGTACCTGACGTTCCCGATCGCCTGGGGCTCGGCCGGCGTGCCGATTTTCTTCGTGATCAGCGGCTACTGCATTCATCGCAGCGCCGCGCTGCGTCTGGCAAAAAATCCCGATTACCGCCTCGACACCGGCAATTTCTGGGTGCGCCGCTTCGCGCGCATTTATCCGGTGCTGCTCGCGGCGCTGGTGCTGACCTTCGCGCTCGACTGGATCAGCCTGCAGCTGCCGCCGGTCAACCACAAGATCCGCGAGATCGGCCTGCAGGCGTTCCTGGTCAATCTGTTTTCGCTGCAAGGCGTGGCCGGCAAGACTTTTGGGTCGAACGGCGCGCTGTGGACGCTGTCGCTCGAAGTCCAGTTCTACCTGATCTACCCGCTGCTGTTCGCGCTGCGCCGGCGTCTGGGCATGACTTCCGTGCTGGCGATCGTCGCCGTGATCAACGTGCTGTCCGCCTACGTGCTCGAGCGCCACGATATCCAGTTCTTCCCGTCGTACTGGTTCTCGTGGACGCTCGGCGCGTGGATCGCCGACGCGAAGGCCCGTAGCGCGCCGGATGCGCGCTCGCCGGCCTGGCTCTACGGGCTCGCCGCGGCGTTCATCGCGCTCGGCTGCGTGGCGTTCCATTACGGTCAATACGGTGCGTTCCAGTTGTGGGCGATCGGCTTCGCGTTCTATCTGTACAAGGCGCTGGCGCGCCCTCGTGCCGCCAGCGCCGAAACGGCCGGCGTGCGCCTGCTGTCGCGCTTCGGCGATTTCAGCTTCTCGATGTACCTGATCCATCTGCCGATCTTCGTGCTGCTGTCGTCGCTGCTGTTTCGCTCGTCGCTGCAAATGTCGATCTGGCCATCGTTCGGCTACATGCTGGTGGCCGTGCCGGTCGCCTATGTGTTCTACCGGCTGGTCGAATTGCCGGCGATGAAGTGGTCGGCGAGTTTCAAGCCGAAAGCCGCGTTGAAACAGGCCTAAGCGGCTCGCGATAAAAAAACGGAGCGAAGATCGTCAAGACTTTCGCTCCGTTGCGCTAACGACAACTTTTGCTCCGCCGCGCTGACGACAGGAACCGGCCGGGTTCCTGCCTGACTTTGCCAACCCGGCCCGCGTTAAACCGTTTCAGCGGTCCACCACGCGCTTCAGAATCCGCGCGACGCCTTCCACGTACGCCGCCGTTCCAAACCGGCTCAGCGCCGTCTGATAGCCGTTGTTGATCAACTTGTTGCGAAGTTCGTCGTTCGCGCGCAGTTCGGCCAGCGTATCGGCGAGACCGTGCGCGTCGCCCGGCGTGCACAGCACGCCGTTCTCGTAGTCGTCGATGATCTCCAGCACGCCGCCCGCGCGTGCCGCCACCACCGGCCGCTGCGCCAGCATCCCTTCGACGATCACGCGGCCGAACGGCTCCGGCGTGATCGACGTATGGACGACCGCGTCGACCGCGCACATGCACGCGGGGATGTCGTGCTGGAAGCCGAGGAAATGCACGCGGTCGCCCAGCTTGTGCGCGGCGACGAAGGCATGCAATTCGATCTCGTAAGCGTCTTCGCCGAACAGCGGCGCACCGACCATCACCGCGTGCATCTGCGGATTCAGCACCATCGCTTCGAGCAGCACGTGCTGCCCTTTCCAGCGCGCGAGGCGGCTGAACGAGCCGACCAGAAACGCGTCCTGCGGCAAGTTCAGGCGCCGGCGCAACGCCGCTTGCGCAACCGTGCGCAAGGCGTCGAACGGCGTCGCAGAGATGCCGTTGAACACCACGTCGATCCGCTTTTCGTCGAAGCGCGTCAGATCCGCGAACGCGCGCGCCGACGCCGCCGAATTGGCGATCACGTGCGTGAGGCCCAAGCGCGCGCACCACTTGATGATCGCCAGTTGCTTGCCGCCGAAATGCTCGGGGCTGACGATATCGCGCAGATGCCACACCACCGGCCGCCGCGCGAGCTTGCCGGCGATCACGCCGATCACCATCGCGCGTTGCGTGTTGGCGTAGATCACCTCGGCGTCGCGCGCGCGTTTCGCGGTCGCGCGCACGAGCGATATCAGGCCCTTGAGCGCCTGCCCCTTCGGCAATGAACCGCCTTGCTTGCGAACATGACGTAACGCGTCCGCGTCCAGCACGTTGACGATCACGCCGGCTTTGGCCAACGCGGTGCGGAACGGGCCGTCGTCGAACAGCACGACTTCGATGCGCGTACGCAATGCCTTGACGATTTCCAGCAAAGACAGCTCGGCGCCGCCGAGCACGCCGCTCTGATCGACAGCCAGGATGCGCGGCGTATGGGCGGCCGGCTCCGCTTTATATGGAACGTATGGCGGCAGCGTCGCCGCGCGCAGCGCCGGCACCGCAGCCCGCACATGCGCGAAGAAGCGTTCGCGGAAATTCCCGGCCGAAAACTGCTCGGCGTTGCCCCGACAGTCCTGAGGAGAAAAACGCTTCACGTGCTGATCGAAACGCTCGACTGCGGCGATGATCGACTCCGCGCTCTGCTCGTCGAAGAACATCCCCGTGGGCCGCGTTTCGGACAGATCGCGCACAGTTTCGAGCGCCCCGCCCTTGCCGTAGGCAATCACCGGCGTGCCGCAGGCCTGCGCTTCGACCACCGAGATGCCGAAGTCTTCTTCGGCGGCGAACACGAAGGCCTTGGCGCGGCTCATCCGGTCCTTCAGCACCTTGAATGGCTGATAGCCCATGATCTCGACATTCGGCGCCGCCTTCGCGCGGATCTTCTGCATGTCGGGACCGTCGCCGATCACCACCAGCTTGCGCTCCGGCATCCGCGCGAAGGCTTCGACGATCAGATCGATCTTCTTGTACGGCACCATCCGCGAGGCGGTCAGATAGAAATCGTCCTTTTCCGTGCAGAGCGAAAAGGCCTCGACGTCGACCGGCGGAAAGATCACCTGCGCATCACGCTGATAAACCTTCTTGATGCGCCGCGCGATGAAGTCGGAGTTCGCGACAAAGCCGTCCACCGAGTTCGACGTGCGGATATCCCAGTTGCGGATGTAGTGAAGAATCAGCCGCGCCATCGCCGATTTCGGACCGGCGGTCAGCTTCGACTGCTGCAGGTACTGGTGCTGCAAATCCCACGCATAGCGGATCGGCGAATGCACGTAGCTGATATGCACCTGGTCGGGACCGGTGAGAATCCCTTTGGCGACCGCGTGGCTGCTCGAAATCACCACGTCGTACGCCGACACGTCGAGCTGCTCGATCGCGAGCGGCATCAATGGCAGATAGGTGCGATATTTGGTGCGCGCGAGCGGCAGCTTCTGGATGAAGGAGGTCGTGACCGGTTTGCCGCGCAGGAAGCTGCGGTCGTCGAGAAAATCGACGAGGCTGAACAGGTCCGCGTCCGGAAAGCACGCGACGATCTGCTCGAGCACCTTCTCCGCGCCGGCATAGGTGACGAGCCAGTCATGCACGATCGCGATGCGCACTGCTTTGCCGGAGGCGCGCGGCGCGCGGCGCGGCGGCGCCTGAACGCCGGGGACGGTCGTGAGTTCAGCCAGCGCGCTGCGCGTCGTGGGTTGCAGCACGGCTTCTTCAAGGACATCGTTATTCATGCGCTTTTCCTCGGATTCAGTCGCAACAGCAGTGAGCGCGCAAGATCGCGCAAGGCGGGCGTCATCGTGATGGACCAGGCGAGATTCGCGCCCACCATCAATACACCGGCGACGATCGCCAAAGCGAGACTCGGCAGGAAACCGGCGAGCCACAGGCTAGCCAGCAGGAAAGCGAGATGCGCGAGCATGTCGAGCGCGATCTGCCGGGCGCGAATCGCCGACAGGCGCAGCAGCACCGCGTAATCGAAGAGCGCCCGGCCGGCCACGGCCATCGCCGCGCCGGTCAGGCCGAAATGGGCGATGCCCAGCCACAATGCCCCTGCAAACAAGGGCAATTCGAACAAACCGACCCGCGCGGCGGTGGCCGGATTGACCTGCGACTGGATCAGAATCCGCGTCACGTTGGCCTGCCCGACGAGCCACACGGCGACGATCATGATCCGGCCCACCGGGGCCGCCACCGTGGCGATTTCATTGCCGACCCACAGATGCAGGAACGGCTCCAGCACCAGCATCGCCACGAGCGCAACCGGCGTGAACACGCCATTGAGAAATTCGAGCGACTGCTGCGTGATGGTGTCGGCGTCCGCCCGGCCCACCGCCGAAAGCCGCGGAAACAGCGTGCGCACCAGCGCGGTCGGCACGATGTTCAAACGTGTGACGAGGTTCTGCGGCACCGTGTAATACGTGACGAAACGCGCGCCGAGACTCGTGCCGAGCATCACGCGGTCGAGCGATTCGGCAATCATGTTGGTGACGCTCGCAATCAGCATCCAGCCGCCGAAGTTGAACAGCCCCTTGGCCACACCGAACTGCGGCGGCAGAATGCTGCGAATCTCCAGCACCTTCAGCGCGGAACGGCCCAGCAGGATCGCCGCCAGAATCCGTGCGAACACGGCTGCGGCCAGCACGTTCTGCAAGGTCGCGCCCAGCCACAACGCGGCGCCGAGCGGCAGCAACTGGAACAGGAAGGTGCCGATCGTCTGGTTGGTGTTGTAGACGCCGAAGCGCTCAGCGCCGTTGATCGCGCCCGCGAACACCCACGACACATTGGCGATCGGAATCGCCACCGCGAGCCACGGCAGCGCCATATAGACTTCGTGCTGCAACGCCGGCGACACCTTGGTGAAATACGCGGTGTACAGAAACGCGCCGAAATAGATGATCAAGCCGCCGATCACACCGGTCGCGAGGTTCAGCCACGTCGCGCTCCAGAACACGCGGGCGCTCTCGTTCTGGTCGCCCGATGCGCGCGCCTTCGATATGTGATTCTGCGCGGCCATGCTCATGCCGAGATCGAGAATCCCGAAGTAGCCGATCAACGTCCACACGAGACTGATCACGCCGTAGCGCTCGACGCCGAGCAACTTGATATACGACGGCACGGTCACGAGCGATACGAAGGTCGGCAGAACCAGCCCGAAGAAATTGATCGCTACGTTCTTGAGAATGCCTTTGTCCATCGGATGCCCTGGGTTTGACTACGTTTGCCTGGTATTGCCTGGTATTGCGAAAAACCGTCACGTTATGCGTTTCATCAAGGTTTCCAGCGATACATCATCACTTTGCCGCGCGCGTCTTCTTCGACGAACACGAGGTACTCGCCATTGCTGCGTTTGGCGGCGCTGATGCCGTTGGGCACGTCGACCCAGCCCGACGCGCTGCCCACTTCCGGGCCCGGCCGGATCACGCCGAGCTCCTTGCCGCTGTCCTTGTCCCACACATGCACCGCGCCGACCGGTTCGACGCCGAAGAGGTACTGCCCTTCGACGGTGAGGCCGATGATCGTCGCGATGGGTTTGCCGGTCTGCCACGGCAGCGTGATCGAATAGCGCTGCACCGGCGTGCCGCTCGACCATTTGTCGTAGCGCACCAGCACGCGGCCCACTTCTTTCCAGAAGCCGCGATCGAACGGCATATCGGACGTATAGCCGCTCACGTACATCGTGTCGGTTTCAGGTTCGTAGATCGCGCGGTGCAGTTCGGTGAACGGCTGGGGCACCGGGTACTGCGTCAGGTTCGAGTACGCGTAGACCGGATTGCCCTTGGCGTCGAGGCCGCCGAAACGGAAGCGGTAGATGCCCCTGTTATCGCGCGTGCGCCAGATGTCGCCGGCACTATCGACCCACCAGCCCCAGCCGCCCGCGAGCTTCGTTCCGCTGGTGTTGAGCGTGAATTCGTCGGCGTTGAACTTGCCGTCGCCGTTCACGTCACGCCAGATCCAGTCGCCGCCCGGCGGCGCATTCGGCACCTTGGCGACCGCGCGTTCACGCCCGGCGATGAAGCCCGAAGGAATCGCCGTTTCGCCGTCATGCTGCGGGTCGAAGCGATAGATCTTCAGGTGATCCGCATACATGTCCGTCAGGTACAGGAACGTGTGACCCTTGAGCTTGCGGGCGATCGGCAGGCCGGGATATTGATCGACGTGAAGGACGGGATCGTCGGGATACTTGAAGCGGTTCGACAGAAAACCCGCGTATTTCCAGTCCTGTCCAGCGGGCTTCGAGAGATCGAGTTCGAAGCGCTTGTTGCCGGTGTAGACGCTGTCGGGGCGCGACGGGTCGACCCACGCGCCGTCGACGAACAGCAGCCCTTGCACTTGCCAGTTCTGCCTGCCATCCGGCGTATAGCTTTCGAGCGTCGCGCCGAGGCCCGCGCCGATCGGCTCGTAGCGCGGGCCGATGCCGTTGGTCGACACGTAGACGTTGCCGCGCGCATCCACGCCCACGCCGGTCAGGCCGTTAAAGCGCAGCGGCCCGGGCTTGCCGGCGACGCCGCTGAAAATCCCGCCGCGCTCGCCGAGCGTGCCCGACTCCGCATAACGGCCATTGCTCCTGCTGAAGAACAGCACCTGCTGACGCGGGCCGTTATCGGCGATCAATACGCGCCCTTGCGCGTCGACGGCGATATCGACGGCGACCGTGTCGGCGGGCAGCGCGAACGTCTCGTCGATGCGCTTGCCCGCGCTCGTGTAATGCTCGACGTGCGGCGCTTTATCGTTGCGCGTGCCGCTCAGCACCCACAGCGTGCCGTCAGGTGCGAGCGCGATGCGGCCCGGCTCGTGGACGCTCCAGGTGGTTTTCTGCTGCATCGATTCGGCGTCGTAGACTTCGATGCGCTCGCGCGCGGTGTTGGCGGCATACAGCGTGGTGTCGTTCGCCGCGAGGCCGCCGATTTCAGCGCTGGTGCCGGTCGGCACCTCGTTCATCATCAGAAAGCCCGCGGCCAGTTGCGCATGCGGATCGGCGGTTTTTGCAGCCGGCTGGAACGGTGCGGCGCGCTTCGGGTCGGCGATCTGGCGACGCGAAATGCCGAACCACTGCTTGCCCTTCTCCGGCCACACGCCCTGCTCGACCAGATGCCCCTTCTCGTTGCCGACCGCGATCGCGACGAAGGCGTAGCGGCGGTTCACCGCGATCGCGCTGCCGCCGCCGTTGCCCCAGCCGTGCGTGCCGCCCGCGAAGCCGAGCATCTTGCCGTTCTGGTAGACGCTGGCTTCGGCGCCGCTTTCGTCCCATGGCGCGTTCGTATAGACCTTGCCGTCCGGCGCGACCGCGATCGCGGTGATGTTGATCTGCGTCCACGTGCCGTCGCCGAAACCGAAGGTGTTGCCGATCCATGAAGTCTTCGCGTTCAACACGGTTTGCGCGGATACCGTGAAACTGATCGATGCCGCTGCCATGCCGGCCGCACAGGCGAGCATGGCGATCGCAGTCTTGAACGTGAAACGGGACAAAGCATTTCCTCCAATCAGGGCCGTGCCGCGGCCAGGGACACGGCCCCGCGCGAACGTAGAACAATCGAATGAGTGGAGCCAAGGAACGAAGAAGCGGCGTAAGAACGGTGAGACTGGTTTGCGTGAACCCCGACGGACATGACCTGGCTTGTGATCCATGGATAAAGACGGGACAGCGGAACGCGCGACCCACGCGCCGTCCTTGCCCGCCCAATCCGCACAGCTCACATTACGCGGAAAAAACACCGCAACGAAAATCGAAAATAATTCAAAAATATTCGCCGCTTTAACCGCAGTGAAAGAAATCGATTTAAAAATCGATTAAAGCGTAATTGACTTGAAAAAAATTATCGAGGCAGCGCCTTTGCGCCCATCTTTACCGATGCCGCGGCGCGCGTGCTGCACTTCTTACGCATGAGCGCCGTCGGCTCGCGTCACCTCGGCGCAAGCATAAATAATCCCCTTGAATGGATAACGAAACACCCTGTTGCAATCTGATTCATTTATCCATTTCATTCCCGTTTTTTCATCAATTTATTTTCCCTAGAATCGATTGCACTTCCGTTACGACGCGAAGCGACCGTGCCGGTTCGTCCGGCTGTTCGTCCGAACCCTTGCCCGGTCCTTCGCGCGGCCCATCCGCTTCACACCATGGACGGTTCATGACAGCTAGCGCATTGCCCTCAGCGCCCTCCCATTCACGCCGCATCGTGCAGCTCGACGGCTTGCGCGCGATCGCCGTGCTCGCGGTGTTCGCGCAGCACGCGCTGAAAGCGCCGCTGTGGATGGGCGTCGATCTGTTTTTTGTTCTGAGCGGCTTTTTGATTACGGGCATCCTGCTCGAACGCAAAGCGCGCCGGCAGTCGTATTTCGGCTATTTCTACGCACGCCGGGCGCGCCGCATCCTGCCGCCGTATCTGTTGCTGATGGTGGTGTCGTCGATTCTGTTCGGGTTCGGCTGGGCCCAGCACTGGCAGTGGTACGCGTTTTTCGCGACCAATATCGGCGACGCGCTCGATCAGAGCGGTCACGACAGCCTGAACGTGCTGTGGTCGCTGGCCGTCGAAGAGCAGTTCTATATTTTCTGGCCGTTCGTGATTCTGCTCGTGCCCGAGCGCGTGCTCGGCTACGTGGCAGCCGCGCTGATTTTCGCGGTGCCGGTGCTGCGCGCCGTCGCCACGCCCTGGTTCGACTCGTTCTGGCCGATCTACTATCTGACGCCGTTCCGCATGGACCTGCTCGCGGCCGGCGCGCTGCTCGCGGTCGCCGTGCGGCGCGATCGCGATGCGCTGGAGCCGTTCAAGGGGCTGGCGGTGTTCGGCTTGTTCGCCGCGCTGGCCGTGCTCGCGTGGCTGCATCTGCATTACCCGCGTTTTCGCGCGGCGAATACGCCGCTCTCGAATGCGGGGCTCTACAGCATCTCCCTTGTGCTTTGTACTTCCGTCGTGGTCATCGCCCTGCAAAGCAAGGGCATCGTCAAACGGCTGCTGTGCAATCCCGTGCTGGTCTACATCGGCACCATCAGCTACACGATTTACCTGATTCATCTGAGCGTGCTGTATACGCTGTGGCCGCTGCATCTGAACCGTTTTCTAACCGCGGCGCTGGCGCTCGCGATCACCCTCGCCTACGCCAGCATCACGTGGTTCGCGTTCGAACGGCGTTTGATCTTCGGCTCGGCGGGCAACGCTCATGCGCCAGCCGGCGCCGTGGCTGTCACGGGGGCCGCGTCGCAAGCGCCGCAAAGCCGCGCATGAGGCGCCGCACGTGGCTCGCCGCGAGCATAGGGGCTGCTGCCTCGGCCGTGGCTTCGCTCGCACTCGACGCGCATGCCGGCAGCACCGGCGCAACGCAAAAGCCGCAAACGCCACAAACGCCGCAAGCGCAGGTGCTGATCGAAGCCTACGGCGATTCGACCACGCTCGGCATTTCATGCAGCGGCGGCCACTGCGGACCGCAAGCGCAAAACGCCGTGACGTATCTGCAGGATGCGTTGCAGGCCACGCACGGCGAGCGCGTGCAGGTCACGAACGACGGCGTGGGCGGCACGATGGCCGCCCAACTGCGCGACGGCACGCCGCGCGGCCGCACCGCTGCCTTGCCGTGGCAGGAGCGGCTCGCGGCCTCGCGCGCGCAGATCGTGCTGATCAACTACGGCATCAACGAAGTCATGCGGAACCAGACGCCCGAGCAGTTCTACGAGGCCGAAACGACGCTCGTGAAAACCGCCCGCGCGCTCGGCAAGCTGCCGGTTTTGCAGACCTCGAATCCGATGCCCGACAACCGGCTCAATGCGCGGCTCGCCGCGATGGTCGCGATGACACGCCGGGTTGCCGCCGAACAGCAGGTGCCGCTCGTCGACCAGTTCGCCTACATCAGCGGCCTGCCCGACTGGAAGATGCTGATGTCCGACGGCGCGCATCCGAAGCCGGACTTGTACCGGCTCAAGGCTGAACAGGATTTTCGTGTTGTCGATCCGCTGGTGCGACGGCTGCTGGACGGCACCTCCTGAAGCGTTTTTTTTCCTTACCAATATCGAAGGCAAGCTATGAGCCAACCACGCAAAGCGATCATCACCGGCGTATCCGGACAGGACGGCGCCTACCTGACCAAACTGCTGCTCGACAAGGGCTACCACGTGACCGGCACCTACCGGCGCACCAGTTCCGTCAACTTCTGGCGCATTCGCGAGCTCGGCGTGATCGATCATCCGAATCTGCGTCTGGTCGAACACGATCTGACCGATCTGGGCTCGACGCTGCGTCTGCTCGAAGGCGCGCAAGCCGACGAGTTGTACAACCTCGCCGCGCAGAGCTTCGTGGGCGTCTCGTTCGACCAGCCGGTGACGACCGCCGAAGTGACCGGCATCGGCGCGCTGAACCTGCTCGAAGGCATCCGCATCCTGAATCCGAAGACCCGCTACTACCAGGCGTCGACTTCGGAGATGTTCGGCCTCGTGCAAGCGGTGCCGCAACGCGAGGACACGCCGTTCTATCCGCGCAGCCCGTACGGCGTCGCCAAGCTGTTCGCGCACTGGAGCACCATCAACTATCGCGAGTCGTACAACCTATTCGCGAGCAGCGGGATTCTGTTCAATCACGAATCGCCGCTGCGCGGCCGCGAATTCGTCACCCGCAAGATCACCGACACCGTCGCGAAGATCAAGCTCGGCAAGCAGGACACGCTGGAGCTCGGCAACCTGAGCGCGAAGCGCGACTGGGGCTTCGCGCTCGAATACGTGGAAGGCATGTGGCGCATGCTGCAGGCCGACGAGCCCGATACCTTCGTGCTCGCCACCAACCGCACCGAGACGGTCCGCGACTTCGTGCGCATGGCGTTCGCCGCCGCGGATTATCAGATCGAATGGTCGGGCAAGGACGAGCGCGAAATCGGCATCGACGTCGCCACCGGCAAGACGCTGGTGCGCGTGAACCCGAAGTTCTACCGGCCGGCGGAAGTCGACCTGCTGATCGGCTGCGCCGACAAGGCCCGCGAGAAGCTCGGCTGGAAGCCGGAGACCACGCTCGAACAGTTGTGCCACATGATGGTTCATGCGGATCTCGGCCGCAATCTGCATCACGAGACGTTCTAAGCGGGACGGCGGCCGCGCGAGCGGCCACCGGACCCGCATCGCCGACGTTTCACCCGATGTGAATGCGGCGAGCCACACGCTGCATTCACACTGAGCGTCGGCGCCTTCAGTGCATCCCACCCGCCGCGATCGCCTCGCTGTACACCGACGCCACGCGCCTCGCGATGACCGAATTGTCGAAGTTATCCCGCGCGTAGCGACGGCAGGCAGCCGCGTCCGGCAACTTCAGTGAGCCTTTCAACGCCCCTGCCAGGCCTTCCGCAATCGCCTGCGCGCCGGTTGCCGGCAGCACCAGATTCGGCGACAAACCCGCCACAGCTTCCGGCAAACCGCCCACCGGCGTCACCAGCACGGGCGTGCCCGAGGCCAGCGATTCGACCGTGATCAAGCCGAAGCCTTCGAGCGCGACCGTCGGCACCACGCTGATATTCGCCGCGCGATACAGCGCCGCCAGATGCTGATCCGGCACGAAACCCAGCAGCTTGACGTTGTTCTCGAGACCCGCTTCGTTGATACGCGCCTGCAACTCGCCTTCGAGCCGCCCCTTGCCTGCGATCAGCAGCAGCACGTCGGGTTCGCGGCGCTTGAGCAGCTTCACTGCGTCGATCAGATCTTCGAGACCCATGCGGCGCACCAGCCGCCGCACCGCCAGCACGATTGGCCGGTCTTGCGGCAATTGCAGCTTCAGGCGCGCCTCGGCCGGGGTGATCGGCTGATTGAACTGCTCGACGTCCACGCAACCCGGCACCACACGCACGCGCTCCGGCGCGATGCGGTAGCGCGAAGTCAGAATCTTGCCGAAGGCTTCGGACAACACGATCAGCCGCGACGAGCGCGCATACACCGATTGCTCCAGATAACGCTTGGCGCGCTGGCCCAGCGAATCGGCGCCTTCCACGTGGCTCTCGTCGGCCCACGGCCCCTGGAAATGCGACACCTGCGGAATCCCGCGCGTCACGTCGAGGCCCGGGAAGGTGTACAGCGCGAAGTGCGACGAAATCACGTCGGGACGCGCGGTGCTGATCTCGTGGCGCAGCGCGCGGCGTGCCGCCATCAGCCGCAACGGCAGCGACTGCGCGGCCGGGCCGAAGCCGTTGATCGCGCCGCCGGTGTCCGCGGCGACCTTGGGCGAGCCTGCCACGACGCCGCGCACCGCGACGCCCGCGCCCGGCAGCGCGCCGACCAGCGAGTAGTACATGCGGTCGAGGCCGCCCGCGCGCTCGGGAAACCAGTGCATCCCGATCTGCAGCGATTTGATTGAGCTCGTCGTCATGATTGTTGCCCCTGTGCGTTCTGAGAGTTGTGTTGCGTTGCGCGATGGGTTGGGCGATGCGTTGCCCGCTGGGTTACCAATACCCGCTGCCTCATTCCGCGCTCTTCTGGCCGGCCAGCGTGTTCAGCGTCAGCACATCGGTCTTGGCGACCACCGCGGTTTCGGCTTCGCTGCGCCGGCGGTCCTTCTGCTGCCCTTCCAGTTGGCGGTACAGCGCGATGTACTGCTCGGCCATCCGCGCCCAGCCGAAGCCGGTCGCGAGCTCGTTGGCGGCGACGCCCATCGCGCGGCGCGCGTCGTCGTTCGCGGCCAGCCGCGCGACCGCGCCGGCCAGCGCCTTGGGATCGTCCGGGTCTTCGAGCACGATGCCGCATTCCGGCGTGATGATTTCCGCGCCGCCCGCCGTGCGCGCCGTGACCACCGGCAGGCCCGCCGCCATCGCTTCGAGCAGCGACAGGCTCATCGCCTCATAGCGCGACGGAAACACGAACGCGTCGACCGAGTGCATCAGCACCGGCATCTCCTTCACCAGGCCGAGAAAATGCACCCGATGCGCAATGCCGAGCGCCTTCGCCTGCTCCGGATAGGGGCTGCCCGGCAGGAACCCGGCCACCGCGATCTGCACGTGTTCGGGCAAATGCTTGAGCGCCGCCAGCACCGTGCCGAGGTTCTTGCGCGGCGTGCGCAGATCGCCGACGAACAGCAGCAGGAACGCGTCGGCCGGCAGGCCGAAGCGCGCGCGGTCGCCTTGCGCCGCAGCGAAGCCTTGCGTATCGACGCCGTTATAGATCACGTCGACCCGATTGTCGGGCGTGAGGCCGATCGCGCGGATTTCGTCGGCGACCTTTTGCGACACCGCCGTGATCACCTTCGAGCGCCGGTAAGCCCAGCGTTCGAGCAACGCGTTGCAGCGCGTATAGACCGACTGATACGCGGACCACACGCCCTTGGTCAGCCCGAACGGGTAGTACTTGCTGCCGAACCAGCCGCTATGCACGAAGTGCGAGGTGTTGACGTCGGCCGGCATCCACGTGATGAAGCCGTTCACGTGCAGCACGTCGTATTCGCGTCGATGCGCGCGCAGCCACATCGCGCTTTTGAACGCGAACACCTGCTGGCGCAGCAGATTGGTCGGCCACCAGCGGCCGATTTTCACCGGCACCCAGCGGACATCCGGATGGGCCAGCAAATCCGGCGCAACATGCGACGCAACCAGCGTCACGCCGATATTCTCGTCGAGGGCGGCGCGCGCGATCTCGTGGTTGACGCGCCCCTGGCCGTCGTTATGGCGCACGACGTGCGTGACAATGGCGACTCTCAATCAGTGCCTCCGTGGAGAAATAGCGTGCGTCCGCGGTTCATCTTTTCGTAATGCACCGCGGAAAGGATCGAAAAAACACTCATGAAAAGCAGCAGCCCACCCGTGCCGACCAGCGAATTGGTGAACACCAGCATCGCGAAGGTCGCGAGACTGAGGCTCAGGCACGCTGAAACGTATTTGTCGTTGCGCAGCTTGAACGACGCGAGCACCGCGCGCACCACCAGCCAGACGATGCCGGACATGTACAGCAGCGTGCCGGGCCAGCCGAGCACGAACGGGATGTTCATCACGCCGCTGTCGAAGTTGCCGTACTGGCCGAGCTGGCCGCCGTCGTTCGAGAGCTTGGTCGAGGTGCCGGTCGCGCCCATCCCCTCGCCGGAGACGTCGGTGAACGCGGTCTTCGCGAAGGTCGCGTAGAACTCGTTACGCGCGGCGTAGCTCTGGTCGTCGCTGAGGTTGACGATGGTGTTCAGGCGCGCCTGCATCCGCTCGGCCACCGGGCCGACCGCCAGCAGCGGCACGCACAGGCCGGCCAGCAGGATCGCGCTCGCGACGATCCGCACCCGCACCTTGTTGTTCGATTTGACGAGCTGGATCAGCAGCGCGATCACCCAGCCACCCCACGTCGAGCGCACGAGGCTCAGCGCGAACGCGAAAAAGCCCAGCGCCGCCGCAATCCAGCGCACCCGGTGGGTGGCCGCCATCACGTAGACCATCGCGCCCATCATCGCGAAGGCGAACGGTCCCGACGAGTTCATCGTGCTGAACACGCGCACGCCCATCGGCACCGGATCGCCTTGCGAGTTCATCTGCGAGCCGAGCATCCACAGCGCGTCCCACTGCGGCATGATGAAGAACTGGATCAGCCCGTAGCCGCCCATCACCAGCATGCCCCAGATGAACGTATTGACGATGGTGGCGCGGTACTGCGGGTATTGGCGCGTGTGCGCCATGATGTGAAAGCCGATCAGGATCGGATAGAGCCAGTTCGCGAGGTCATAGGTCGCGGCGAGCGGCCCGCTCGACATCACGCCGACCATGAACGCGTAAGCAAGCCCCAACAGGATCAGCAGCACCGGCAAGCCGCGTCGCTGCGCGAGCAGCCTGTAGTAGCGCAACAGCGAGAGCGCGCTGATCATCGTCACCGCGAGCGGCGCGACCTGAATCAGGCTGGTGGGCGTGAACGAGCCTTTGGACCAGTCGGCGAGACGCCGCACTTCCGGGCTCAGGAACCACAGCCACCACATGAAACCGATGTAGCGCGCCGGACTTTTGAAGTAGAGCCACAGGCCCGTCAGGATCGCGAGCACCGGAAACGCGAGCGTGAGCACCGTGCCCTGATGCGCGACGATCAGCACCGCCGTGATCAGCCACAGTAACGCCGGCGGCAGCCATTCCTGCGGACCGCCGGACAGCAAACGTCCAGCGCCACTCTCGCCGGCTCGCGTAATCGTCGACATCGTTTAGAGGCCTCCGCGTGATTCGCGCGGGCTGGGACGCTGCCCTTGTCCTTGCCCTTGCCCTTGTCCCGCCGCCGGGGCGCGCGCCGCGCTTCGGGCGCGCAGCATCTCCTGGGTGATGCGCACGTGCTGCATCGCGTAGTGCTGCGTCGTCAGATCGCGCGACAGCAAACCGGCCGCCGCCGCCTGCGCCTGATGCAACGCATCCGCAGGCGACGCAACAAGCTGGTCCACCGCGTCGCGCAGCGCCTGCGGGTCGAATGGCGGCACATAAGCTGCTTCGCCCGCGGGGAAATAGTCCTCTAACGTGCCGACCTGGGTGACCACCATCGGCTTGCCGAGCGCAGCCGCTTCGAGCATCACGGTGATGCCGGAGGCGTGCGAATTCGGCCGCAGCGGCACGACGATCACGTCGGCCCAGTCGTAGAGTTCGCGCTGCTTTTTGATGCCCGCGAACAACGCGATTTCGACGTTGGCCGCGCGCAGCGACGCGGGAATCCGGCGGCGTGTCGCCAGCTTCACGGTGTAACGGGCGTGGTTGCCGAACGCCTTGATGAGGGTGTCCCAATCGCGGTCGCGATCGTTGCCGATCGCGGCGATGCGAAGCGGCGTGTGCGGCGTCCATTCGGCCGGCGCCTGCACCGGGAAGTCCTGGGTATTCAGGCCGTAGTAGACATGCCTGGCGTCGCGGTTGAAATAGCGCCGGCACAGCTCGGCGTTTTCGCTGGCGAGCGTGGTCAGCTGATCGGCACGGGCAAGCAGCTTGCGATATAGCCAGCTGCGCAGCATCCCGTAGCCGGGCCATTTATCGAGCAGCCACACGCTTTGCGCGAGCAACAACGGTCCGCCGTCGGCGCCCGCCTCGCGGCCGCTCAGCAGCAGCATCAGCGCGGCCGACAGGTGTTCCTGCTCGGTATGCGTCCAGATCACGTCCGAGCGCAGCATCTCGGCGCGGTTGCGCCACGTGTGGATGAAATCGAAACCGAGCGCCGCCTTCAGCGCGCGGCGCAGCAGCCGCACCGGCTTGCTTTCGCGCGCATCCTGCGAATAGGTCAGCGCGAACGCGTCGGATTCGGCGTGGTGATAACCATACAGACAACCGATGTTGTCGCCGGGTCGATAAAAGCGCGGGTCGGCGCCGTAAAACAGATGAACGTGAACTTTCGTACTCATGCAGACACTCCGCTCTGCCGGTGGAAAGGAGCACCGGCGGCCATGAAGCGAGGCAGGCGCCGATGCACGAACGTACAGATCGCGCGATGGGTCACGCGCTGGGTCAGGCGATCAGTCACGAAGATCAGGACAGCGCGCGCCGCGCCTCATGCGCGCCGGTACGCACCGCTCGCCAGCGCGACAGCTTCAGGCCCGCCTGCTTCGAGAGCAGCGCGAGCGCGGCGTGCGTGAGCCCCGGATAGACGCGCGTGCCGACCAGCGTCCACCACCACCACGCGGTTTCGCGGCGCAGCGGCGGCAGTTGGTCGCGCAGGATCAGATGGAAGTTGAAGGCGGCATTGCGCAAGGCCGCCATGGTTTGCGCGTCGCGCCGGTCGTCGTCGAAACGTTCGGCCGGGAAATGATCGACCGCCACGCGCGGGTCGTACATCAGCTTCCAGCCGGCGTTCTTCACGCTCAGGCTGAAGGCCATGTCGTTGTGGACTTGCGCGCCCGCGCCGCGCAGGCGCGCGTCGAAACGGATCGTGCGGACCGCATCGCTGCGGTAGCTCATATTGGCGCCCTTCAGGATGTCGACTTCGCGCGCGCCGCCCACCCCGAGGTGATGATTGCCGATGATCTTGCCGTGCGCGGTGACCTTGCCGACCAGCGGCCGCTCGCCGTCCAGCACGCGGCCTTTTTCGTGCACCCAGTCGCGCCCGCCGAGCGCGCCCAGCCGCGCATCGCTCCCGAACGCAGCCGCGATCCGTTCGACCCAGTCGAGGTGCGGCGCGGCGTCGTCGTCGGTGATCGCGATCACGTCGCCGCTGGCCGCGTCGAGCCCGCGGTTCAAGGCCGCGACCTGGCCGGGCACGTCGACCAGCGCCACCGAAAGCGGCAGCGTACCCGGCACCGCCGGATCGCGCAGGCACGCGTGGGTCGCCTCGTCGTCGGCGCGCGCGACCACCACGACCTCGTCCGGCGCGCGCGACTGCCGTTGCAGCGCCGCAAGGCAGCGCGCGAGATCGGCCGGGCGGCGGAAAGTCGGAACCAGTACCGTCACTTTCATCGTGATGTCCTTTTTTCGTCGTTGCGCTGCGCAGTTGCAATGAATGCGGAGCAAAGGGATCGCTCTCGCGCCGCTTCAGGTGCTCAGGTATTCCTGGACCGCCGCATAGCTGCGGTCGTAGCCGCGCGAGCGGGCCGGCATACCGTTGAAGATGCCGCCCTGCACGTGCACGCCAGCCGCCCGCAGGCGCTTCAACGCGTCGGCGATCTCGCCTTCGTTGTGCACGCCCGAGCGCATCACGAAGAAGGTCGAACCGGCATACGCGCCCATGATCGACGCGTCGGTCACGGCCAGCACCGGCGGCGTGTCGATCAGGATCACGTCGTAGCGTTTGGCGAGGCCGTCGAGGTATTGCGGCAGACGCGGCGACATCAGCAGCTCCGACGGATTCGGCGGCCGGCGGCCGCACGAAATGAAGCTCAGGTTCTCGATGTTCGTGCTGCGGATCGCCTCTTCGAGCGAGATCTGTCCGCTCAGCAGTTCCGACAGGCCGTTTTCCTGGACGCCGCCCACGTAGCGCTCGAGCGCGCCGCGGCGCAGATCGCCGTCGATCATCAGCACGCGCTTGCCCGAATGCGCGAGCAGCACTGCCAGATTGACCGTCAGAAAGCTCTTGCCGACGCCGGCCATCGGGCCGGTCAGCATGACGATGCGGTTCTTCGCGTCCATCATCGTGAACTGCATCGAGGTGCGCAGACTGCGCAGGCTTTCGACCGTGAAGTCCTTGGGCCGCGCATTGGCCAGCACCGAACGCAGGCGTTCGCCGCCGCGTTCGAAGCGGCTTTCGAGCAACGCCTGTTCCGCGCTGAGCGGCACGAGACCGAACACCGGCAGATGGAACGCGCGTTCGATGTGCTCGGGGTCGTCGATGCCCTTGAACATATTGCGGCGCAGGAACACGAAACCGGTGCCGGCGATCAGCCCGAGAATCACCGCCGCCGACAGGATCAGCGCCTTCTTCGGCTTGACCGGCGCGCCCGGGCGCAGCGCGACGTCGACAATATGCACGTTGCCGCCGGTGCCGGCCTTCTGCACCGACAACTCCTGCACACGGTTGAGCAGCAGCACATAAATGTCTTCGGCCACCTTCGCGTCGCGTTGCAGCTGCACGGCCTTCACTTCGGTAGCCGGCAGGTCGCGGAAGCGGTCGGCGTATTTGGCGCGCTGCGATTCCAGTTCGGCCATCTGTTGGCGCGCGGCCTTGAGCATCGGATGGTCGTCGCCGTAACGCTCGGTCAGCTGCGCCATTTGCAGACGCAAACCGGCGATCTGCTGCTCGTACTGCACGCTGCCTTCCAGGTACACCTTGGCTTCGTCGCTCGCGTTGATCGAGCCGGACTGGCGCTGATATGCGGTCAAGGCGGCTTCGGCGCGTTCGAGATCGCTCTTCAGACGCGGCTCTTCGCTCTTGAGGAAGTCGAGCATCTTGCTCGCGTCGACCTGCTTGTTCGACACGTGTTCACGCACATACGACTGCGCGAGCGCATTGGCCACTTCGGCGGCATGCTCCGGGCTCTTGTCTTCCAGCGAGATCTGGATCACGCCGGTCTGCTTGCCCTGTTCCTGCACGGTGATCGCCGACTGGAACGCGCTGATCGCGTCGAGGTCGTTGGCGCGCACCACCGTGAATTCCTCACCCGGACGGGCCACCAGCTTGTTGACGAGGATCGTCACGCCGCCGCCCTGCGCCTGCTGGCCGAGCTGGCCGCGCACCAGCAGCGCGCCGTTCTTTGCGTACAGTTCGTAGTGCTGGTCGTCCAGCACCTTCATCGTCATCTTTTCGCCTTCGAGCGCGGGCACCACGTCGATCGAGTCGACGTCGGCTTCCTCACCGCCCCACGCGTAGGACGAGAGACCCAGCCACGGCCGCGCCGGCTGGCCCGGCGTCGCCATGCGCGCGGCGATGCTGCCGAGCAGCGGGAGGGTCTTCGGCGTGACGCTGAAGTTCAGCTTCAGTTGCTGTACCACCGGGCCGACCACGCCGCGGCTCTTGATGATTTCGATTTCGGCGTCGGTCGGCAGCGAGGTCGAGCCGGTGGTGATCGCCGCGCCGGTTTGCGTCTGCGTGAGCGCCTGCGACGTGTTGTCGGACTGCTCCACGCGCACGTGCGCGTCGGCCGAATAGATCGGCTTGGCGAGGAAGCAGTACGCGCAGGCGATCGCGAAGATCGCCGCGGCGATGGCGATCAGCCACCAGATGTCGTCGAGGATCACCTGCACCAGCTGGCCGAGGACGACGTCCTCTTCTTCGGTCCTGGCCGGCGCAGCCATGTGTGGAGAAATTTGATTGCTCACGATTCGATCCCGTATCGGTTGCTTCGGCGTTAGCCTTGGCGTTTGCTTCGGTCCCGCGCCCTGTGAGAGCGGCGCGGGCCAGTCGACGGCGCAGACTGTTAGCGCGTCAGCTGCCTCAGGTAGAACATCGTCTGTACGCTCGGCAGGATCTGCTGCAACACACGGTTGAACGTGGTCGACGCGGCGGTGCTGACATACACGACGTCCATCGGCTGCAACTGGAACTGCGTCGACAGCATGATCGCGTCCGGCTGCGTCATGTCGAGGCGGTAGACGTCCGGCGTGGTCGGCTTCTCGCGCATGCCGCGCATCACGTAGATCTGGCGCGGATTGGCGTCGGTATCGAGAATGCCGCCCGCTTGCGTCAGCGCATCGGCGATCGACAGACGCCCCTTGAGCATCGGCATCTGCATCGGCGTCTTCACTTCGCCCATCACGAACACGCGGCTGGCGCTGCGATCCGGTATGTTGATCACGTCGCCGCCTTGCAGCATCACGTCCTGCGTGGTGTCGCCGCTATCGAGCATGCGGTTGGCGTCGAGCACGTAGAGCTTCTTGTTGCGGGTCAGACGCACACGCTGGATGTCGGCTTCGCCGGTCGTGCCGCCCGAGCGGGTGATTGCGTCGACCAGCGTGAGCGGCACGTCGCTGACGGCGAGCGGGCCCGGCGTCTTCACTTCGCCGGTTACCTGGATTTTCTGGCCGCGATACGAGAGCACGCGTACGTCGACCTGCGGGTTGCGGATATAGCGCACGAGGCCGGCGGCCAATTGATCGCGCAACTCGCCGACCGTCTTGCCCGCAGCCCGGATCCGCCCGACGAACGGGAAATAGATCGTGCCGTCGGCGGCAACCGTCTGCCCGTACGGATCGGCCTGGCCCGGCAACGCGGCCGTGTACGGCTGCTGCAACGCACCGCCGACCGACTGCGTGGTGTTGCCGCCCGCCGACAGCGTGCTGCCCTGCGGCGTGGTCAATTCAGGGTGGTCCCACACGGTGATGCCGAGAATGTCCTGCGGCGAGAGCCGGTACACGTACTGCGACGGGTCGCTGATAGACGAGGTCGGCAGCGGCTGCGGCGTGGTGGCGGCTTGCGCCTGCGCGGCCACGAGGGACCCGTCGATCAGATGGACCGGATAGGTCTCCGCGGGTTGGTTCTGATGCTGCCCGTCGTCTTTCAGACGGGACGTGTCGAGGTAATTCCCCGGCGCCGTAGCGCAAGCCGACAGAAAGGACGTCAGCAAAAAAGTGGCGGCGAATTTCGCGCGGAGATTCGCCCGTGAGTTCGCTTTGAGGTTTGCAGTGAGTTTCTTCATCAGCATATTTTTTTCAGCCATCCCATGACCAGATGTTCGATGAGCACGAGACTCTCTCGATAAGCGGCTTCCGCGCCGCCATGCGGATCGGCGACATCGGAATCGTGTTCCCACTTGCCGAGCGGATAAACCTTGCCGCGCGAGGCCGGATCGAGCGCTTCGACTTCGCTCACCTGCGCGCGCTCGCTGACCAGCACCAGATCGGCGCAGCGCACGAGATGCCGGTCGAGACGCCGCGAGTAATGGATGCCGGCGGCGACGCCCTGCTCGTCGAGCAGACGCCGCATCACCGGATCCATGCTGTGACCCGCCACGGCACGGATACCCGCCGAATGAAACGCGATCGGTGCCGAGGACGTCCGCGAGGCCGCGCGCTGCCGTGCCTTGAACAGCATTTCGGCGGCAGGCGAACGGCACACGTTGGCGTGACAGACGATCAGAACGTTGGCGAACATAGGCGGGCTCCCTAACGTGGCTCGGTGGTTCAGCGACCTAGCTTCCAGCGGCAGCCGTCTCGGCGGTCGCCGGCAGGCCGTTCGCGCCGACCCGTGCCGGTGCGCTGCGCAGCGCGTGCTGACGGCCGATCGCGTGATACTCGATACCGAGTTCGAGTAGCGCGTCCGGTTCATACAGATTGCGGCCGTCGAAAATCAGCGGCGTCTTCAGGATGTCCTTGAGCGAATCGAAGTCCGGGCTCTTGAAGACCTTCCATTCGGTGAGGATCACCAGCGCGTCGGCGCCCTCGGCCGCGTCCATTTCTTCCTTCACGAACGACAGGCGCGCATGCTGCTGCGGCACGTCCTTCAGATCGAGCGCGAACACGCGCTTCGATTCGTCGATCGCCACCGGGTCGTAGGCCTTCACGCGCGCGCCACGGCGCAGCAGTTCCGCGATCAGCGGACGGCTCGGCGCTTCGCGCATGTCGTCGGTATTCGGCTTGAATGCGAGACCCCATACGCCGAACGTGCGATCCGACAGGTCTTCACCCAGACGCGCCACGATCTTGTGCGCGAGGATCTTTTTCTGCGTATCGTTGACGGCTTCCACCGCTTCGAGAATGCGCAGGTTCGCCTTGTGGTCGGCCGCGGTGCGAATCAGCGCCTGCACGTCCTTCGGAAAGCACGAGCCGCCGTAGCCGCAACCGGCGTACAGAAAGTCGTAGCCGATACGCGGATCGGAGCCGATGCCGCGGCGCACCGCTTCGATGTCCGCGCCGACGCGGTCGGCGAGATTGGCGAGCTCGTTCATGTACGAAATGCGCGTGGCGAGCATCGCGTTGGCCGCGTACTTGGTGAATTCGGCCGAGCGCACGTCCATGTACAGCGTGCGTTCGCGGTTGCGGTTGAACGGCGCGTACAGGCGCTTCATCAATTCGCGCGCCTTCTCGCCCGGCACGTCTTCATCGCAGCCGAGCACGATGCGGTCAGGCCGCGTGAAGTCTTCGACGGCCGCGCCCTCTTTCAGGAACTCCGGGTTCGACACCACCGAGAACATATGCTGCGCGTTGCGCGCGGCCAGTTCCCCGGCGATCACGTCGCGCACGCGCGATGCCGTGCCGACCGGCACCGTCGATTTGTCGACGATCACCTTGAAGCCCGTCATATGGCGGCCGATGTTGCGCGCGGCGGCCAGCACGTATTGCAGGTCGGCGGAACCGTCTTCGTCGGACGGCGTGCCCACGGCGATGAACTGGATATCGCCGTGCGCGACCGCGGCTTCGATGTCGGTCGAGAACTTCAGGCGGCCTGCACGGCGATTGCGCGCGATGATCTCCTGCAGACCCGGTTCATGGATCGGCACGCCGCCGTTGTTGAGCACGTCGATCTTGCGCTGATCGACGTCGAGACAGAACACGTCGTGGCCAATGTCGGCCAGACATGCGCCCGTCACGAGGCCTACGTAGCCACTACCGATGATCGTCAGGTTCATGTATTACCTCGGATTGTGAGTTGATTCGGGAGAGCGGGCACGCGCTGCGTTGCGTCCCCGCTGCTCGATATGCGCTCAATAAGCGTTACTGCCCACAAAGCCCTTCCACAGCGTCAGCACGACGATCTTGATGTCGAGCCAGAAGGTCCAGTGCTGCATGTAGTACAGATCGAGCTTGACGCGGCCCATCATCTTTTCGATGCGGTCGGTTTCGCCGCGATAGCCGTTGATCTGCGCCCATCCGGTGATGCCCGGTTTGATCCGGTAACGGTGCATGTAGCCCTTCACCAGATCCTTGTAGATGTCGTCGTGTTCGAGTGCATGCGGACGCGGGCCGACCACCGACATCTCGCCGCGCAGCACGTTGATGAATTGCGGCAATTCGTCGAGGCTGGTGCGCCGCAGGAACGCGCCGACCGCGGTGATGCGCGGGTCGCGACGCGTGGCCTGAGTGATCTTGCCGGACTCTTCCTTGTGGACTTTCATCGAGCGGAACTTGTAGATCTCGAACTGGTTGCCGTCGATGCCCTTCCTCTTCTGGCGAAAGAACACCGGGCCGGGCGAGCTCAGCTTCACCATCACCGCGATCGCCAGCATCACCGGCGCCAGCGCGGTCAACGCGGCGAGCGCGAACAGGCGGTCGAAGACGCGCTTGGGCAGCACGCGCAGATCGGTGATCGGCGAGGCGGCCAGGTTGATCGCGGGCACGCCGAGCAGATCGACCATCGGCTGATTGAAGAGCGTCAGGCTGCGCACATCCGGAATGAAACGGATGTTCACGAAGTCGTTGCGCAAATCCATCACGAAGCGGTGAATCGCCTTTTCCTTCGAGATCGGCAGCGCCAGCCACAGTTCGCGAATCGCCCGCTGACGCACCAGCTGGATCATCCGGGCGTAGTCGCGCTCGACCGGCACGCCTTCGATCGCGTCCGAGGCGTCCGGGTCCTCGTAGGGATTGATCGTGCCGTCTTCATCGAACACGACGACCGGGCTGAAGCCCGCTTCCGGACGGCTGCGCATCTGCTCGATCAGAAAGCGGCCGTACGGCGCGCCACCGACGATCGCCACCGCGCGCTGATTGAAACCCTCGCGGCGCAGTCCCTTCAGGATCGAATAGACGATCACCTTGTTGACGATCAGGAGCACGATGGCGGCCACCGCCCAGTAGACGAGCCACAAGCGCGACAGCAGGTCCGAGCGATGCAGGCTGAAGCTGATCAGAATGCCGGTCACTTCCACCATCAGCCAGCCGCCGGCCACGCGGCACAGCAGGTCGTAGAGCGGCTTGCCGCGCCACGACTGATAGATGCCGAGCGCGGGGAAAAACACCACCACCAGCAGACAGTCGAATGCGAGCGAAATGCTTTGCATGTCGTCCAGCCACACAAATTTCCCGCTGTGCACGGCCGTCGCGATCCAGGCGCCAAAGGCGACCATCGCAATGTCGATGATTCTCGATAGAACGCTCAGCATGCGCTGCACCTCAGTTCGTCAGTCAAGTGCCATCCGTCAGTTGGTTGAACTCCGGTACCCGGTTATGCACATCACCCATCAGCCCGGCGGACTGGACGCACAACGCCGATATTCGCGCCGTGCAACTGAATGCGCGACGCGAAACTCATTGGCCTGTGCTATTGCCCAGCCGTTGTCCGCTCTAAAAAAACCAAAGTTGCCAATCAGGTGGCCGAGCCGGAAAACGCGTGTCGGAGTGAGTGAATACCCTTGTACAGGTATAGATAAAGCGGTATTAAAATTCGAACTGCAAGTCAGCA
The DNA here is from genome assembly GCF_046535245.1 of Paraburkholderia sp. SIMBA_030. Classification (NCBI taxonomy): domain Bacteria; kingdom Pseudomonadati; phylum Pseudomonadota; class Betaproteobacteria; order Burkholderiales; family Burkholderiaceae; genus Paraburkholderia; species Paraburkholderia sp. SIMBA_030. The sequence goes on from NZ_JAWRXB010000005.1 coordinate 224,926, forward strand.
AAAAATCTCAAATTGTATCGGTCAAAGTTTCGATATTTTTTCGGAATTTGTTCGGCAATTGTTACCGGTTTTTGCGTTTTTAGAGATGGTTTGAGCGCCTTGCAGGGAGCCGCGCTCGCCGTTCTTTCCTGTTTGCCTACGAAGCTTACGCGCCCCCTTCGCCGCTATTCTGCGGCATCCGCTCGCGTAAAAAAATTGGCCGTGATTTTTTTCGTGTATTTTTTCTTTTTTTAAAAATTAAACAGACATTTTTGCGTCACGGAAAGATGAATTTTATTAGGTGATTTATATAGTTTCTATTTAACGCGCTTTTATTGATTCTTTACTTCGTGATAAAACTCGACGCATTCACCCAGCCTCGAGGAGTCCATCATGACAGCTCCGGTCACGGCGCCCCCCGCCGACACCCGGTCCACCCAAGCTATGTCCCTGAACGTCAAGCTCAAGGTCCATCCCGTGATTCTCGCGGGCGGCTCCGGCACGCGCCTGTGGCCGATGTCGCGCGAGCAATACCCGAAACAGCTGATTGGTTTGCTGGGCGAAGATTCGCTGCTGCAATCCACGACGCGCCGTCTCGATGGGCTCGAAGCCGGTCATCTTCTATCCGAGCAACTCGTCGTGGTGGCCAACGAAGAGCATCGCTTCACGACCGCAGAGCAGTTGCGCACGAGCGGCAAGCCGAGCCGGCTGATTCTCGAACCCGCCGGCCGCGACACCGCGCCGGCGCTCACGGTGGCCGCGCTGTCGATCGCCGCGCAGGACGAGGACGGCATCATGGTCGTGATGCCCGCCGATCATGCGGTAACCGACATCGACGGTTTTCATGCGGCGGTGGCCGCCGGCGTGCAGCATGCAGCGGCCGGTCATATCGTGACGATGGGCATCGTGCCGACGCGCGCGGAAACCGGTTACGGCTATATCCGTATCGGCGCGGCGCTCGCTACACAGCCTGGCATGCCTGACGAAACGTCCGGGAACACCGCCGGCAGGCCCGGCGCTCACCGGCTCGACCGCTTCGTCGAGAAGCCGCATCTGGAACTGGCGCAGCGCTACATCGAATCGCTGGAATACTGGTGGAACAGCGGCATTTTCATCATGCGCGCGTCGACCTGGCTAAAGGCTATCCGCCACTTCCAGCCGGCGATTTTCGAGGCCTGCGAAGCCGCGTTCGCGGGCGGCAAAGCGGACGGCGACTTCTTCCGTCTGCAACGCGACGCGTTTAGCGCCTCGCCGTCGAATTCGATCGACTACGCGGTGATGGAACAGCTGGGCAACGATCAGACCGCTGCCTCCGGCGTGGTCGTGCCGCTGCAGGCGGGCTGGTCGGATGTGGGTTCGTGGGACGCGATCTGGGATATCTCGGACAAAGACGCCGATCAGAACGTCGGCCGTGGCCGCGTGATGTTCGAGGGTTCGAGCTCGACCTTCGCGCATTCGGAAGGACGCCTGATTGCCTGCGTGGGCACCCAGGATCTGGTAGTGGTCGAAACGGCGGACGCGATTCTGGTGGCCGACAAATCACGCGTGCAGGACGTCAAGAAGATCGTCGGTCGGATTCGCAACGATGGCGGCCTGGAAGCGGCCAACCATCGCAAGGTGCACCGGCCGTGGGGCAACTACGACTCCGTCGACACCGGCGAGCGCTTCCAGGTCAAACGCATCGTCGTGAAACCGGGTGCGCGGCTCTCGCTGCAAATGCATCATCACCGCGCGGAACATTGGATCGTCGTGCGCGGCACTGCACTCGTCACGCGGGGTGAAGAGCGCTTTATCGTCTCCGAAAACGAGTCTGCTTATATTCCGCTGGGCGTCACCCACCGTCTCGAGAACCCGGGCAAGATGCCGCTCGAAATGATCGAGGTGCAGTCCGGTTCGTATCTCGGCGAAGACGACATCGTGCGCTTCGACGACACTTATGGACGTCAATGACAACCGTCAATGAAGGCCGTCTATAAAGCCACACCGGTAATTCACAATGGATGAAGCGGGATCCTGCGGCGGTTGCTCCTACCGGCCGCGGGGTGCTGCTGTTGTGCTAGCCGTCGCGCTCATCCCGCGTGGGAGATGAGTTCTGTCAACGCTGGAAAACGATCTGATGCGCTGCTTTCTGTAGCGGGCGTAGCTGGCGCAGCGGGTTCGCTGGGATAGCGGCGTAACGGACCGCGGAAACCACCGATAGGACCATGTAAAGGCCCGCCGTGATTCACCGTGACCGGCTCCGGCACGTGGCGCATTGCCGGCAACGTACGTGTTGGTTGCGGAGGTGCCGCTTGCGGAGGTGCCGCTTGCGGAGGTGCCGGTAGCGGAGGTGCCGCTTGCGGAGGTGCCGGTAGCGGAGGTGCCGCTTGCGGACGCGCAACCGGTGCAGCGGCATTGACGGCCGGCACAGTGCCCGCAGCCGCCAGCGTGCGGCATTCACGGTCGATCCACTGCCGCGCCCAGTCGAGCGCGTATTGCTCAGCTGCCTGCGCATCCGCAAAGCGCGGACCGACCAGACCGGAACGCTCGACGCGTTTGCCGTCCTTCATGATCTCCGCCCATGCGCGATACATGGCGTTGGGCACCCGCTCCGCCACCACATAGATCAGATAGCCGCGCCGGTCGGCGACCTGCGTGCCGCGTGGCGCGAGGCTCATCGACAGCGAACTGCGCTGATCTTCGAACGGATACGGGCGGCCCCCGGCTGTAACGGCAGAGGTCAAATCGCCCATTGCCACTTCCACCGCGTCCGCTTCAGCCATGCTGGACAGCCCGGCAGGCACCGCCGGGACGGACGGCGCCGCTGGCGCATACCCCACGCCGGCCAACTGGCGCGTGATGTCGGCGATCGGGTCGGCCGAACGCCAGTTGCTCAGGCTACTCGACATGCTGCCGGGCGCCTGCCACGACTCGGGGCTCTTCCAGGACACGCCGCGCAGGTTGTCGTCGCGCGCGCTGAGGGGTTCTGCTACCGGTGCTGCAGGTTTGGCCGCGACGGGCGGCGCCGGTTGCGGGACGTACGCGAAGGTGCGCCCGGTTTGGGATAAGAGCCGAACCATCTCGAGAAGCGTGCCGTTCAATTGCCATTCTTCAAAACGGCGCCGGCAGGTGGGACCCGACGGATAGCGGCCCGGCAGCTTCGACCAGGGTTCGCCAGTTGTCAGAATCCACAGGACGGCATTCGCCACGATGCGCGGTTCGGCGCGCGGCCTGCCGCGTCGATTTAGACGGACGGCCGGCTCATCGGAGACAAGCGCTGCCAGCAGCGCCCATTCTTCATTGCTTAGCTCATCGAAAAACATGGAGTTCTCCACGCAGCCTGGCCGGGCCGCGGCTTTGGACTGCCACGGATTCAACTTTCACGATCCGTGTACAGCCCGCGGTTGCACAAATTTGTTTTGTACGTTCTGTCTGTCGGTCACCGCCGCACTGGCTTAGTGCGGTTTATCCCTATTGCGAAGCACAAAACGTGGTCTCACTCGTGCATGGGAGAATTTGTGCACGAAGCATACCATCACCAGGGTTTGCGTGAATATCATCGAGACAAGTGTTACGGATAGAAACAATCTTGTCCTTTTTGCTGCGTCATTTCTCGAATTGCCGTAACAGAAAGGCGGTTGGTTCCGGCGGCGAAATAGGTTATCGGGCGGCGAAACGGCAAAAAATTAGCCGCAAATAGGCTTTACGAAATTGGAGAAATGCGGGGTGACTCATTTGAGGCACCTGCAACGATTTCCGGCGGACGATGCAGTTCACGCGGGCAGCGCGCCGACGATGCTGCCACCCGACCGGCGTGATGCGATGGGACGAGCGAACGGCAGCGCTCATGGGTGCGTTCGCATCAGGGTTCAGGTTGCGCGAAAGATGCTCGCGGCATGGCTTCTAGCGCACCGGTTGCGACGCGTGCGTACCCACTACGGTCGTCCATGGCCGCACGCGCCAGCGCGTCACGAGCCCCGCAAGCACATACGGATCGGCCTCGGCAAAGGCTTTGGCGGCAGCGGGCGAGTCGCCTTCGAAGAGCAGCACGGCGGTGTCGACCGGTTCAGTCAGCGCGCCGGCAAGTTGCAATTCGCCGCGTTCGACCGCCGCCCATGCATGCTTGAGATGTTCATCGCGATACGCGCCGCGACGTTCGAGGTAGTCGGATACGAGGTCGTACATCAACAGGTAGTGCATGGCGAAGCCTCCTTGGCGTGCGTGACAGACGGGACGGCAGCCCCTTCCACACACAGAATTCGGGTCAATATTACGCCGGGATCGACGGCGGGATTTTCTGCGTATTTCTTATTCAATTGTTCGCACGCACAATGCGGATTGCATTGCTAAATCTTTCCGCATTCATCGTGAATGACAGCGGTGTGGTCCGTTTGAATTCGCCCGGTCAATTAATCTGGAATGCATAGCATGATTTGACACTGCTGCGATCCATCCGTTCGCGCGCCGTGGGCGGCCCGGCCCACGGGGCACAGAAGGCCTTATAGGGAAAACCAGCGTCACGGCTTGTCAACCGGAATGCGCTTTTGTCCGTTCTGGCAGACAGCAATTGCAATAACGTGCATGCCGATGGGCGCTGAATGCCATTGACGCCCATGCGCACGACAATCAAAAACGTTCATCACCGAAGGGAGTGTCACATGAAGATCCGATCCGCCATCGCTACGCTGGTGTTGGGCGCGGTCCTCGTTTCGCCGGCGTTCGCACAGAACAGCCAGCAAACGAAAATGGCCGACTGTAACAAGCAGGCCGGCGACAAGAAGGGCGACGACCGCAAGGCCTTCATGAAGACCTGCCTGTCGGCAAAGCCGGCCGCTGCCGCCGCGCCGATGAGCCAGCAGGACAAGATGAAGGCGTGCAACACGCAAGCCACCGGCAAGAAAGGCGACGACCGCAAAGCGTTCATGAAGTCGTGCCTGTCGTCCGCGCCGGCTAATTAAGCGCAAGGCGCTTCGCCACTTCTCGCTTGAACAGGGCCGCGCTTTTTTGGGCGCGGCCCCTGCCTTTCTCCCCCATCCTTCTTCCTGTCCCGCCCCCGCGCAGTCCATCCGCACGAACGCACCGTTTTTCTTCTATGATGGCTGCGGAGACGGCCCACCCCCCACACAACATTAGACGGGCCGCCATCTTGTCGTTGATGCCGCAGAGCATCGATCGGAGGCAAGGATGGTATCGAAGCGTAAAAACCGCTGGTTGAGGCGGTGGCTGGTCGTCATCATATTCTGGGCAGTGCCGGTAGCGATCGTCGCGGTCAGCGAGATCAGGGAGGAAATGGCGTATAACACCGTCGACCTCGACCGCGCGCTGACCAGCTGGAATTTCACCGATGCACAACGCGCCACCGGCGCGCCCGCGCGCTGCCACGGCAAGCCCGACGAAGCGCAGGCAGCGGGATGCCCGGCCGACGTGCTGGCCGCCAATGCGCCGCGCCAGCAGGACGCCCGCAACGAGTACAGCGTGCGCCGCGCCACCCTCTTCGCTTACCTCTGGCACGCCTTCGTCGGCTACTGGATCGTGCCAGCCATCACGCTGTTCCTGATCGGCGCCGTGATTGGCGTCATCCGCCGGGCATTGCGGCGGCCACCGGTGAAAAGTCCGGCGAACAATGGCTGACAGGCTGGCTGAAAAAGCAAGCCTGTTGCGGCATCCGGGCAACACTTTCAATTCAGCTTCAGCGCAAATCGTACCGCGCAAAAATCGGTAAAAACGGGCGTTTCGCGGGGCCGGAGCGTCCGTCTCGTTGTGCGGATTCATAGCGGTCAGGTTTCTGCCTCGCCCCACGCGAACGCGCTGTCCAGGCGGATTTAAACGCTCGCTTACGGTCGGTCAAATTTACAGCACAGAGCCTTGCAATTCGGCGCAAAGCCCCGCCACATAAGGCTTTTGGCGACACCCTCATGCATACCCTTTACGCTTGCCTGTGATATAACAGAAAGGCAACCCGGCAACACGTACGGGGGTTGCGCCCAGGAACCATGATGGAGAAAAACGATGCAAAGACGAAACTTCATGCTGAAGACCACCGCTGCGCTCGCTCTCGGAGGCCTTGCACTCACCGGTTGCACGACGAGCGGGAGTAGCCATGACACATCCTCCACTGACGTATCCAAACGCAAGTCGATCGATGCCAGCGTCGACGGCACCATGTCCCGGCTGTTCACCACGGTGACGGGTTCGCGCGAACTCGTGTCGAAAGCGCGCGGCGTGCTGGTGTTCCCGTCGGTGCTGCAAGCAGGCTTCATCGTCGGCGGCCAGTATGGCGAAGGCGCGCTGCGCGTGGGCGGCGGCACGGTCGGCTACTACAGCACGGTTTCCGGTTCGCTCGGTCTGCAGGCCGGTGCGCAGTCGAAGGCCATCGTCTTCCTGTTCATGACGCAGGACTCGCTCGACAAATTCCGCAATTCGGACGGCTGGGCGGTAGGCGGCGACGCATCCGTCGCGCTGGTGAAGATGGGCGCGAACGGCGCGATCGACTCGACCACGGCGACAGCGCCGGTCGAAGTGTTCGTGCTGACCAATGCCGGCCTGATGGCCGATGTGTCGCTCCAGGGCACCAAGGTATCGCGCCTGAAGATTTAAGCGCGCTGCCGGTCCGCGGCGTCTGGGGTCTGTGTTCCATCCGCTGGTTTCGCACGCAGCGGTGGCCGGGGTTGGGCGCAGTCCGCGTTTCATCAGGCAGACACGGGGTTGCGTGCCTGATGCGCACAACGGCAATAAAAAACGGCGATGCGTGCTGCACCGCCGTTCTTTTTTACGCTACCGCCGCCTCGACTCAATACAATTCGACGCGACTCAACGCAAGAACGCAAGTCAGCTCCCCGACGTATCGATCACCTTGAAGCGCGAGCGTTTTTGCGCGCGAATCACCGATTGATACGCGTCCACGTACTGCTGCGCCATCCGGTGCGACGTAAAGCGTTCCTCGAAGCGTTGCCGAACGCCCGTCCGCGGCACCTTATGCAGCCGATTCACCGCCGCCACCGCGCCGATCTCGTCCTCGACGATGAAGCCCGTCACGCCGTCGTCCAGCACTTCGGGCACCGAGCCGCGATTGAACGCGATCACCGGCGTGCCGCACGCCATCGCCTCGATCATCACCAGACCGAACGGCTCCGGCCAGTCGATCGGGAATAGCAGCGCATGCGCGCCGGACAGGAATTCCGCCTTCTGGTTATCCGCGATTTCGCCGATGTACTCGACGTACGGCAGGTCCAGCAAAGGCCGGATGTCGCGTTCGAAGTACTCATGGTCGGCGGCATCGACTTTCGCGGCAATGCGAATCTGCATCCCGCAGCGGCCGGCAATCCGGATCGCCGTGTCGACACGCTTTTCCGGCGAGATCCGGCCGAGAAACGCGAGGTATTTCTGCTCGACCGGTTGCGGCGTGTAGAGGTGCTCCGGCAAGCCGTGATAGACGGTGGTAAGCCACCTGGCCTGCGGCAACGGATGACGCTGCGCGTTAGAAATCGAGATCACCGGCGCGGTGTTGAAGGTGTCGAACACCGGTTGCTGCTCGGGCAAATCGAGGCGGCCGTGCATCGTCGTGACGAACGGCGTGTCCTGGCGCTTGAAGACCGAAAACGAGTAGTAATCGAGGTGGAAATGCAGCACGTCGAAATCTTCGGCCTGACGGCGCACCAATTCCATCAACAGCATATGGGGCGCGATGCGGTCGCGAATGCCCGGGTCCAGACGCAGCGCGCGCGGCCACACCGGTTCGAGCTTCGCGCTGGTGACGGAGTCGCCGCTCGCGAACAGCGTCACGTCATGGCCGAGATCGACCAGCGCCTCGGTGATGTACGATACGACGCGCTCCGTGCCGCCGTATAGCTTCGGCGGCACCGATTCGGTCAAGGGGGCGATCTGCGCAATCTTCATTTTTTGTCTCCGTGAACTGGCGGCTTTAGCCGCCTTTCGGCCTGCAGCGGTGCGCATGACGGGCACCTTGGCGACGCTGGGTATGGCTGCGCCGGTACCGCGATCGACGCAACGGACGCCGCGCGTCCACCTGCACCTTCCGCATCGGAACATTATTCACCAGGATGGAACGAAAAGCCCTTGGCCTTTCAATTCCTCGGCGCTGTTACATTCACTTACATCCGGCGCCGCGCCTTTTATGCGCGTCATGCCCGTTATCGTGCCGGCCACTTCCACGCCGGCAGGTCGCGATCGTCCGCATCCGCGATACGCGTGGCGCCGAAGTGTTTTTCGAGCACGATCGACTGACTCCCGTCCTCCCGTTCGAGCGCCGCGATCAACCGCGCCGCATGCGATACCACCAGCACCTGGGAATGCGCACTAGCCCGCGCGATCAGGCGCGCGAGCGCCGGCAGCAGATCCGGATGCAGACTCGTCTCCGGTTCATTGAGCACCAGCAGCGCGGGCGGACGCGGCGTCAACAGCGCCGCGACCAGCAGCAGATACCGCAAGGTGCCGTCCGACAGCTCGGCGCCCTTCAGCGGCCGCAGCAGGCCGTGCTGCTGCATCGTCACTTCGAAGCGGCCGTCCTGGGTGGCGATGTCGAGACGCGAACCCGGGAAAGCGTCGTCGATGGCCGCATCCAGCGCGGCCGGATCGCCGATCTCGCGAATGGTTTGCAAGGCGGCCGCGAGGTCCGCGCCGTCATTGGACAGCACCGGGGTGTGCGTGCCGATCTGCGGCAAGCGCACCGCTGCTTCGGCATCCGTGCGGAAATGGTCGTAGAAACGCCACGAGCGGATCTGCTCGCGCACCGTGATCATCTCCGGCGCGGTACGCGGGTCGGAGAACTCCGTCATCATGCTGTCGAAGCTCGCGACGGGCTGCGCAATGGTCAGCCAGTCGCGTTCGTCATCGCGCGTATGAATCGCCGGACCGCGCCGGTCGACCAGCAGCGCCGACGGCCGCAACACGGGACCGCTCCAGATGCACTCGCGCTTGATCGTGGGATCGAGCGGGAACCGCGTGGCCCCATCGAGTGGCGGCAAGCCCAGATCGATCGCATAGCCGAATTCATCGCCGGAAAAACCGAGCCGCAAACTCACCGGTTCCTTGCGGCGCGTGCCTTCCACCGCGAATTCGCCAGTCAGCATCGCGCGCGAAAAACGTTCGGGCCCGGCCCATAAAGTCGATTGCAGGCCACCCTCGCGCGCCAGCGACGTAATCACGCCGCCGCGCGCGGTCTCAGCCAGCAGCCGCAGCGCGCGATACACGCTCGATTTGCCGCTGCCGTTCGCGCCCGTAATCACATTCAGGCGGCCGAGCGGCACGATCAACTCGCGCAGCGACCGGTATCCCGCGATAGCTAAAGTGGTCAACATGCCGCCGCCCATGGGTCAAGCGCGCGCCGCGGCACGCCCGGTAACGCAACCTCGTTCATACGCACCATCAGTGATGCCCGCCTCCCTTACCCGGTTGTTGCACCGGCACGCCGCGCAGATCGTTCAGGAACGTATCGCGCCACACGCCGAGATCGTTCTTGCGCAGCGCCGCCATATTGATCTCGTGACGCCGCTGGCGCGCATCGAGCGGCATCTGCAAGGCGCGCTGCAAGGCCTCGCACATGCCGATCGCGTCATGCGGATTGACCAGCAGCGCGCCGCTCAGCTCCGCCGCCGCGCCGGCGAAAATCGATAGCACCAGCACGCCCGGATCGTCCGGATTCTGCGCGGCGACATACTCTTTGGCGACCAGGTTCATCCCGTCGTGCAACGGCGTGACAAAGCCGATCTGCGACTCGCGAAACAGCGACATCAGCTTCCAGCGGTCGTACTGCTGATTCAGATAGCGGATCGGCGTGTAGTCGAGGCCCGAGTAACGGCCGTTGATGCGCCCCGCTTCGTATTCCAGATCCTGACGGATCTTCTGATAGGTGGCGACGTCCGACCGGGTCGGCGGCGCGATCTGCACCAGCGTGACGTTGCCGCGCCATTCGGGCGAGCGTTCCAGCAGCTGCTCGAATGCACGAAACCGTTCGACCAGTCCCTTCGAATAATCGAGCCGGTCGACGCTCATGATCAGCTTGCGCCCCTCCAGACTCTGTTTCAGGTCAAGCACGTGCTGACGGCTTTCATAGCGTTTCGCCTGTTCGGCAATTTCGTCCGGAAACACGCCAATCCGATAGACGCCGGTGCGCAGCTTGCGGCCGAATGCCTCGACGTGACCGTCCCCGCTCAGGGTGCCGCGCGCATGGCGCGTCACGTAGTCATGAAAGGCGAGTTGATCGGTCGACGTCTGGAAGCCCAGCAGGTCGTAGCACGACAGCGACTTCACCAGCTCTTCGTGCGGCGGAATGTTGAGCAGAATCTGCGGCGCGGGAAACGGAATGTGCAGGAAGAAACCGATCCGGTTCGTGATGCCTTCAGCGCGCAGCGCTTCGGCGAACGGGATCAGATGGTAGTCGTGGACCCAGATCACATCGTCGGGTTCGAGCAGCTTGATCAGCTTGTGCGCGAGCCACGCGTTCACGCGGCGGTAGCCCGCATACTCGTCGCGCTCGTAGCGCGCGAGATCGTTGCGGTAGTGGAACACCGGCCACAGCGTCGCGTTCGAAAAGCCGCGATAGTACTGGTCGTAGTCCTTGCGCGTGAGGCCGACGGTCGCAAACGTCACCGCGCCGTCCTGCTCCAGATTCGGACCGGCATTGGCGACGGTTTCGCTCACCACGTCGCCGCTCCAGCCGAACCACACGCCCCCCGCGTCCTTCAGCGCGCCGAACACGCCGACCGCAAGGCCGCCCGCCGATCCTTTGGTTTCCGTCGGCGTTGCAACACGATTCGACACGACGATCAGTCGGCCCATGCTGGTTGTCCTCCCTGGTTCGCGCGGCGCGGCAGGTGCGCTTCGAGGCTTTCGGGTGCTTCGTTTCAGGCGCTTCAGCCACCACAACACGTTGGGTGACGTAAAGCCGGCCAGGCAAGCGAAGCCGCGCCAGATTCGTGGATTGGATGGACTATTCGACCACCTGGGTGCCCGATCGGTTGCACTCATTTGGCACACGCGTTGGCACATCGCCCGAGACATGCGGTGGCACACGCGCCGACAGCGCAGTGGCACCCCGGCAAGCAGCCGCACGCGAGCGTCTCCAGCTATGCCTTTTCCTTGGGCTGGTACTGCGGACCCCTCGTCTGCGAATGGCCGGCGCGGCTTGCTACCGGATCGGCTTCCGTGTGCGCCACGGTACTGCCGGCGGGCGTCTGCATGCCGCGCGGCACCCAGCCGAGCGGCTCGCCTTTGCCGGTTTCCATCTCGGCCGATACGTCGGCACGCGCCCTCGGCAAGTACTGCGGATAGTGCTTCTGAATGAAGTCGAGCAGCCCCTCGCGGACCCGGCAGCGCAAGTCCCAGTTCAGGCCGGAATCGAGCGAACTGACCAGCGCGCGCAGTTGCATCGAGCGTTCCGTGCCGTCGGTGACTTGCAGCACCTGCACGCGGCGATCCCACTCGAGTGCGCCCTCGACGATGCGTGCCAGCTCCTCGCGCAGCGGCGCGAGCGGCATCCGGTAATCGACGTACAGAAACACCGTGCCGATGATCTGCGAACTGCTGCGCGTCCAGTTCGAGAACGGGTTCTCGATGAACCATTGCAGCGGCACGATCAGCCGCCGCTGATCCCACAAACGCACCGACACATACGTGCCGGTGATTTCCTCGATACGCCCCCACTCGCCCTGGATCACCACGACGTCGTCGAGCCGGATCGGTTGCGAGAGCGCGATCTGCAAGCCCGCGATCAGATTGCCGAGCACCGGCCGCGCCGCAATCCCGGCGACCAGGCCGGCGACACCCGCGGACGCCAGCAAACTGGCGCCGATCTGCCGCACGCTCGGAAACGTCATCAGCGCGCCGCCCACGCCGACGATCATGATCACCAGCATCACCGAGCGCGCCAGCACCCGCGCTTGCGTATGGATGCGGCGCGCCTGCAGGTTGTCGGCGGTATCGAGCGGATGGGCCTGGATGATCGCCTCGCCGATCGCCGCCGCCGAGCGCACCGACAGCCACGTGAGCGCGCCGATCAGCGCCATCGCGGCGGCGTCGCGCAGCGGCGTGATGAACATGAGCGTGTCTGGCGCCTCCCACCAGACGGCTTCCAGCACGAGGATCACGAGGACGAACAGCGACGGTTTGTCGATGTAGCGCAGCACGACGCTGGTGAGCGGATACGGCCGTGCGAGCCGCGTGACGATGCGCGCGCCGATTCGATGGACGCCGACGGCCAGCAGCACCGCGATCGCCGAGACGAACAAGGCGCCGGGCCACGTATGCAGCGGCGCTTCCGCGATACGGCTCAATTCGTCGAAAGTGGGCATGAAGGGCGTTTTCCTGGGCATCGAGCCGGCTTGAAACAATACCGATCCAGCCGGCCGAACCGCCAGACGTGCCCGCTGCGAGCACGCAAGCGTCAGCCGTGATTCAAAGCAAAATCAATTGCCGCTCTTGCAAGGAAACGCCTTGCCGAGCCCTAACGAGATCGCCGTACTGGCGTTATAGCCCGCGACGATCGGGTTTTCCGCGATGTATTTGCGCACCGCGTCGGTCAACTGCGCCGTGCGTGCGTCTTGCGGCAAGCAGAAGTACTGGCCGACGCGCGGCCCGGTGGTGCCGCCGATCGCGTCGATCGTGTTGAAGATGCCGTCCGCGGCGCCTTCGATATACGCGGCACACGCACTGCGCGACGCCACATCTGTCTTCGTGCACAGCTTGTTGAGGTCGCCTCCCGTAAACGCTGCTGCCGATAGCGGTACGGCAAGCGCGCTGGCGAAAATCAAAGCCCGCAGCATGGTGTTCCTTCCAGGGTCGTTTATCAGGCGGTCTCGTGCCGCATCGAAACGGCGCGCCATGGGGCGCGCCAAAGCCGTTATTCTGCACTGTTTTGCGAAGCGGCAGGCGTGCCGGCAGCCGGATCGCCGGATCGCCGGATCGCCGGACCGCCGGACCGCACTATCTTCAGGCAAACTTGCGCGGTCCGGTGATCCGGCGGCCAGTGCTCCGGTTTTTCCGCGCGCTTTATTTCTTCTGCATTTGCTGCAGGCGCGCGGTCAGCCCTTCGACCACGTCCGGTTCCTTATAGGTCTTCGCGAAATCGAGCGCGGTCAGGCCGATCTGGTTCTTCACAGTCAGGTCCGCGCCGTTGTCGAGCAACAGCTTGACGGTCGACACATGGCCGCCGCGTGCGGCCATCATCAGCGGCGTGGTGCCGTTCGGCGAACCGGCGTCGATATAGGCCGAATGGCCGAGCAGCAGCTTGACGATGTCGTCGTGGCCGTTCGCGGCCGCATAGTGCAGCGGCGCCCAGCCTTTCTTGTTGACCTCGGCGTCTTTCGCGATCAGCAGCTTGACGAAGTCGATGTCGCCGTTGAGCGCCGCCATCATCATCGCGTTTTCGCCGGCCTTGTCGAGGATCTCGATGTCGGTCTTCGGATTGGCGATCAGCGCGGCGCCGACCTTGTCCGACTTCTCACGCGCGGCCAGCACCAGCAGCGGGATGCCCTGGTTGTCGACGCTGTTCGGGTCCATGCCCTTGGCAAGCAGCTTGTTGACGCCGTCGACGTCGTCGAACTTGACCGACTTGATCAGCGAGTCGATCGGCGCCGCCTGAGCCGGCGAGGCGATCACCGAACCCAGCGCGGCGCAAGCCAGCGCGGCGGCGAGCACGGCGCGGGACACGCCGCGGCGCGCCGGACCGTAGGCGTTTTGCGCCGCCGAAGTCTGTTCAAACGCTGCAATCGAAGTCGTATTAGTTCTCATATTTTGCTTTAGGAAACTTCCCTATCCTATTGATATCTTTAAATTTTATAAATCACACGCCGGCCGGCGCGGGGATCTTGAAGAGCCGAAAGAAGTTTCGCGTGGTCGCGGCGGCCAGCGCCGTATCCGGCATCTCGCGTTGTTGCGCGATGAACCGTCCGACATAACTGACGTACGCAGGTTCATTGGGCTTGCCGCGATACGGCACCGGCGCGAGGTACGGCGAGTCGGTTTCGATCAGGAGCCGCTCGAGCGGCACGCGGCGCGCGACGTCCTGCACGTCGGTCGCGCTCCTGAACGTAACGATGCCCGACAGCGAAATGTAAAAATTCTGCGCCAGCGCCTGTTCGGCGACCGCCCATGGCTCCGTGAAGCAATGCATCACACCGCCCGGCTCGCTCGCGCGCTCCTCGGCCATGATGCGCAGCGTGTCTTCCGCCGAGGCCCGCGTGTGGATGATCAGCGGCTTTTGCGTGGCGTGCGCCGCGCGGATATGGGTGCGAAAGCGCTCGCGCTGCCATTCCATCCCGGCGATCGTGCGGCCTTCCAGACGGTAGTAGTCAAGCCCCGTCTCGCCGATCGCGACCACCTTCGGGTGCCCGGCGAGTTCGATCAGTTCGGCGAGGCTCGGCTCGCGCATATCCTCGTGATCCGGATGCACGCCGACCGACGCATACACGTTCTCGTACTGACTGGCGATCTCCAGCACGGACGGCAGCGTTTCGAGATCCACCGACACGCACAGCGCATGCGTGACCGAATGGCTGCGCATGTTCTCCAGCACCTGCGGCAGGCGCTCGGCGAGTCCTTCGAAGTTGATATGACAGTGCGAGTCGACAAACATGGTGATGTCCTGCTGATAAATAGATCGGGGTGAATCAGGCGGCGGCCGTGCCGAGCCGCTTGCCGAGAATCACCAGATCGCGCTCCATGCCGTCCAGCACCGCGACGCGCGGGAGCAGCCCCCACGTGTCGAAACCGAAGCCGCGGAACAGGCGCAGGCTCGCTTCATTGTGGCCGAAGATAAAGCCGAGCACCGTATCGATGCCGAGCGCCGGCGCCGCCGCGAGCGAGGCTGCCAGCAACTGCTTGCCCAAGCCCTTGCCGCGTGCGCGTTCGTCGAGATAGATGCTGACTTCGGCGCTGCGCTGATAGGCCGGGCGGCCGTAGAAGTCCGAAAAGCTCAGCCAGGCGATCACGCTGCCGTTTTGCGGGTCTTCCACCACCCACAGCGGGCGCTTTTGCGGACCGTGCGCGTGAAACCAGGCCACCCGGCTTTCGACGCTGACCGGTTCCAGGTCGGCGGTGACTTGCCGCGACGGCACGGTCGAGTTGTAGATGGCGACGATCGCGGGCAGATCGTTGAGCGTGGCATCGCGGTAAGAAAGACTCATGGCGCTATGTGAACTTGAGATGGAAGGTGAAACCCGGACCGGCCAGGCGGCGCGGCGCGCCACCAGGGCCGGGCGGCAAAAATCAACAGGCTGACGCGAACAGCTCGCGATAGCCGATAAACAGTTCCTCGAACACCAGCCGCGCGTTCAGCGGATGGTTCTCCACGGCGCGCTGGCGCGTCACGGTCCGCATGAAACGCGCGAACGCGCTGGCGTCGGCTTGCGACGCGCAGCGCGTCAACGCCGCCGATGCCTGCGGAAAATAGCGCGGCGCGCCGGCCGTGCGCTGTGCCAGCAAGTCGTACATCCAGCGTTGCAGCCAGCCGAGCACCAGCGGCACCGGCAGCTTCTGCAGCGTCTCGCCGCAGGCGAAGGCATCGCAATCCGGGCCGGCGGCCAGTTGCTTCAGGGTCCAGTCGCGCAGCGCGCGGTTCTCGTCACTTGCAAGCGCGAGCGCGGTGAGCGGCGCGCCGCCGGCTTCGGCCAGCAACGCGGGGGCTTCGGCCACGCCCTGCGCGGCCAGCCACCGGGTCGCCACGTCCTGGGCGGGCGTGGTCATCGGCCATTGGCGGCAGCGGCTGATGATGGTCGGCAGCAAGCGGTCGATGCGCGCCGACACCATCAGGAACACGACGCCCGCCGGCGGTTCTTCCAGCGTTTTCAGGAGCGCATTGGCCGCCGCGACGTTCAGCCCTTCGGCCGGATACAGCACGACCACGCGCGCGCCGCCGCGATGCGAGCCGACCCCGACGAAATCGAGCAAGCCACGGATCTGCTCGATCTTGATTTCCTTGCTGGGCGCGCGGGTTTTCTTGCCTTCGTCGGCGTCGGCCTTGTCGGCTTTTTCGTCGGCATTGCTTGCGAGGCCCGCTTCGGCAGCCAGCGCTTCGGGCACGACGATCCGATAGTCCGGATGATTGCCCTGCGTGAACCAGTTGCATGCCACACAGGCGCCGCACGGCTCGCCATTGGCCTGCTGCGCCTCGCATAAGAGACCCTGTGCCAGATGCTGGGCAAAGCGCAGCTTGCCGATGCCAGCCTGCCCATGCAGCAACAAGGCGTGCGGCCAGTGACCGCGCAACTGTTGCAGGCGATTCCAGTCATCGGCTTGCCACGGATAAATCATCGTTTCTCTTTTTAATTCAATCGGTTGACGGCGCTTGGTGAGATATTGCGCGAATCACGGTCGCCGTTATAATGAAGAACTATATTAATTAAAAATCAAAGACTTGCAATCAACTCTTCAAGCTGCTTCTGAATTCGCGCGATACTCTGCGAAGAGTCAATGATAGCGAACCGGTACGGCGCCTCTGCCGCGCGGCGCAGATATTCGGCGCGAGTACGGTTGAAGAACGCCACCGATTCGCTCTCGAAGCGATCCGGGTCGCGCGCCGCGCTGCGCCGTTCGTTGGCGATCTCGGGCGGCAGATCGAACAGCACCGTCAGATCCGGCTGAAAGCCGCCCTGCACCCACCGCTCCAGTGTTTCGAGCTTGTCGCGCGGCAGACCGCGGCCGCCGCCCTGATAGGCGAAGGTCGCGTCGGTGAACCGGTCGGACAGCACCCAGTCGCCGCGCGCCAGGGCCGGCTCGATCACATCGGCCAGATGCTGGCGGCGCAGCGCGAACATCAACAAGGCCTCGGTTTCGAGGTCCATCTTCTGATGCAGCACGATTTCGCGGATCTGCTCGCCGAGCGGCGTGCCGCCCGGTTCGCGCGTCATGACGACCGAGCGTCCGCTCGCCGCGACTTTCTGTTCGAGACGCTCGCGAAACCAGGCAAGATGGGTGGTCTTGCCGGCACCGTCGATGCCCTCAAACGTGATGAATTTGCCGCGCGCCATCATTGCCCTCGAATGTATTTGTCCACGGCCTTGTTGTGATCGCCGAGGGTGTCAGAAAAGATACTGCTGCCGTCGCCGCGCGATACGAAGTACAGCGCGGTGGTTTGCGCCGGGTTCAGCGCCGCTTGCAGCGACGCGACACCGGGCAGCGAGATGGGCGTAGGCGGCAGCCCCATCCGGGTGTAGGTATTGTAGGGAGTGTCGGTCTGCAGGTCCTTCTTCCTGATGCGGCCGGTGTAGCTCTCGCCCATCCCGTAGATCACGGTCGGATCGGTTTGCAGCGGCATGCCTACCCGCAGACGGTTCGCGAACACCGCCGCGACCAACGGCCGGTCCAACTGCTTGCCGGTTTCCTTTTCGATGATCGACGCCATCGTCAACGCATCGTACGGCGTCTTGTACGGCAGGTTGGCCGCGCGCGCGGCCCATGCTTCGTCCAGACGCAGGCGCATCAGGCGATAGGCGCGGCGGTACACGTCGAGATCGCTGGTGTTCTTGTCGAACAGATATGTGTCCGGAAAAAACAGCCCCTCGCCGTTACCGATCGACGCCTCCGGCGCGCCGATCGCGTTCATCAGATCGGCGTCGCTCATGCCGGCCGTGTCGTGCTTGAGGGCCGGATTGGCGTCCAGTTCGGCGCGCATGCGCTTGAAAGTCCAGCCTTCGATGATCGTCGCGACGTATTCGTTGACGTCGCCGCGGGCGATTTTTTGCAACACTTCATAGGGCGTCACGCCCGTCTTGAACTCGTAGTTGCCGGATTTCAGCTCGCTTTGCAGCCCGAGCAGCCGCGTCATCATGACGAACAGTTCCGGCTCGACCGGCACGCCGCCGCGGTTGAGTTGCGTCGTGACGCTGCGCAGGCTGCTATGCGGTTTGACGGTGACATCGAGTTGCGCGGGGGTCAAATCGAGCGGGCTGTTGGCCCAGTGATATCCGCCGGCGATGGCGGCGGCGGCCAGCCCAACGACGATTGAGCCGGCGACGAGACATTTCTTCAGGAGGGACACGACAAGGAACGATTGAGGTTTAAACAGCAAGCAATTGATTTATAACGCAAATGTCTCGCGCCGGTCAGCCTTGAGACAGTGCCAGTTTGTAGCCTTTCAGCCCTTTTCGCCTCGTATTGTATAGATGTGGGCGCAATTTGGTCACACCCGGGTCAGGCTAGATCAGGCCTTCAACCCTAGCCGGTAATTCCGCGCGACCACAACCGCCTCGAAGGCCGCGATCGCTGCGCACACGCCAAGCGCCAACCACGGCAGCGCATACCACCAGAGCAGCCACGTCAGCAGCGCCACGACCACCTCCCACGCCCCGAAATACCAGCACACGCGTGCGACGCCCGGATGCGGCCCGAGGATCACATTGACCTCGGACCACTGTGCCGGGTTGCGGGCGATCCGGAGCGTCTGGAGCCAGTCGAGCGACAGCGCGACCACCGCGGCGAACAAACACGGAAAGACGAATATAGCCATGATGGTCAGCCCCGGTTATCGGTCGGAATCATCGGGTTTGCCTGCATCTTTCCGCGGAAGTAGCTGGCAATGCCGAGCACCGGCGCCATCGTGCCCATGACGGCCGCCTCCGAGCCGAGCATGCCCGGAAGATAACTCAGCACCAGCGGCTCGACCTTGAAGAACATCACGCCGAGATAGGCGGCGCCGACCGTCAGGCCGGCCATCACGGCGAGAATCCCAAAACAGAACCCGACAAACGGCCGCCAGCTATACGTCGGCCAATGGTCCGCCTTCGCCTCGGCCTGCATGGTTTGGTTCACGGCCAGTGTGTCTGCGGTATCGGCAGCCAGTTCAGCTTTCGTGACGTCGGCGGCGATCTGCGCAATATGCTCCTGCTGATCGAGCACCGCCTTCTGGAACTGCATCGACAGGTTCGGATCGGCCTGAATCGCGGCGAGCGCAGCGTCGGGCGCAGACTGCCCGGTGACTGTTTGGGCAATGCCGACGACATGCTTCGCTACGTCTTCAGCTTTTGCGCCGCCGAGCCAGCCGGCGATCATAGGCGCGAACTGCGCGAGCGCCATTGCGATAGGGATCAGTGGCATATCAGGAAGCTCCTTTCATGAGGTTGTTGGCAATACGGCGCGCCCAGCCCTTGCCGAAATCCAGCCAGGTCTTTAGCGATGTGAAGTAGTTCAGGCGAAGCGCGTTCCAGCGCAGGACGAAGCGCAGCGGGTCGACGGCCTGCACCGCGGCAATCGTCGACGGGCCGATCAAACCGTCGACCTTCGCGCCGGCGGCGCCCTGCATCCAGATCACTGGGTGGCCGCCGTTGTAGTTCGCGTCGAAGATCTGGAACGCCACGCGCGCGTCGAGCTCGTCGAGCCGCAGTGGGTCCCAGTAGAGTTTTTTCGCGATCGCCTTCGCGGTGTCGCGCGGAAGGTCACGCATCGCACCGGCGTACCCATAAGCTCGGGCAACGCGTTGCGTGACTCCCCACATCGTTTCACCGCCCGGGTCGGCCGGCTTGTTCGAGTAGCCGCCCTCGTTGCCGATTAGGACATCGAACGCGTCATCAAAGCTGCTCATCGGCCGAACCCCTTTGTTTGAAAAAACGCGTACGCCAGCGCGGCAAGCCCAAGCGACGCGATGCCGCCGAGCGTCCACTTCCCAAGCGTTGCGAATTGTTTGTCGAGCCACTCGGTCAGCCCTTCTTTGAGCGCCTTCTTAACCTCTTCCTGCGACATACCTTCGACGGGCATTTGTATGGCTCCTTGTAGAAACGAAAAAACCGCCCGGAGGCGGTGTGTGATGTAACGATGGCGTAAAAAAGCCACCCGGAGGTGGCTGTGTGATGCGACGGGAGCAAGCACTGCCACGGGCAGCGCGCCGACGGAATCGACGGTTGTCAAGATAGTCAGTCGGAAGGATGTCCGATTAGATCAATGTTTTGTCATCAATCAGCGCAGCAAAAAAAACAAAATACGACCAGTTGGAAACACCGCATGAGTGTCCGGACAAGCGATCGTCCCTGACCTTCTGTCACTTTCCGCCATTTTTCCGATGGAGCGTCTTGACGCAAAAAAATGCCGGGGAAATAGACTCCGTGCAACGCCATCGAACTACAGCACAACAGGATACGCGGGGCAAATGAGAAAATTTCGAGGGCTGTACATATCTATCGCCGCGTGGGCTTTCGTCCTTAACACGTTCCTGATGCGGCCAGCAGCTCTTGGGCAGGAGTACGTTTGGGTGGCGATGGTGCTCAGCCCGCTCATCCTTGGAGGCTACCTCCTCTCTCGCATGCGCTCCGTACGTAGTATCAACAGCTCAGATCGACGGGACATACTGTTCATAATTAGCGCTCTGATTTTATACTGGCTATACGAGGCTCCTATCGGAATAATAGGCGACTCCGATCAAATATTGCTCGCAAAGGAGTTACTGTCGAGCATTATTGTTGTAATTTGCTATGGCGTATTTCTTATCGAAAGAGAAGCAAACATTAGGTTTTTTCGAGCCTTTTCAACCATACTAGCATTACTCGGCTTGTCCGCGGCAGTAACATTTGCGTTGGCACTATTCGTAGGCACTGACGCGCTATATTTGTTCCCTATAACAGTGAAAGGATACGGAGCCACCGACCCCGCTGCCGGTGAAGCCGTGACAGGTGCCGTTTATTTCCCAATGTCCATGTTATATGGAATCTATTCGACCGGGGATGTCGATCTGAACCGATACAGCAATTTTTTCCGCGAAGCCGGAATATACCAAGCTGTTTCTATTTTCTTTCTGGCGTACGAGAGGCTTACCCGCCGTTCGCGCTGGAGGACGGCGGGCCTTATCGCAGGCTCCATATTGTCTTATTCGACAATTGGGCTCTTACTCTTACCTCTCACTGGCGGCCTGGTATATATGACCAGGAGAAGGGTCGGCATCAAGACTTTTATCGTCGTCAGCATAGCCGGAATTGCTGCTGTTTTGTCTCTTATTTTCACGCCGGGCGTTGGCCTTACCGATAAATCAGATAGCCATAGCACATCCGTTTCAGATAGATCTGATGCAATTTGGCATGGAATCGCCGCGATCACAACAGATCCTGTCGGCGCCGGAGTCTATAATCTACACTCCATGCAAAACAGCGGTATTTGTCTATTGGCTGCCATTGCATCCATTGGAATTATTGGATTTGCAATTCAATGTGTAATCCTTTCAGGAATCCGGCCGGGGGGCAAGCTGATTAACCCCAAGGTAATTGTCTGTTTCCCGATCTTCATCACGGCATTGCTGTCTCAGCCCATCGCAGGCGCTGGAATGAGTTATATCCTTTCGATGGTCGCGGTACCGGCGGTGGCCATGGCTACGCGGCGCCGCTCTGCACCGACATCTGCATCCATAGGCTTAGTCCAGCCTAATTCCTGACAACGTTGCTGGACACGGCACTCTTCGTGGCGTTAATCGGCACGAGGCATGAAGCCACTGTGTTAGAGGATATATTTGAAGGCCCAACCGAGGTGATACATTCCGAGAATTTGGCAACGTAGTTATTTGCTATCGTTGCGTCCACCGTGCCGCGGTCGGGCAAAAGAATTCCCACCGTACCGCTGGCACTCCCAGCGCCTTCAATGTGGTTGCCGCTAACCACGACACGGGTTGCCGGGGCAATATCTTTACTTGCGCCTGGATGCACTAATACCTCGATCCCATTGTTAAGCCCCTCCACAGTCACACTATTTCCAATGACCGCGACGGATCCGCTCGCGTCTTCGATATGTAGAGTACCGTTCGAGCTGTTTGCATTGGACGTGACCGTGTTGCCAAAGACGGTGACCTTCGATGCGTGGGCAATGTTTAGTGGCAAGTCCAGCAAGTAGGCTTTCGGTTCGATAGTGTTGCCATCGATGACAACGTCCGAAACCATCAAATGGGGCGTGTTTATGCCGATCGTTGAATCAATAAGCGTGTTATTGAAGATGTGGATGTGCTGAGATGGCTTCCCAAGAGGGGCTGTCCTTACATTTCCATCGATCCCTTGCTGATTATTGAGCTGCACGCCATAGCTGCATCGCTCGAACTGATTTCCCTCCACATAAAGGCCTGTCAGGTCGGTGCCAGCAAACCATGCTCCATAAATGTTGGCCTTTCTCCCCGATCCATCAGCGGTTTCGCATACAACTCGGTTTCGGTAGAAGCGTTGGTTAGACGCGCCGCTCTCACCGTTATATATGCCCTGCATCGTCGAGGGACCGCTATTTGAAAGGTCAAACACGACTTCGGTGACAAAGGTGTCATTGCCACCCCAAGTGAAGGCGTTTGGGCTTGCAGCACTGTTCATGGCAAAGATGAGCGACGCGCCCTCACCGACGCTAGATACGCCACGGGCGTCGATTTGCCCAGTTACCTTGTACTTTCGACCACGTAAAAAGACAGCCGCGTGGGAAGCCCTGGCCGCCGCGTACATTCTGTTCAATGCGACCGCGTCGTCCGTTACCCCGTCGGCCTTGGCTCCATATTGGAGCGGGGTAACATCGCCCGGCGCTTGGGCTAAAGCAGTCGCATGAGAAAATTCGGCTGGCGTTGCAGCGTGAGCGCCAGAAATCAGGCAAGTCGCGAGGACTATAGAGGACTTTAAAGATTTCATTCTCACCATCGCACTCTTGTCATATTTTGCCACGTCGAGAATTGTCCGAATACCTTTGCCCCAGATCCGTCTAACCAAGCTTCGCATATATTCCTCTCGCCTTAATTGGATGGAGTGTACCGATTTTCTGAAGCATCGATCCGCCAACATGAAGGGTAAGCACTCGCGAAGATGGATCGGCTGTTCGCTCCTCAGTGTGTCCTTGATTTCATGTACTTGTTCAACGGTCATTTCAGGTCCGTAAACGAGAACACCGCCCAAGGCGGTTGTGTGGGGTTGGAGCAGATCCCACATCGTCCGAATCCTTCAATCTTTTGGCGGATGCGGGTGCGCCTGGTATGAAACGATTTAATCTTTGGGTGCTTTTGCGCTTTGTGCCCACGCGAGCGACGGCATCCAAAATTCGGAAACGCGCTGGACCAAATTTGGCGACGTGATCGATTTATCAACCGTCGCCCTACCGGGGATCGCACTTGCAAACTAACGAAAACAGGTATGCCACGCTAGATGGCATCCGGGGGATTGCCGCACTCTTCGTCGTCACGGGGCACTTGCCATACCTGTTCGCCATCGCCGGATTTAGGCACGCGTTTCTGGCGGTCGACCTGTTCTTTGTGATGAGCGGCTTCGTGCTCGCACGCAGCTACGAGGACAGGCTGCTGAGCGGCCACACGAACACCCGGTCATTCATGCGAGCCAGAGTGCTGCGCCTCTACCCGCTTTATATCCTCGGAATCATTGCCGGAGTAGCATCGGCATTCCTCGACGATTTCTATGTGGCCTGCACTGCCATCACCGTCCCGAAGTCGATCGCGTTAGCACTTGCACCGGCCGCCTTCATGCTGCCAGCATTCGTGAACATCGACTTGTATCCTTTCGACCGCCCAGCGTGGTCATTGATGAACGAGCTGATTGCCAACTACCTCTACGCGCGGTTCCTGCCCCGGCTATCAAAGCGCACGATCCTGCTTGTTGTCAGCGTGACGTGGCTGATGATCGTGTTCGTGACGAGTTGGAGAACACTCAACGCCGGTTTTACCTGGCAGAGACTTCCTGTCGGGCCGGTTCGGGTCATCTTCTCTTTCCTGATCGGCGTGCTGATTCACCGCGGCGCGCCTACCACGCGCACGGTAAGCAACGCCGCCGCGCTCCTGATTATTGCGGTCGTCGTCGGCACGCTCGCCCTCGACGTTCCCCGACGCTTCGACGCCCTGTATGTGATCGTGTCCGTCACCGTGATCTTCCCGGCAGTCGTGTTCGCGGCGACACGTTTCGAACCGCAAGGCTGGTTTAGGAAGGCGTGCGCGGCAGGCGGCCTCGCGTCGTATGGGATCTATGTCCTACACGCGCCGCTTGGCGGAATGCTCAACACCTTCGGTTTGTGGGTGCTTGGGTTGAAACCCGAGCAGGTCGCCATGACAGGCTTGCCGTTTATCCTCGTCATTTCGGCCCTGGCGATCCTGCTCGATCGTAGCTACTCACCCGCAATTCGACGCGCTCTCACAAAGGGATGGATCTCACGCCGTGCGAGAATGACAACCCCGGCCACGCCACAGGAAACGCAGCCCAGCACCACCTAGCGCAGTCTCCAGCGACTCGCCCGCTGAGCCGCTGAAGCGGGAGGGGATCAAGCGTACGCGCCGTTACGGATGGCATAGTCAGCAGCAACCTGCGCAGCCGGATCCGCGCCGGATGCGGTCAGGTCTTCCATGTAGGCCATGTAGACACTCCCCTGCATCTTTGCGCCGCCGATACCCATGCTGTGCGTCGATGCGTCCTGCAACGTTGCGGTGGTGCCGAACGAAAACTTGAAGGCGTTATTGACGAACACTTTTACTACCGCCCCGCTGCCCTGTTTCTGCCAGGAGAGCGCGAGCTGCTGAGGTGACCCGAGCGTGAAGTTGGCGCCGAGCGCCGTCGGGACAGGACTGTTCGCCTGCTGGTTTGCAACAATGCGCGGAGATTTGTTATCGCTACCTGTATCGATATTGAACAGGCAGTTTTGTGAGTCAATCTGGAGCCCCCATATGGGCGCGAACGCATTGGCGTTTGCTGGAGCTGCGGCCAGCTTCAGCCACATGATCGCAAGCCAGTCATCATTGCTCACGTGCATGTCATACGTCGAACCCAGGCCGAGGCTACCTGCGGACGTGTTTTGACCTGGAAAGGAGATGCCGCCATTGGCGCCGACGTTGGTCAGGTTGAAGGCGGTATTTCCCGCGGCCGCGACGGCAGCCGTCGGGGCGCCCGTGACAAGGTTGGTAAATAGCGCACCCGCACTCATCACCCCGGTTGCATTCGCATTGCAGGCCGGGTTGCTGAAGTCGAACAGGAGCTTTGACCCCGCGTTCATGATGCCGTCCGGATACCAGAACGGCAGATCGGTCGGCAGGGCTTGGGATAGATTTAAAAGAACCGGGTTAATGGTCGGCACGGTTTACCACCCCTTTGATTGAATGAAAGCGTAGATCGCGTTAGCCACAATGGCGTATCCGGCATCGTTAAGATGCAGCGCGTCCTGCGTGCTGGTTGCCGTGTAATAGGCGCGCAGCGACGTCGGCGGCACGTCGTTCGTCACACAGCGTTGATCCTCTATGCTGCCCGTCGCGTTGTTGATGAGGGTGCGCCGGACGTCGATATAGTTGTTCGGGTAGGTCGCTGCCAGGACCGCGTTGATCTGCGTGACGATCTGGTTGTAGCCGGTCTGCCCGACATACTCGGTCGAGAAGTCACCATTCAGGACGGACAACACGACAAAGCGCTTGTTGAGCGGCTTCAGGAAAGCGATGCCCTTCGCAACATCGCTGAGCACCTGCGTGGGATTCGCGTAGTTATTGCGCCCCCACCAAAACACCTGTGGGTTCAGGTCCGTGCTCCACGTATCTACGTAAAACGGTGCAGAAGGACTGACTGCGACTGCCGATCCAGCGGTATCGCGCGTGAACGTGTAGTTGAAGCTGTTGTCCATCGCCAACGTTCCATGAACGCCAGCCCATGTCCCCGTCCACGTGAGCGCGACGTTCGCAAGATTGCCGATCGCGATAGCCGTTGAATCCCGCGTAACCGAGACCGCGCCGCTCGCGGGAATCGAGCCGCCCGCCGGAATGAGATTGGGGTTATAGGAACCCTGGCGGAATGCGATCTGCCAGGAGGTTTGCCCGCCGATCCCCTGTTTGTTGACGTAGATATTGAGCAGGGGGCCAAGTGTGACCGGATACCCCAATCCACCAACGCCACCAACGCCCGAACCCGTGCCCGCCGTCAGACTGTCGCCAAACGAGGAGTATTGGGATGCAACCGGGAACACCGGATATTCGGGGCCGCCGCCGAGCGGCTGGTAGTAGTGCTTCTTTGGCAGCCCAACGACGCGCTTGGCATAGATCACGTTGGTGCCGCTAGCATCAAGACGCGGCGCATAGTTGGCACCAGCCGTCGTGAGTTGTTTAACCACCCCGGTCGTCTTGTTGTACGACCATATCTGCGGCGTGCCACTGACATCCTTCACGTACGCCGTGAAGTTAGCCGTATCGAAAATGTCCGGACTGTCGATCGGCATATCGATCTGCGCCTTTGAGAAGCGCTCGACTCCGTTCGCCTGAATGCCACCGGTGATCCGCCCGGCCGCACCGAGACGGGCAAGCGCCCAATTCCCGAACTGGCCTGTCGTGCGCGCGTCGATCGCGTTGAGGCTGTTCGGCCCGAGCGGCAAGACACCCTCAGTCGCACCGAGTCCGATACCGTAGAACCCGTCACTTCCCTTGCGGACAACCAGGCCATTTTTAGAACCGACTGTCCTGAATTTCGCGGTGAACGTGCCGTCCGACAGAATGGCGCGGCCAAGACGGTTATTGCCATCCTTCGCGCCCTCAATAACGGTAGGATTGCTACTCGTCAGCGTATAAAGCGACGCGCTGGGAATGTAGTTCTGAAAGACTGCGGTCCCGGCATTGTTGAGATACAGCGCCAAGATCTGACCGGTTCCCGCTACGGTGACATAGAAGTATTTCCCTGTCGTCACACCTGCGAGACCGGCGGTCGTCGTCGCATAGATGCTGTTTGCTGCGGCTGCAATGGCGGCTTGCTGGATGGTGGTCGTTGCATTGGCCGCTGCCGCAGATGCGCTGCTAGCAGCCGCCGTAGATTGCGCGGAGGCAGTATCGGCGCTGGATGATGCCTGGGCTATCGCCGCATTCATGTCGCCAAACTCCGTGGCGATTTGCTGTGCAGATGCGGCGCTTTGGGCAGCGGCAGTGGCGCTTTCGGATGAACTCGCTTGTGCTTGCAGCACGTCAGTCACGACCGATCCGGCAGGACCAATGCTAAGTATCTGCGTCTTCGTGCCAACGGTTACCGTTATGCTTGCCATGGACTAGATCCCCGTAGTTGCGCTAGGTGACAAGTACGCATCCCCTGCAAGCAGTCTGATGACCTTTCCCGCAGGCGATTTGATCTCCAGATCCCATACGCCCAATTTGGCGCTCCGCAGACCATTAACGATGTATTTCACCTGGGTATAGTCGATAACGAGAGCGGATGACAGCGCCGCCGCGATGTTGGCAACACCTACGCCCAACTGCTGCAACGTGATTCCACTGGTGTTGTCGAGCGTTATCGCTGCGGCCGTCGCGCCATAGTCCGACCTCACCTGCAGCTTCGCCGTGTACGTGGTCAGATCGGGTGCGGACCCGTCATCTTCCGTGTAAGCAAATGTGATAGGCAGATCGACGCCCTGCTCAATCAAAATATCCAGTCTTGCGGCACTCATCGGCCCCTCGCAGAGATAGCGGAAAACAAAAAGCCGCCCGAAGGCGGCTTTGCAATTTCAATGTAGGCTGCAATCAGGTCTTAGGAAACCTGGCCTTGACGGACTTACAGCTCTCGATCCATTCAGTGGTGCTATCGGGCAGTTTTACGCCCTGCTGCGCCAGCGCGTCGAATCCCTTCATGATCGCGTCGATCTGGTCGCCGATCGGCATATAGGCTTTCTCGCGTAGCGGAGCAGGATCGACCTCGTGGTGAATCTTCATGCCTGCGTCACCTCAAACGTTGCGTCTAGCATCGGCCACGCCGACACCTTCACCGCATAGGTTCCCGGCTGTGTGAATGACAGTTCAACCGTACCGTCGGTGACGGCGTAGTCAGTCGCATCGACACTCACGACGGCCGAGGCCGGCACGTTCTTCAGCGTCATGCCGTCCAGCGTCGCGGAGTTTGCAGGGCGCGGCGTGATGGCACCGGCCACAATATAGTCAGTTGCCGGATATCCGACGCCCTCCACGATCTGACCGCCTTCTGGCACCACCTGCACAGCTAGCATGGATTGCGGGACTGAGCCGAAGTACAGGATTTTTCCGGCCGCATCTGCCGCCAGAAATAAGGCGTTGCCCGCGATCGTTGGGATGTCCGTCATCGCTTTGCCTCGAAAATAATCAGCGAGCAGTTGGCCACTGCTCCCGAACCGCTGATGGAAACGGTGTAGGAGCCTGCTCCAGGCTGGATCACTATTGCATTTGACGCGTCAGTTGGTCCGCCGTCGCCGGAAACCGTGACACTTTGGCCTGCGATAGTAGCCGTGAATGTGCCGTTCAACGGCTGGCCACCCAAAGCCGGTGACTGGAATCCACCGACAGACGCAAACAACTGCACTGTCATAGTCCCGCCCGAAGACTGGTATCCAACCGCCGAACCGTTGCCAAGGCCGCCCCATGCCGCCATCGTCGACACAGCATTGCCAGCAATGCGCAGCGTATCAATCTGGGCTGTACCGATTTTCGCCGTGGTGATTTCCGCATCGCCAATTTTTGCGTTCGTTATCTGGCCATTGCCGATTTTCGCGCTGGTAATTGCGGCGTCACCTATCTTTGCTGTGCCAATCGCTGCGTCCTGGATCTTTGCGCTGCCGATCGAGGCATCTTCGATGAAGGCAGAATTCATGAAGACCTGACCGCCCTGAATCACAAACGGCGCAGAAACTGCAGACCCATTCGGATCGAGCACTGCAAAGCGGCTTGCCGCAACAAGCACCTGCGACTCAATGACCCCGTTGTCGTTCTCGACGCCCGTCCCGATCGCCGCGACGTATGTGCGGCCGCCGACGGTGAGCGCGGTCTTGATCGTGTACATCGCCGCGAGTTCGCTCGTGATCGCATTGGCTTGCGCAACCGCGCCGGCGCCAGAATTCACTTTGTCGAGAAGCGCCTGCGCGAGCTGAGTCTCTGTAATTTCCTGCGTCAGATACGCCAGAATGGTCGAGGCATCCGAACTCGATTGCCCATGCACCCCAGCTGCGGCACTATCTGGAAACCAGTCGCCGACGTTGCCCGTCGTGTCGACCAGTCGCCCCCAAAAATACAGGTCGTATCCTGCCGCCAAGCCCAGAAGTTGCGCCTTGCTCGTCGGGTAGCTGTACCGGCCGAGTGCGGTCGCTGAAGCAAAGTCCGACGTATGACTGTAATAGATCTCCGTGTATGCCGTGTCTCCGGAACCGGTCGGGAACGACCAGTCGAGCTCAATTGCAAACACTAGCGCCGTCGATGCGATCAGCGACGCCAGCACCGGCGGAGGGCTGGTCTTCCCGGTCAGTGTCGTAAGCGACGAATATGCTGGGATCGACGTGACGCCCATCGCATTGACCGCACGCACACGCGCCTCGTACGCGCCCTGATAGATTCCGATCACCTCGGCCTGCAGGCCCCCGGTCGGATTGACGGAAACCCAATCGCCGTTGTCCTTTCGCCACTCAGGCAGATATGAGACGGCATTCGCCGCGGCGTTCCATGCGACGACCATCGTGGTCTTCGAGATACCCTGGTCGATAGCTGAATACGTCGACAGCACAATGTTTGTCGGCGGCGGCTGAACCGAAGGTGGAACGACCGTGATCGGTCGCGCCTTAATCTGCGCGCCATTGTCGATCGCGGCATACTTGCTCGGCTCGTGCTGCGTCGCGTTGACCGTATACGTGATCTGGCCGTTGTCCGAAGACTCCTGAATGCTCACCACGCGAAACAGTTGCGAGGCGAGATCCGTACTCTCCAGCATCCAGATTGCGCCACGCACCGGCGCCGAGTCGTATGCAGCCGTCAGTTCGATTTCGTCGCCCGATACCGAGTTCACAGTTCGCGCCTGCGCGATGCCAGACGGCAAAATCGTCGTCAGCGTATCCCCGGGTGAAGTGGTCGGCGCTTTGTCGAGCGTGATCTTCACACCGCTCACGCCGCGGACGCGCCCCCCCATCCGACGACCAGCCTTCGCCGGATCCGCAATCGCGATGATCTGGCCGGGCGCGCAAAGCGTCCCGTCGAGCCCGACTGCAAACGATACCGTGTCCGTCTCGTATCGACTGGTGACCAGCGTCCACAGTCCGAGCCGGTGCGCCTGGCCCTGTGATGTCGTGCCGAATGCGGTGATTTGCGCCTTCGTGACACCGTAGCGCGCGATTCCATCTTCGTCGAGCACCGGCTCGACGGTCTGTTTGTACTGATTCGCCGGATCGTTCCAGCTTATGAGCGCAGTCGTATAGCGCGTCTTCAACGCCGAGCCCACGTATTTGAACTGACCGCCGACGACATTCGCGGCGGTGTACACGTACACCGGATCGGCCGGCATATCGGATGCCGCCACCACGGCACCAGGTCCCCAGTACGCAATGCCGCGAAACGTAGTCGCCAGATCCTGAAGCACCTTGTAGGCATCAGCCTGAGACTGGATCACGCAGTTGCAGGTAAAGCGCGGCTCCTGCCCAGTCTTGCCGTCGGACACCATCACGTCGCAATACTGCGCAATCTGGTAAAGCCCCCATTTGTCGACCATCGAAGCATCAACACGGTTGCCAAGACCATAGCGCGCATTCAGCACCAGGTCGTAAAACACCCATGCTGGGTTATTCGACCACGCGGTTTTGAACGTGCCATCCCAGGCGCCGGAGTATGTCCGCGCCACAGGGTCATAGTTCGTGGGAATGCGAAGCAGCAGACCTTGGATGTCATATGCCCGCGTCGGAACGGTACTGAACGACTGTGCATCGAACGACAAGCCGATAATCGCGCTCATCGGGTACCGGAGTTTGCGGTCGATGACCTCGGTGATTGCCTCGATGTTGATGGTATCGGCGATCAGGGAGCTGTGAGCGTTCGGCGTTATGCGGCGCACGCGGACGAGCCAGCCTGTGGTCGCCGCCGGCAGATCAATGCGGACGCTTCGTTCGTAGAGCGTTGTCGTCTTCCCATCAAATGCGCCGGAAACGACCTGCGAATAGGACCCACTGTCTGTTGCGAGATCGATTGCATACTCGATGCGGTAACCAGTCACATTCCCGGTCGATGCATCCGATTTTTGCAGCGCAGGCACGCCGAATCGCAGCCGCACGGCTGTGAGCTGCGTATTGCTGATCGCGTGCACCCAAGGAGTGTCAGACGTCAGCGGTGTCGCGACTGCGGTTTCATTCTCGACGGCAGGAAAGCCCGGTAGGTAAGTCTGATCCTGCGTGCCGGTACGCGTGTCGACGCTATAGTTTGAGAAGTTAGTTGAGCCGTCCGAATTCTCGATCGGCGTGCCGTCGAGAAAAACTGACTGGAGACCGTTCACGAGCCCTGCAATCGGCCCCTCTGACACGACATCGAGCACCTTGGCATAGGCGATCGAATGCAGACTATCGGGCGACTGCGTCGGCGTGCTGCTCGATCCGCCCTTCGAACCTTGAATGTGCATGTCAGTTCTGATCCTGGGCGTAGATTCCCGAACTGATGACCTTGGAGCCGACGATCATTCGGCCGTACACCAGCGGCACTGGCTCACCCTGCGCGGCGCTGTTGATCGGCCCGTTGAAGTAGTAGGACGTCCCATTGTTCGTCGTTCCGGCCAGGCCGGTCGTCTGTGGGCTGAGCATCTGCATGATGCCGCCCAGCATCATCGACGCACCCATGCCGATCAGCGGCGTGCCGGAACCGCCGTAAATGCTAATCACAGCACCAACGACGATCAGGACAGCCCCAAGAATGGTCTGGAACAAGCCGCCGGTCTTGCTCCCCATCAGGATCGGCGCAATACGGATCTCATCTTCGCCGACCGGGTGCGACAGTTCATCCTCGGCGAGATTCTTGCGGCCGTTGAACACCGCGAACGTCAGGCCATTGTCCTTGGCGTTCATCATGAATTTCTCGAATCCGGGAATAGTCACGCACAGCGCGCGCATCGCCTCGCGAGTTGACGCGACGGCTAGCCGGTGAACGCGTCCAAACCGTGCGCCGACAATGCCGTACAGACGAACCGTTCGGAGTTTTTCGCTCACGCTGCCTCCCTGTATCGCAGCACGGTGCGCAGGCTGTGCGCCCACATTCCGCCCCACACCGTGCGACCTGACAGCCGGCCATGCATGTGATGCAGCAGTACGCCGTCTCCGAGGTAGATGCCGGCGTGATTCGGCACACCGTTCTTGCTGCGGATCTGCATCAGCAGCACGTCACCGGCCAGCAGATCGGCCGCTTGCCCCATGTCGGCAAACCCGGCCTCTTCGAAATTGTCGAGGTACAGATTCGACTTCCCGTCGTCCCACCATCCATCGAGTCGCTCGAATTCAGGCAGATTGACGCCGCGCTCGAGGCGGTACCAGTCACGCACGAGCGAATAGCAGTCGAGCGCCCCATGCGTGAACTCGCGCCCGATCAGAGGCGCGATATAACCACTCGGCTCGAACTCGCACCAGTCGTCGACGCCGATCGCGCCATCCGCCTGAGCGCCCACCGAGACGATCACCCACTTGCCGATGCCGCTGCGCTCGCACATCGTCTTGTCGGCCATGCTCGGGCGCGCCGGCGCGCCGGGATGCGAATGCACGAGCGCGACGACTGTTCCGCGATCCTCTGCCGCCGCGTAGTCTTCCGGCGACATCGCAAAGTGCTCAGACGGCGTGGCCGCGACGTTCCGGCTCGGCATGTAGGTTTCCACGCCGGCCACGAGCACCAACAGCCCACAGCACTCGCGCGGGTATTCCGCGATCGCGTGCGCGGCGATCGCATTTTTGATCTGCTCGTTCATCAGGAAAGGGTGTCGCTAAGGAAACCGCCCCATGGGAGCGGGTTATTGACGCCGAATCGGCATTCGCAACCACTGGTCTTCAGACTGCAGCGGTCGAGAGCAGGATCGCTCACCGGCTGGTCATTCTTGTCGAAATATGCGATACCGACGTAGCCACATTCCGGCCCGCGGTATTTGAAAGAACAAAGGCCCGCGATCTGGCGCGCGGGCAACTGCTGCCCGCCGAAGTCGAGTGCCGACGACAGCATGAAATCGACCTGAACGTTCGTTTCGCTGCTCTTCTGCTCGATGTACCAGAGCTCGGGCGCCATCTCCTCGCTAGGGTCCGCCGTCGGATTGCCCGCCGGAAAGTTGGCTGCGTCGAGGTATTTCACCAACGTTCGGCGCCGGCGAACTTTCGCGCCCACCATATCCGCCAGATACACGCAGAGCGCCGACACCGTCCCGTCGATGTTGGCGACCGACAGGGTCGGCGATGGCTGTTGGGAGCTCGAAGTATGTTCAAACCCCGTTGCCTCGATAGGCCATGCCCTATATTCGTTCCCCTGCCACCAGATCGATTGCGATTGAAGGTGGCCGTGAAATCTGAGCACGTCGCCTCCGATCGCCGTGCAATCGACTTCGAAAAGCTCGATCAGCGCCCCCGGCTCGAGCTGCTGAATGTCGGAGGTGATCGTCATGGCTTATGCCGCAAAGGTTTGATTGAACGTCGCAGAAAGCGTGTACACACCGCCGTCCTTCGTCGGTTCGGAGTAGTTCTCACACGTGAAAAGCCCCGGGTCGCGCAGCGGTGGCTGCCAATAGAACCCGGATGACCCATCGTGAGCGTCGAGGAAGGCAACAATGGCGGTGATCGTCTCGGCATTGTTGATGAATGTCAGACTGAACGAGGAAGCGCGATTATTCAGGCCATCCTTCACGCGCTGCGCATACCCATCGCCAAATTGCGCCTTGCGCACCCGGAGCGTCGCGCTGCCCGAATAGTTAGCGACCGTCGGCACCCATTCAAATATGTCGATCATCAGGCGACACCGTTCTGGATCTTCCAGAGCACGCCGCCCTGGCGCCGCTCATCCTGCAATAGCGATTGGACAGCCCGGCGGATCTTCTTCCCGAGTTCAGCCGAGTTTTGCTGATTGGCGGCCGGGTCGCTTCCGCCATCCATCGTGACCGGAACGGTGATGTTTATGTCCCCGCCACTGCTGCTCGAGCCGAGGGCGTGATTCGGTACGATGGAGCCGGACGAACCGGGCGTGAAAAGCTCGGGCCCCTTCTCACCGACGAGATATGTGCTTCCACCCGCAACCGGACCGCCGCTTGCGCGCGCCGGCAGACTGGCAAATGACGGCATCACTGCCGATGGCCCCATCAGCGAAGATGAGTAGCTCGATCCCATGACGCCAGAAGCCGCGCTGGCCGCCGTCGAGGTCGTCGCGAGCGTTCCGAAGCTGTTGGCGATGCCTCCGCCAATCATGCCCGCCACCATGTTGAACAGGCCCGAGATCGCCGCACGGGCCTGCATACGCACGATGTCGGCGATGATGCTGTTAGCGAGGCTCGTGAAACTCAGCTTGCCCGTTGTCACGAAATTGGCGATCGAGTCTTCCATGCTCTTCGCCATATTCGTGAAGGACGAATCGACCTGCGCGGCAACGTTGTTCGCGCTGTCCGCATAGTTCTGGATCGCACGCGATGCGCCGGTCGTCCAATCCTCATTGGCGGCAAGGATGTCAGCCGACGACTGTCGCGCGATCTGGATGGAACTGTCGTAATAGGCCTGCGTAGCCTTCAATTCAGCGTTGTACTGGTCCTGCCCAATCTTGTTTTCGCTCAGCGACTTCGACAGTGCTGCGACCTTCTTGTCATAGTCCTCCATGAGCTTGATCTGAGCGTCATAGTCGGCCTTTGTGTTGCTGCCCATCGACAGACCGGTGAGCTTCATGGATGCCGCAGCCTGCTGCGTCTGGAGCTGCTGCTCCAGACTGTCAGCATAAACCGCCACCGCAGTAGCCTCCTTCGCTGACATTTTGCCGATGTCATCGCCGAACTTTTGGTAGTTGGCGGTCATCTGCTGCTGGAGCCGCTGAATGTCGTCAGCATATTTTCGGTATGCCTCGGTGTTCTTCTTGCCTTCGGCGATTACCTCTTGCTGCCTGTCGATCTCGATCCGTTTTTGCAGGGCGGATTGCTCAGCAACATAGCTTTGCGTCAGCGCGTCCTGCTCGCTGATGACGCCTTCCGCTCGCAGCGCCTTGATGTGATCGAGCGACGAGCGGACCGCGTCCTCGATGATCTTCTGCTGATTTGCGAGCGCCGCCAGGTCGGCATTTATGCCATTTTCGTTCGTCTTGGGCGACTTCCCCTTATGGTCTTTGTCCTTGTCATTGATCTTCTGTTCGTCGGCAAGCTGCTGCTCCCAGCTGAGGCCGAGCGGCGTCGCGATGGTGTCAATGTATTTCTGAATCTCCCTGGCGCGCTTCTCGGCCGGCGTCGCAAACTGCGCATTCCAGGTGTCATAGGCATGTTTGCCGTCGATCAATTCCTGTTGCTGACGATCCTGACGTGCCTTGTCCCGAGCGTCCTTCTCCGCCTTTTCCCGCGTAGCAATCGCTTTCTGCAGGTCCGCCTCGTCTTCCGGCCCCCACTGGTTGATCGGTGAGCGCGCGGCCTTGTTGGCCTGCATACGCGCGACCACTTCTCCCGGCCCAGCCGCGGCGCCGAACTGGCCGACTGCCTCGAGCGCACCATTGATCATCGACTTGATGTCGCGCCACCCCGCCAGAATAATTCCTTCGTTCTTCGAGATTTCCTTTGTGCGTTCGTCCATCGCAGCCGAAAACGCTTCTACGGCAACCTGTGCAGCGCCGGTCGCGTCACCCTGTTTCTCAAGCGCGGCGATCTGATCGTAGGTCGATACGGTCAGATAGTGATACTGGTCGTTCAGCTTGACGGACGCCTTCACTGGATCTTCAGCGAGCTTCGTGAAGTCGTCGACCATCTGCTTGACCGACACGCTCGTGTAGGTCGCAGCGTCGGCCGCTGTCCTGCCGAGGTTTGCGATTTCGTCGCCGGTCAGCCTGCCGGTGGCGGCCAATTCCGTTACTGCGGTTGCCGCAGTACTGAATGTGGCGCCCCCTGCGGTCGCCGCAGTCGCCATGTTCCGAAGCTGGTCAGCCGTGACGCCGGCGTAATCACCCGTCAGCGCGAGCGCCTCATTCATTTTCCCGTTTTGCTGTGCGACATACAGCATCGCACCGCCGATCGCCACTACGGACAGCGAAATCGGATTCAGCAGCAGATCAAGCGCGCCGGCGAGCGACAGGAACCGCGTGAAGGATCCGGCAAGCTTCGTATAGTTGCCGTTTGATGCCTCGCGACCGAGCACCATCAATTCAGCCGTAACGCCAGACGTTGCGCCGCTCGCACCGTGCGCCGCCGCCGTATCCACGGCGTACATCGCTGCCATTTCTTCGCCGAGCGCGATCTGTTGCTTACGCAGCTCGATTTCTTTGGCGATCGCTGCAACCTGCGCAGTTTCGGCTTCGGTAAAGCCCGCCATCTGCGCGTCATAGACCGCCATTTCTGCCGCGGATGCCGTGAGCGCCGTAAGCTGCCGGCCGAGCGCCTCGGTAACCTTGGCTGCACCCTCGCTGATCACGGTGGATGCGACTTCGAATTGAGCAGCCACACTTGTTTGCGCCGTTGCCGCCGCATCTGCTGATACCGCGATACCAGCGTTCGCCCTTTCGGCCGCCGTCGCGGCCGCCGCCATCGCGTCGACGCTCGCAGCGTAGCGGTCGGCCGCCTCCGTGCTACTGGTTATCGCCGCCGCAGACTCGAGTGAAGCAGCAACCATTGCCGAAATGCGGGCGGCAGCCGCTTCGGCACTCTCGCCGACCGTCGCGGTCGAGCCAGCGGCCAGCCCATTTGCCGCGTCGATCGCATTCATCTTCTCGATGTATGGCGCGATTGCGTCGGATACGCCCAGAAGTGATGCTTTGTACGCGAGCAGCTGCCGCGAATTCATCCCGTACGTGTCGGCCATCTTCGCCGCCTGCTGCACAAGCGAGTTGATCGCCCGCTCGCTCGCCTTGCTGCCGTTTTCATTGGCTTCAGCGATCGCGGCCTGTGCAATCAGCGTACGTTGCGCCGCAGCTTCCTGCGAAGCAATAAAAGCTTCCATGCTGCGCTGCGCACGCTGAACACCGCTTTCAACGCCGGTGGCATCGAGCGAAACGCGGATCAGTGTTTCTTTGTCAGCCACCTGTCAACTCCGTTACTTTTCGCTGGAACACTGCATCAACAGCCTCGGCCGCAGCGGTCTTTTTCGCTTCGTACGATGGCCGCAGGAATGGATTCGCCGCCATTTTTGATGTACCCGCCTCAACGAAGCGGCCGTAAAAAGCCTGCTTGCTCCATGTCACGATGTAAGAGGCAATCCGCCCTTCGACGGACTGCTCTTTGTCATAGGCAATCAGAATGTTGTCGCGCAGGAAGCCCGGATAGATCTCTGTACCCTTCCGCTCGTATGTGCGGATGCCGACGGGCACACGCAGCTTCATTTCATCGAAATAGACGCGCGCGCCAGCGATGGCCGCCTGTCGCAACACCGACTCGCTCGTGACGTTGTCGAGCGCCCGCAGCGCGTCAGTCAATGCCTCCGGGTTTTCAACGACGAAGCTCTTTGCCATCGCTACACCTTGCCCGGGAACATCATCGACAGAATGAGGTTCCCCTGTGCTTCAGGGTCATCCAGCAACACAGGCTTCGTTTCGGCCACATCTGCCTGCCGCGACTCATTCCACGTCATGAAGTCGAGCGGACCCCACGGCTCAGGTTTGACCTTCGAGTTGCGGTTCACGTTTGCCAGCATCGATGCAATGGTGCCGGCACGGAGATCGTCGTAATGGCTCCCGCGGTGATCAATCTGGTAGGAGGCCATGTACTCAACGAACTCCGCGCTGGTAATCCGCTGTTGCAGCTCCCTTACTGGGATGCCGAAGTCGATGCTGAGCTGGAGCCAGAATCGCCGCTCGGGGCGGCTTCGGAGTTTTTTACCGCGGTCTCCACAGCAGCCGGCTCCATGCCGTTGATGCGCACGGCAACCGCCGCAATTCGATCGAGCACGGCGGTTCCCTGCGCGCGCAGGTTCGCGACATCGGACTCGTCCAGCACGAGCGCGCCGGTTTCATCGACGACGGTGGCGAGCAGCAGATCGGCTTGGGACTGGCTGATCGGCACCTTGCCGCCTTCCTTCTTCGCGAAGAAAGCATCGCGCGCGAGGCCCGACATTTCCGACACGAGAATGGAAACGCCGTCGCCCCACTCGGGTACGTCAACGGATTCGGTCTTGAGGTGTGCGGCGCCGAGGATGGCGACCTTCGTTTCTTTGCTGAGAATGGGCACGTTATGTCCAGTGTGTTGTGATGGGGTTTGACGCGGGTCGCGGGTTACGCGTAGACCACGTCACCGGTGATGCGGATCGATACGCCCGTGACTTTCAGAACGGCATCGACCGAGCCATCGAGGGGGCTATTCTTCACGTAGCCCGAGAACGTTGCAGACTTGCCACCCGGCACCACCAGCTTGAACGACTTCTGCGTGCCAGCACGTTTCGCCGCATCGCAGGCAACCTGTCCGGCATCGGTGAAATCCTTGTTCACATCGAACGTGAAGTGCCCGAAGTCCTGGATACCGAGCAAGAATTCCTTCGCGACGCTCGACATGTTGGTCGTGTCGATTTCGTTCGCCTGGCCGTCAAAGCCCTTGAAGTTCAGCAGGTTGTTGATTGGCACCCATTGAACCGGGGTTGCCGTACCGCCGTTCGTGTACGCTGCGCCACCGGTTGTGTCGACGTCAACCGCGTACGTGTTGGCCGTCACGTTCTTGATGACCGCGGTAACTCCGTTCAGCGCGGTGTTGCCGGCTAGCGCAGCGAACGTCACGACGTCGCCATTCGAAAAGCCGTGAGCAGCCGACGTTACGATCGTCGGATTGCCAAGTGCAAGGCCGGTGATGTTCTTGGCCGCACCGGTCGTGCCCGAGACGGAAAAGGTCGATCCCTGAGCGGAAATCGCTGTATTCATTTTCAGACCTCACAAACGAAATGGCCCGCTCAGGGCGGGCCGATAGAAGGGGAAAGCGGTGTTCGGTGTTACGGGGTGAACCAGATCGAAAAATCGAGGCGTGAACCGTATAGCTTTGTATCGGGCTCGTACACACTTACCGGAGCGCCAATGCTCGTGGCATTTATCGGCGCGACGGTGAGCGCATCAATCGCGCTCTGGATGAGCCGGATCGCGGGTGCCCGGTCATCCGCCCAGGCGTTCACCTGGACCCGCGCGTTTTGCAACGCCACGGTGTTGCTCAGGTAGTTCGTCGACTGGCCGCCGACAGCCTGATACGTGAAGTACGGCCGCAGCGAGCCAGACGGTGCTACGTCCGGATAGCAGCGGAACGTACCGTCGGTGTTCGCTACGAGCGATTTCAGCGCATTGAGGACAATTAGCTCTGCTGAGAGCGCGTTGACGGAAATCGCGCCCGCAGAATCAGCCATTATTTATGCCCTCTTTTGCTTGAAGCATGACGAGACGGTTTCGCTCGTCCTGATTCATCGACGCGTTGATGTCGAACACGCGCGACCCAAACAGCACGCGCATCGCGGCGACGTCTTTCGGGTTTTGCAGCTCGGGGCGATATCGCACGCTGATCGTATGCGTCACCTCCGCTTGCACGGCCTGCGCGGCGAGCAGCTCGCGGCCCGACATCGGCGAGACCTCACCCCAGCACTTGAATGCATCCGCCCAGACATTGCGCGGCTGGCCGAGGTCGTCTTGTGACGCTGATTTGACCTGGAAGGTAAGCCGGTGCCGGAGATTTCCGCCCCGCACCAAGTAAGTGTTAAATCCGGCCATGTCAGAATTCGGATGATCAGGCAGTGACGACGCGGAAGGAATCCAGCATCAGGTCGAAGAACGGCATCGGATCGACTTTGATCGAGCGCTCTGCGACCACTTCTTCGCGGAAGGAGTACATCGAACCAACGCGCAGCAGCATCCACTGCTTGATGCCCTGCGGCACGTCAGCCGCGGCGCCATAGCCTGCGGTGTAATTTACGGTCACAGCGCCGATCTCCGGGAGCGGGATCGGCCAGATGCGGCCGAACGCAGGCGTAATGCGCGCAGGGAGCGCCGTCAGATCGGCTACGATATTTCCGTCGGTGGATCGCTGAATGCTGTTGGACGGCGCGTCGAACGCAACGGTTTGAGAAGCCCCGGACATGTCGCGGTAGACGATGGAAGCGATTGTCTGCACCTTCCCCCGATCGAGCTGCAGGCAGATCGGGAAGTAGTCGAGCGCCAATTGCCACGACTGCGTGATGAAACTGCGCCCGGTCAGCGATTCCGCGAATTGGCGCGCCGCCACGATCAACGCCGTAATCAGGGTGTCATCGTCGGCGATGTCGACCTTGAGATGCAGCTTGGCCTCGTCGAGCGAAATCGGTTCGGCGGCCGGCGGGACGGTTTGAACTAGCATGGCGACTCACGAAGAAGCGGCCCCGAGGGACGGGGCCGCAGGCGACGGACTGCTTTAGACGATCTGTGCGACCGCGGCCTGATTGAAGGCCGAAGCCGACGCAAAGCGCGGGGCGATACCCAACAACTTGCCCGCAATCAACGAGGCCGCCGTGCCGACGGTCATGGACAGGCGCACGTAAGCGAAGCCGTTGGTGCCGTCCAGATCGTTGTCGGCGACCACTTCGATGTATGCCTGCTTGCCGTCACCGCTTGC
The DNA here is from genome assembly GCF_046535245.1 of Paraburkholderia sp. SIMBA_030. Classification (NCBI taxonomy): domain Bacteria; kingdom Pseudomonadati; phylum Pseudomonadota; class Betaproteobacteria; order Burkholderiales; family Burkholderiaceae; genus Paraburkholderia; species Paraburkholderia sp. SIMBA_030. Next base: position 265,293 of record NZ_JAWRXB010000005.1, read on the forward strand.
CTTGACGATCTGATTGATCGCCTTGTTGGGGACGTCCTTGACGTTGGTGCCGATCGCGTCGGTGGCTTGCTGGACTTTTGCATCCAACGTCGCAGCGGCACCCATGACGCCAGTCTGAATTTCGGCGCAGAGGCGATGGAAGTTGGCGGCCGACACCCAGCCCGTGGTAACCGTGCCGGCCGCCTGGCTGACAGGGTCGATGGTGGCGAGCACCGAGACGCTCTCGGTGTACTTCATATTTGCGTTCATGGAGAAACTCCGAATGGGATGCGTGAGAGGGAAGTGGGCAATTCGCCCACTCCGTTTCGAGCGCTAATTAGCGCGCACCGAGCGTGACGAAGTAGCTCCGGGTGTTGGAGCTCTTGCCGGCCGGCGGCGTCATGGGGGCCTGCATCACCGGCTGACCGTCGATCCGGAAGATGAACCGGAACGCCGTCGCATTTGCATCGAAATACAGATGCATCGACGTGGCGGTTTCGACGCCGCCGGCCTTGGTGATCGTGCGATATCCCTTGAGCGAGATCAGCGACAGATCCGACTGCGAGCTGAACGCTGCGGCATGTTCCGACAGGATCAAGGGACGCCCGTTGAGCGTGCCGTCATAGCCGCCTTCACGAATCCCCGTGCCCGGCGGCAGAAAGATCGGGATCTGGCCGACCGTCATACCCTCCAGCGCCGGCAGAATGTCAGGGTTGCCGATCCAGACCGCGTTCTTAAGTTGACCCGTCATCAGACGGCTGCGCATCTTGGAAATGTTGGGCTGAGTGAGCGTGAGCGTTGCCTGCCCGGTTTCCTTCGCGACCACGACCAGTGCATTGCTGTTCATGCAGCCCTGCGGCTGGCCACCGCCGGTGCCGAACAGGATGGCCTCGTTGGTCTTCCACTGAATACGCTCGCTGGCCAGCGGCGTCAGATACGTGCCGAGGGCCGGCGCATCTTCCAACAGCTCATTGGTCACCGGAACGAGCACCATCAACTCTTTCAGGCGCAGCATTTCGGTGCCAAGCGCGAGCTTGGACTGTGCGTTAGCCGAGCCTTCGCCCTTCCAGTAGGCTTGCACACCGGAGGTGCTCCACGGCGTCGTTTCATCCTTCGGGAAGACCATGCTGTTGCTTGACACCTCAGTATTGAGCGTCATCGGCACCAGCGAGCCGTCGTCCAGCGACAGGCGCCAGATTTCCTGCGAGAACTGTGGGGGCACCGCGAAACCGCCGTCAGCACCGTTGCTTTCGTTGCCGTACGTCGTGGGGGCTGCCGCCATCATGCCAAGACGCCGGTCGAGCGTGCCCATACCAGACGCCGCCATGGCTGCGCCGCGGATGGCTTGTGTGAACTCGCCGAAGCTGCGGAAGCCACGGCGCGGGTCGCTCATGACATTCTCTTCGACCGAAATGCGCAAGCCGGCCGGCAACACGACGGTACCGACTGCAGTGGAAGCGGGCGGCGCATTCGCACCGGCCGCGCCGCCGCTCATCGGCGGCATCACAGCCTGCAAACCGGCTTCCTCGGCGATCAGTGCCTGCTCGCGATCGATCGATGCCTGTGTGGCAGCGATGCCGTCGCGCATAGCCTCGTACTGTTTGGTTTCGTCGTCGGTCCAGGCGCGGCTCTCAGCCTGGGCCTTGGTGTCGGTTTCATCGTTGAACCGGCGGGCGCCGGCCACCAGTTCAGCCTTCTTCGCCTGCAGTGCGCGGAGTTTGACGGACATTTTTATGCTCCAGAAATGCAAAAGCCGCCCAAAAGGCAGCCAGAAATGACAAAGCCCGCACTCGGCGGGTCTACGGGATTGCACAACGGCCCAATGGGGCCACGTCGTCAGGTCAAAGGACCATCCGACGGGTGGGCCGTGCCGGCCCTGATATCAAGTTCAAAGAGATAGCAGTTCAATTTCATTGCGGTTGGCCTGCGCGGAGCGGCCGGCGGGGCGTGTGCTTTTGGCATTGCGCTGCATCTGGCGAATGACCTGTTCCATAGTCATGACGCCATCTATCATGCCGGCAGCAAGCGCGGCATCCGCGCCCAATACGCGCCCCTCGCCCATGCCGTTACGCACCGAATCGATCGGAACGCCCCGCCCCTTGGCGACCGCTTTCGTGAACGCGCCGTAGTAATCCTGCGAGCGCTGATCCTGATAGGCGACAGCCTCGGGTGAGAGCCCATCTGCGTTGAAAGGGCTCAATTCCGTTTTGTATTTGCCAGCGCTGAAGAGTTTGATATCCACTCCCGCCATCTCCAGCGCCTTTGCGACGTTCTGATAGCCGGAATACACGCCGATGCTGCCCACTTCGCCGCCGGGGGCGCAATATGCCTCGGTGCATTGGGACAGCGCCCAGTAACCGGCGGATGCGGCGAGGCTCTGCGCGACACCGATTACCGGCTTCGATGCCTTCACGCGGTTGATCGCATCACCCAGTTCGGATGTGCCATATACGCTTCCGCCAGGCGTGTTGAAAACCATCAGCACTTGCGAAACCGTGTCGTCGGTCTCGGCATCCCCGAGCTGCTGCATGACCGCGCGAGAACTGACACCGCCATCGCATACGTCAATGTCGCCGGGCCATTCGACCATCGCGCCGAATACGCCGATGACGGCGATGTTACTGCCGCGTCCCGCGCTCTGGCGTGCCGGTGCCGCCGCAGCCGCCCCGTCTTTCGGGCCTGCCGGAGGCAAATCACCCGCATAGTGAGAGGCGAGCACGCTGGCATATGCCGCCATGCGTTCGGGCATCATGGCCCAGGGGTGGGACAGTGCCCAGGCGATCAGATGCGCGCTTCTCATGAGACATCTCCAAGACTTAAGAGGGCAATCGTCAACTGCTCCTCGGTATCCGACGGATCGGGTTTCCAGACGGCAGCCTGCTCTTCGGTGATGCCGAGGGCATCGGCCAGCAAAGCGGCCGGCACGGGCTTGCCCGCGACCAGACGCCGCGCCATGCGTTCGGCATTGCCGCGAACCACGCGCGCAAGCCGTGCAGAGGCGTCCGATTGCTGCTGATCGTCGTCGGCCGGGGGCGGATTTTTCTGCGGTGTCCGGTTGGGCGTGCCGCTGCTGCCTGCTGAATTCGGATCGCTTCCGTCGTCATTGACGACGGTCATGTTCAGCGGCATCAATGGCTCGTCAAGGCCATCGATCGGGTCATAGCCCTCTTCCTCGCGCCCTTCGTTGCGGAGCATGACGCCCGCATTAACCAATGCACTAATGCGCTGAGCGCGTGCGTTGCCATCGCCGCGCATCATCGGCTTGTGATCGAAATCCGGCTCGAGATCCGAGTCGGGACCGAGCAGATTGAAGCAAAGCGAGTATTCCCACTGCCGCGCCCATGGCAGCATCGTGTCCGTCCAGAATTCGATGGACTGCTGCTCGATGTTGCTGAAAGTCGCCTTGGTCAGGTCGCCGATCTTGTGCGGCGGGACGCGGAAGATGCGCGCGATTTCCGTCGTTTTGGCCTGGCGGCCTTCAATGAACTGACTATCCTTGTTCGTGAGGCCGAGTTCGTGAAACTTCATGCCGCGCTCAAGCACGGCGACTTTGCCGCGGTTCGAGCCGCCCTGCATGTCCTGCCATGAATCCCGAAACTGCTGCTTGACTTCCTTGCTGGCAAAGGTGCCCGGATATTCGATCCAGCCGCCGCCTGGCTTCGCATCGTTGGCGAAAAACTTCGTCGAATAGGACTGCATCGACAGCCCTTCGCCGATGGCATCGCGCGCCAGCGTGATGAGACTCAGGCCCATGTAGCCGTCATCGCTGAGGCCACGCAGATGCCAGATGTCGTGCCGACTGTAATAGATGGTCTGACCGCTTTGGTCGACGTAGCGATACCGGTAACTGCCGTTGTCCAGCGGCTCGATCGACATGCGATCCGGATGCAGCGGAAGCAGTTCAAGAATCTCACCGCGACTGTTTGCACTGATCTGGCAGAAGGCGTTTCCGCGAAGCGCCAGATGGCCCGCCAGCATCATTCGCCACTCATACGGCGACTGAAAGCGGTTCGGGGCTTTTTCGATCAGCTTGTAAAGCCAGTGATTCCGCTCTTTCGTGCGACCGCCGCCGACTTTCGGCTTGTACAGCTCGAACGGCATGATGGCGAACGACTCGGCCAGCACGCGCACGCAAGCCAGCACATCCGGCAGCGTCATGGCCGATGCAGGCGTCACGCGTGCGCCGGCCGACGTGCGATAACCGACTGGCGCAAACCAGAAATTCCCCCACGGGGATTTATCGGTCGCGACATCGGCGCGGATGTGCGAGATGAACATTAGGTCGACTCGCCAGTGTCAGATTTCGGCGCCGACGGCTGCTCCCAACCCGCGAGATATGCCGCGGCGAGAGTCAGGCCGATCAGGAGCGCGCCGGCTATGGCAATGCCCCACCCGGGATTGATGATCACGCCGCCAGCGAGGACCATTGCCCACCCGAGGAAAAGACAGATATTGAAAACTTTTACATTCATTTGTCACACCACGATGAGTTCATAGTCTTCGCCGATCACCATGGCGCCTTGCGGGTTCAGGCTCATCAGCGTGATGGCATCGAACGCCGCCATAAGCGGGTCAATTTTTGCCGTGCCGCTGGCCTGTTTCGTGATGTTCACGGCATTGCCGACTGGGACGACACGTGCATTACCTACACACCAGGCCATCATCCGCTGCCCGCCATGGACGAGAACGCCCTCCGCGAGCTTGCGTTCGGTCGTCTTGATTGCACCGGTCATCTTCCAGCCCTGCGAGATGCCGATCACCAGATCCTCGGGGACTCCCGCCTCGGCAAGCGCATCGAGCACGCCACCGATGCCGGCGGGGTCGGCGCCGACCTTATCTAATAGCCCGGCCTCATGGATGGTCGAGACGATATCCGCGACGTCGCGCACGTCATCGCCGATCAGCCCAACGACCGTCAGATCGCCTTCTTTCTCGAAGTCGCGCAGCACTGGCTCGATCTCTTTCCGCCGCTCGAACACGGACGGATGCGCCCAGGCGTGCGTCCAGAGCAGCCAGCGACGCGTCACTTTCTCGCGGCCGACCACCGCGAGGCCAAGCAAGTCGTCCAGGCCACCGCCGTCGATACCGACGTCAATAATTTCGGACCGCTCGATCAGTTCGTCGAGCGTCAGTTTCGGCACTGCTGCAGCGGCTTCCCAAAATTCCGCGCCAGCCCAGCGGTCAGAGCGCAGCGCGAGGCCGATTTCGACGTTAGCGTGCTTCGCCAGGAAGCCGCGGAACGACGCTTCGCCGCCTTGCTGTGCTTTCTTAAACTCGCGCTCGAGGAACTCCTGATCAACCGAATAGCCGAGGTTCGGATTGACCATGCCGAGGTTCTCGACCTTCAGGTGCTCCTTTCGAGCCACCATTTCAGGCGGGTGCTCGAAGATCACCGGTACAAATCGCCTGTCTTCGATCTTGCCGTCGCGCACGTCGCGCGCGTATTGCAATTTCTGGCGGAAGACACCCGCCGGCGGGTCATCCGATTGCGTTGTCAGATAGATGACAAAGCCCTCGGGTCGCGACGCGAGCCCACCAATCGCCTCGCGCAGCATGTTCTCGGCGTCGGCCTGCTTGCCGAACAGCCACAACTCATCGACCAGCGTGCCGACGCTCTTTTTGCCGCCGACCGTGTTTGAATCGGCTGCGACGACCTTCAGCGTCGCGCCGGTGCTGCGGTGCGTGATCGTCTTGATGTGGGTTTGGACCTGCAGCAGGTCGTCCAGATCCTCATCGTGCTTCACCATGTCCCGGCTCGGCGCGAAGCTGTTGTTCGCGACTTCGATCGTCGGCGCCAGAATCGAGAATTCGGCCGATTGACGCCAGTTCATGATGACGGACGTCATCATGATCCCGGCCGCGATCGTCGACTTCGAGTTCTTCTTCGGCAGGCAGATGAACCATTCGGTGATCAGCCGCCGGCCGCTCTCCTCGTCATAGGCCCCGAAGATCGAGGCGACGAGGTCAAACACCCACTGCGCACAGGACTCGCCGAAGGTCGGGCTTCCCGGCGCGTCGACGATCTTGAGCTGCTTGAAGACAGCCAGCGCCTGCTCGGCTTGCTCCGGAAAGATGGGCGGCGGAATGATCGACTCGCCGCGCTTGAGCCTCTCAGCCCAGTCCACGCAGCTCGTTTCCCAGTCCATAGCGTCACTTCCGGTTGTTCACGACCAGTTTCGGCGGGGCTGTCGTTGCGAACTTGTTCGCCGCCTTCTTCGCCCGATCGGCCTGCTCATCCTTCTTGCCGCCTTCGCCCCTCTTGGAGTAGAGAAACGGCAACGTCGCGGAAGCGGCGCGGACCTGTACCACCGTAGCCTCGACGCGCCCGAACGCAATGTCCTGCAGCAGAGTCAGCACGTCACTGCCCTTCACCGGCACAGGGACCGCTTTCGCCGGCTTGAGCGCGCCACCATGCGGCTGCGGCTCCAGCATCTCCTTCTTCGCGGCACGGCGCGGCGCGACTTTCTGCGTCACCGCTTCAGCCTTCGGCTTCCGGCCGGCGCCGGGGCGAGCACCACCTCGGCGGCTCGTCGCCGTTTGATTTTCGGCGGGTTTGATTTCCGCACTTGGCGACTTGGGCTTCCGACCGGCTCCAGGCCGCGAACCACCGCGCCCATTTGATTTGCCAGTCATTTGATTTCGCCTTGTTTGATTTCCGAGAGGTGTTTAAACGGGGATTTTTTGTCCGCGTGCGGGAACGGTCGGTTTCCCATCATCCGAAACGCTAGAGATTCGATGCCCCCACCCCATTCGTCGCCGCAGAGGCCATCAGCACGCCGCTGGGCGGCTTCGTTCAGACTCCCGCTCGTGCGGACGCCTCTTGCGCCGTCTTCGCCTTGTGGCAGTCATCGCACAGCAGGTTCAGATTTTCATCGTCGTTGCTGCCGCCCTGCTCAAGCGGCACATCGTGATCGACCTGATCGCGCCATGGGAACCAGGCGAGGCCGCACCGCTGACACGTGAACTGCTGCTCGACTGCGATGCGCTGCCGCGTCTTGACCCACTGTCTGCCGCGGATGCGCGGCGTGGTGCCAGCCTTCGCCTCAAGCATCGGAACGCGACTGAGCGTCTGCGCTCGCACGCGCGGCTGAAGCGTTTGCAGCTTCCGACTCATCGCACGGCATCCGATTGAAGATGCACCCATCGGCGAGCTGTTGCCATCGGGTGCCGCGAATAAAAAAGCCCAGCTATCGCTGGGCGAATGCCGACTCTCATCGACATGGAGGAGACTGGTCGAAGGCTAAGCGCGCTGTCCGCATGGCGCAGTGGCCGTCTATCGACGCGCGCGACCGGTTGCTTCGCCTTCGCGCATGACGATTCACTATCAGGGAGACGATGAAGCCACGACCGTTCGCGGTGGTTAGGCGCTAATCACCCTCTGATGGTGTGATCCAGTGCGTCGACGCGGGTCTATGACGGGAGTGAATCGCCATGCGTGAGGGCGAAAAAAAGCCCCGAGCGGCGGACCGTCGGGGCTTTGGAGACACTTATACACAGTGTCAGATTGGGGGCTATTTTACCGTCGAAAATTCCTTCGTCAACCGAAATCGTTCGGAATCCCTCGAATTTTGGGAACGCGCATCGTGCGACGCGGCGCTACCGGATTACTGATTGGAAATGCGCTTTCAAGGACTGGTGCGGTTCTCGCAACCAGCGGTCGCCACTTTCTCGCCAGCATCTTCATGTTTTTCGCCGGAAGAGCTGAGTCCGAAACGAGCGGCTATGTGGCGCTGTCCCACTCGGGTGAGCTCAGGATTCGGTTCGAGGTAGGCGGCCGTCGTGAGAATCGACTTGTGTCGCAGCACGCGTTGGATTTCCTGAATAGGCGTACCTGCCTCTCCAAGCATGGTCGCGAAGGTACCGCGGAGACGGTGCGGCGTGATGTGCGGCGCACCACAAGCCTGATTGGCCCGGAGCATCGCGTTGCGCATGAATCCGGGCGAGAGCGGCCGTCCATTTGGCTTGCTGATAATGAGGCCGCTCGCTTGCCGTCGAGGCGTCAGGTAGTCGAGCAGCCAGTCCGGAACTGGAATGGGCACCGATTTCCGGTCCTTCGTCTGGCCGGGTGCGTAGCTTTGACGCTCCCAATCCATCCATTCCCAACGTGCGGTGATGATCTCGGACTCGCGGAGGCCAAGGCCGATTCCGAGGCGCGCGGCGACCGATACCACGTCGCGCTTCCCGTTTTTATCGATTTCATCCAGCCAACGAAGGGCGAGGTTGGGCGGCAGTATTGCTCGAGGCTTCTTCTGCACCTTCAGCAGACCGACATCGAACGATACATCCTTGATCATCTTGCGGCGTTTCGCCCAGTTGACCAGCAGCTTCAGTGTCTTGACCCATTGGTTCACGCTCGCTGGCGCATGATCCTCTGCGTACGACCGCCGCGCGACCTCGACCGCTTCCGTGGTCAACTCGCTGATGCGAAGGTCGGCGAGATCGAACATATGGTGACGGCAGAACACGCTAATGTTCTTAACATGCGCGGCGCTCTCGGCCCAGGAGTTTGCCTCGATCCAAAGCGCCGCCAGTTGACGAAGCGTGGGAATGACGGATCGGCCAGGCGTGCGCAGCAGTGCGGCCTCAAAAGCGTCGTCGGCGATCTCTTGAGCCTTACGTTTCGCCTTTTGGCGTGTGGTGCGCTGAACACGCTTGCCGTTGAGGGCGAATCGATAGTGCCAAATGTCGCCCACCTTGAAGACCTCAGGCTTCATGTCAGATCCCGGAACTCAGACTTCGCCGATGAAATCGAGCGAGGAAAGGAGTCTGTCCGCGTTCTTTCGCGCCGTTGAGATCAAGCCGTCGACCGCCGGTACCGACTCGGCTGCATTTCCGACATTGGCATATTCGGAGCGCGCACGGTCGGTGCGACTGACAGGGTGAATGGCCGGCGTGCCGTTCATCCATTCCTTAATGATTCGCCAGTGCGCTCCAACAGTCTTCTCGGTGACGCCACATTCCTTAGAAAGAGCCTTGATCTCAATCTTGAGCCCGATCGCCTTCTCGACGAGGCGTCGGCGCAGACGATAGTTCGACAGATGGCCGGCAAGCAGCGTCTGCGCGAATTGCTCAAGGGTGCGGACCGCATCGTTCCAAGTTGGATTCGGCGTGTAGCCGGAGCAGCAAGCATTCGTGCACGTACACGGCATCGACCGCGGCGCGAAGCGAGCAATGAGCACCGCGACCTCAATTTCAGGCATCTGCTGCAGCTCGTACCAGATCATTCCCGCCTGCGCGGCGCCGTCATTGCCCGACAAGCCTTTACCCGTGCGACCGCCGGGCGATGCCATACGATCCGCGAGCGGGCGCCCCTGCTGTTGCATCGAATAGTTGAAAGCGAAAATCAGCGCATCTGCTGCCGTGCGAAACAGTTTTTCAGGCTGCTCCCGCTCAGACACCGCGGCGCCCATGCCTTGATCCTGCGCAATCCCCGCATTACTCATCATCCTCTCCTTTGTATTGCCAGCATCGCTTTCCGTATTTCCTGCCTTTCCTGCAAACTCTCTTCAGTGCGCTGAGATGGTCTTTGCGCAGCACCGCATGCACACAACCGACACATCGCTCGCCCCGTTTTCGCTCGAGCACGTCGGCTGGGTCGAGGAACTCCCATTCCTCAAGCGGCGCGGTCATCACCCGCGCGCGGCGACAGGCCGAACAAAGCGACCGTGAGAGGATCAGGCCGAGCCAATTTGCCTTCCCGCTCTAACCGTTTGAACGTTGTGCGCGCGATCCGCGCGGCAGCGAGATCAGGTCTTTCGCGCTTCATCCGTTTCCAGTAATCGCTGTAGATCTCTGCTCGCGGCTTGCGCGCCGGCTTGGGCTTGTCCTCTCCGGCGCCGGCAGCATAGATCGGCGCGTGCGGCCCGTCTTTTCTAGGCGCCCAGCCGACGATCCGGATTTGCGAGCGGAAATGCTGGATGAACGCGCCTGCGGTCTGATTCGACACGCCCGCACGCGCCGCCAGATCGATCCGAGTGCCGCGCTTTTTCTTGATGACCGCCCAGAGCGCGACAAATGCCGGCCGTGTATCGGACTTGCCCCGAGCCTGGCGACGCCTCGGCAGCCTGAGTGCGTCGGCGCGCATCTGCACACTGCGCTCCGAACGACCCGGAAGGCGTGCAATGCTTATCTTCAGCGGAGTGCGCAATTTCCAGATCTCGCGGAGGATCTCGTCTTCCCATTCAAGCCATTTCATCGCGCGGCCGCACCGCGCGCGCTGTACCTCAACCATCGATCTCTCCCACAGATTCGTCAGGCGTACCATCGCGGACGGTCGACCATTCCCTGTATGCGCGCCGCCACGTCGAGTACTTCAGCAGCTGCGGTGCGCCGCCGAAGTCGAGCCAAAAGTGACAAAGGCCGCACCCTGGCACCGTGTACCTGTCGTCCGCTTTGCGCTGCCCGGCTTTCCCGTGCGCGCCCTCGTTGCTATGACACGGGACGATCGTGTCTTCGCGCTCGAGCTGGTGACAGACGCCAGGCACGCGCAAATAGCAGATCTGATCACGGCAGGCATTGCGCATCTTCGCGTCATGCCACGAGCGTTTCTTCCGCGCGCGGCGCTTGATCGGCGATTTGACGAGGATCTTCGCGCGTGTAAGCGAGCTGTTCGGCGCCGGGCGTTTGCCGATCGGTGCGCTACGCTTCAGTGGCGTCCTGCTGATGAGCGGTTTCTTGCGAGTCAGCATGGATCGCCTCGCAGCTGCAGCACGTCGTCGATGCGAACGCGATTACGATCAGGCGGAAATTCCGGAAGCGGCACACGCTGATTGAAATGCAGCGGCACGCGCAGCTCCACTTCGCCGGTCTCTAGCCTCGGCCAGTCTTCAGGCGGCGTAATCCATGCTGGCAGGTGCACATACGCGGCATAGCTAACGCGCAGGCCTCGGCGCAAGCTGTTGCGGAACTTCCACGGCGAATATGCGAAAGAACGCGACAGCTCGACGACGTCGCATTCGATCAGGCATGGCGGCCGCTCACGCTGCGGCACGCCATACACCGCGAACGACGCCGGGACGATGAACGTCATCCGCATGGCTCGTCAGGCCGGCGTGATGTCGAAGTAGTAGTGCTCGCCGAGATTGAACTGCTCGAGCGCCGCGGGATTGTCGACGGTCATTTCGAACGAGCCGGACGGCGTGGCCTTCTGGAAACGCTGATCTTCCGGAATCGAGGTGTCATACATTGCGGAAAACTTCAACGTCTTCGACGTCGGGCTCCAAGCATGGGCAGTGACGGATTGCAATTGAAACTTGGCTCGAACTGACATGTGATGCTCCTGGGTGGTTAGGTGATCACCAACTGCGGCTGGTGAGGTCTTCGACGCGCCAGCCATGGCGGCCCGCACGTTGAATAGCGAAAAATCGGAAGGGATACTGCGCGGCCGCGATCTTGGTCTTGGCGCGCGCGTCATCGGTCCAGCGCCCTTTCACCTCGTGGAATTCGAGCTGACCGGCGGCATTGATGACCGGGTAATCGATTGTGATGAACGTGTTGTCGGCGAGACGTAGCTTGATGGCCTCGAAGCGGTACCAGAGAATCTCGCCGGCATGCAGCCGCGGCGCAAGCTGATCGAGCTCGTATGCAGCCTCGGTTTTATTCTTTTTGCCGCGCGGAAGGCGGCCGAGCTGCTGCATGCGTTCGACCGGCGACAGCGCGCGCACTTGATCACCGGCTGCCGCTGTGCGGTCGTATGCCTGCAACATGCGTGCGACGGGTGTATCGAGCGGAGACGGCCCGGCCGATGCTAAACGCGCCGCCGCCCCGGCGATCTGCTCGCGGATCCGCGCAGTACCGACGCGACCGTCGGCAATCACGCTCTCCGGGAAGCGGACTGTGCCCTTGCTCATGTGCGTGGCGCCCCGGTCGTCTTCATGCTGAAACCTCGCGGTCGCCGCCGCACGACAGCGTTACCGGCGTGGGCGAAGGCTTATGCGCGTCACAGTATTCACGCCCTTCGTGCTGCCAGTGCGCCTTCACGCGCGGGCCGAGCTTCCGGCATACGCAGCAGTAGCGCCAGCCGCCCTGCTCGACCATCGCTTTCGTGATTCGCTTCATTTCTGGCCCTTCACATAGGCGTCGTGAACCTGTGCGGCAAAACTACCGACATGAGCCGCGACGGCATCAGCAAGATGCGGGGCCTCCGATGCTGCGCGGGAAACGACATACGACACACAGAACGCTATGAAGACGATGCATGCGACAAGCCCGACAAGGGCGCCGATGAGGGGTGCGATTTTCTTCAAGCCGTTATCTCCTCGGTGGTTTCTTCGGCGATAGGGACGCCGCTGATCGGGCGCAGCCACGCATCCAGCAAAAAGCACTCGCTGACCGGCCCAGAACGGTGAAACCATGGTGTTTTGAACTTGCACCACCATGTCGGACGCTGATCCTTCGTGGGATCGTCGAACGCCGGCCGAAGCCACAGCACCTCGACCACCATCCCGTCGAGCGTCTTCGTCGGCCACTCGCCGGGCACGACGACGAACGCCAGAATGTTTGGCTTGCAGTTCACGCCGGTACCTCGCTGCGCTCGCGTTCGAGCAGCTCGGCGATGCGTGCGAGACCTTTCGCCGTTACGCGCACCTGCGTTGTGCCCCAGTCCGTTCCGTCGTTGCGCTGGCCGGTGACGACCTTGTGTTCGAGCATTCCGCTGTCGAGGCGCGGCTGGAACGCGAGCCAGCGGCCACCGTCCGGATGGCGATAGATCCAGCGTCGCTCGACGAGCCAGGTGACGAACTTCTTCGGCTTCAGTTGCAGGCTCTTTGCCGCTTCGCGCAAGCTGTATGACCCTTTCGTTTCGGTTGCGAATCGGTCAAGCGCGGCGCCCTTCGGCGTCAACTCGTTGACCGTCGATTGGAGCGCGATCACCTTCTCGTCGTAGCCGAGGAGCAGCGCGCGCAATTGAACGGGATCGTTGAGGGCGCGCAGCGGATCCGCCGGCGCGACGACGTGCGCTTCGAGTTCCTGCCACCGGTCGACGAGCCGCGCCGTGAATTCGGGCGAGAGCTGCGCGACGATTACATAGCTGTCCCGCTTGCCGACGAGGTACTCGACAACCGAACGGCCCGCAGTCGGCTTTTCCTGCATTGCAGGAGAAGCAATCACGCCACGAGCGGCGAGGCGCTCGATCGCGACTTTCACGTTGTCGTGGCGCGATTCGACGAGTTCAGCGATCTCGCGGCTCGACATGGTCGGTTCTGCGATGGTCAGGTTCGTGTTCATGCGCAGAAGTCCGCAGGCATGAGAGCGTCGCCAAACGTCGCGACGGCGAATTCGTAAAGTCGCTGGTCGTTGAACTTCTTCGCGTCGCGCAGCACGAAATCGACTGCGCTCTTTTCCTTCGATGCATTCACGACGAGCACGCGGTATGACGCGATTGCTTCGTCGGGGAATCGGGGCCGCACGCCGAGCGCGGCGCCCTTAGCCTCGATGACCTCGGCGATCACGGATTCGTACCAGGGCGATCCGTCGCCGGTCGTCGCAGCGGCAGTGGGCCTCGGAGCCAATGCGTCGTCGATGAACGTCGAGATGAATCCGGCGTAGGTCGGGCGATCGTCGCGGTCGCGCTTGCGGGCGGCGACTGCGGCCGAGTGCGCCAAACGAAGCTTCTCCGGCGTTACGCCTTTACCGACCCACGTCAGCACGTGAACGCGATCGCGGGTTCGGTCGATCGCCAGGTCTTTGCCGCGCTCTAGCTCGAGGCTGATCAGCAGATCCGTGAGCTCGCCGTCGGTGTTCTGGGGTTCGTCTTTCGAATTGGCAGCAGCAGCGAACTTATCCACAGCATCGGTCGCGCGCGTTGCTGCTGTAGTCTCTGCTGTAATCTCTGTACCGTTAACGGAATGGGAATCTCCCTTCCCGCCAGCGAGGTTTTCCCCATCCGGCGGCGTGGGAATTTCAGATTTCGCGGAATTGTCTTTTCCCATTTCCCGAGATGGACTTTTCCCATTTCGGGAGGTGGACTTTTCCGAGGTGCCCTCTGAGATCTTTTTGACCTTCCGCGCAGGTACCGGCGACGAGAGAATCAGCTCAAGTGCATCCTCGTCGACGCGAAAATAAGTACGGTGCTCAATACGCTTTGCGGTCTCAATCAACACGCCGGCGGCACGCAGTTTCGTGCGCGCAGCGCGCTGCTCCTCATAGGACAGGCCTGTTTCCTCCTCCAGCTCGTCGACGGTCTTATGGACGCCAAACTCGCTCGTAGCCTTATCCTGCCAGTAGAAGATCTGACAGAAGAACACGGCCGCGTTCACGCCACCGAGATAGCGGGCGAGGAACGGGTAATAGGCGATCGGGCGACCGAGTTCGCGAAGGACGTCAGCGACTCTCAATTTGACCTCCCGTGGAGGGAGGTCAAAGCGACTGTTGCTAGCCGCCGTGAATTTCGCAGTAGCCGCCAGCCTTCGATGCCTCGAGCCACGCCCGAGGATCCACGTAGCGCTTGCTTGACGCGACGGTGAGCTTGCATCTCTTCTTGCCGCGGGTGGTTCCGCAGCAGCGAATCCGGCCGCTGTAGGCGATCCACTCCTCGTACTCCGGCATGGATAGCCCTGTCGCGCGGCAAGCCAAAGATGCGCCGTTGAGAATGCAGTCCGCGATGTCCGCGAAACTCACATCCGACTCGACCCAACCGTCGAGGGCCGCATAGCCGGCGCGCGTATGGCAACCCACATCGCTCGCAAGCGTCAAGGCTTCGATTATCTGTTCGCGCGTCAGCATCGCTTTGCTCCGTCGTGAAAACGCCATTTTGTGGCACAAATGCCCCGCGCAACAGATTGCCGCCACCCTCCGGATAGCTATCGAACACCATGCCGGCAAGCTTCCCGCTCATACTCGGGGCACCTCCGTCAAGTGCAGGCGATAGACGTTCGAATCCGCACGGCGCAACTGCCGTTCGATCAGCCCAGCTTTCTCCAGTGTGTCAAGCGCCGTGTAGATCGTGGCCGAGGAAACGCCTACGGCCTTGGTGATTACTTCAATCGTAGGCGAGCAGCATCCGTCATCACCGGCCCGGCCAGCGAGAAAGAGCAGCACCAGCTTGGCGCTCGGCTTGAGATCCGGTTTCCAGGCGAGAGACGCCAGAAGTAGGCTCATGCAATCCACCAGAACTGCGCGCGCCACATCACCGATGCGTAAATGACGAGGATCGTATAGGCGCTCATACCGGTTCCTTCCGCTTGACCAGCACTTCGATCGGCGGCAGTTCCACCGCCTCCGGCGTCTCGATTCGCGCGTAGAGCCCCGCCAGCTTCAGCAATGGGATAACGGCCTTCCCAGCCTCGGTAAGCCCGAATCGTGGGAAATCGCCCTCGGTCGTGCGCTCGCAAAGGCCTTTCGCGATCAATGCGCCACCGGTGTTGAGGTAGCCCCATGAATAGCCGAATTGATCCATGTGACAAAGCATCTCGGTCTGTCGGCGCGACAGTGACAGGTGGAATGCGCCGCCGGTGACGTAATCTTTGAATTGCTCGCTCATGCAGCTGCTCCAGATGTCGCGACGCGTACGCGGTAGATGGGCTTGTCGTCGACCGTTACGGTCTCGACATATCCCGCTTCGGCGAGGTGCTTGAGCTGCTCGCGCACGCCGCTATCCGAGATGCCGCACATGAAGGCAAGCCGTTGCACGGTCGAATTCGCGTCGCCCGTCGATTGCACAGCGAGGTGCGACAGCGCGAGCAGAACCAGCTTCTGCATGCCGCGCAGTTCGATGCGCCAGGCGAGGTTTGTCAGGTGGTGGGACATGCGTTCAATGGCCCCAAACGATTGCGACAGCGATGAGCGCACTGACGAACGTCATGCCAAGCGCGCCGCGCGATCGCGTGAGTGTCGGGAAGAACGCTGCCGTGACACCGACAACGGCGAACGCCCGGATCGCCAACGTGCAGATCTGATCTGTGGTCATGCAAAGCTCCTCTGATCGATTACAGATCTCTCGGCGGACGGTCGCTCAAGAATCTGAAGGCCATCGAACGACAGCGCGAGTCCGTCCAAGGGGTCGTCCAGATACTGAAAGAGAAACGCACCTGACTTTTCCGTCACAAACTCGACATGTCGCCCCGACGGAGCGATAAACACCTTTCCCACATCACTCTTTCTGAGATTCATGCCGCTACTCGACCCATCGCTTCCTGGATGAATTCGCCGAGTGCCTGGACGCTCAGCCGCTTGTATTCCGCACGAGCCTTCTCCTCCTGGAGAAGCAGCCACTGCCTCGGGTATTCGCAACCCGTGAACATGCAGAACAAGAAAACCTTTGATGCGGGAAACGGTCGCCGACCGGTGATCAGATCGGCGAAGTGCGGGTAGTGGATCCCGCAGTTGCGCGCGAGCGTCTTGCGGTCGAACCGCCTGAGCCCAATCTCCAGCGCCTTCTCAAGGCATTGTTCGAACGTCATCTGTTCGATGACGCTATCGGGGAGACGCACCGCCTCTACATAAGGCGCGAAGATTCGGATCTCTTGTTGTTTCATGATCGTCGCAATAGTGAAAAATCATCGTTACCCGGTTGATTACCCAGTTGCTTACCCAGTTAGCTCGGGAAGAAAATTTTTTGCATGAACTCCATGCAAAAACTCAAAATGAACCAGCTAAGCACTACTTATGGTGACGATTTGACCCGTCTCCCCCGCTTACTTATCCGCTCAGATAACCGCAGCACCGCCGCGCAGCGGCATGTGTGGCACTACTCCATTTGCTACAGCGTGCGCGAACTGGATCAGATCGTCGCTCGCCAGCACTTCAACGTGCACACCGATGCTGACAGAGCCATCGGCGTGGCAGACGTCCGAACCAGTCGGCGTCTTCACCACGTAGATGCCTTCGCGGATCGCATGGCCTTCGTCGAAAACGAATCGTCTTACGGGCTCAGCAATTTCGGGATAACGGTCGACGGCGCAGAGCAGCTCGTCGATCACAGAGTGCAAGAGACGCTGATTCATTCAGGCCGCTTTTTGCGCCGAGGCGCAGTAGTCGTCCGGCACCCGGGACCAGTCAAACTCCGGGCGCGCAAGCCGCAAAAACTTCATGCGCGGCTTCGGAATGCCTTTCCATTTCCACTGAGAAACCGCCCCAGGATCTATCTCGCACAACGACGCCACCGCGACCGTTCCATCAAGGCCGTCGATGATGAGGCAGGCAATCGGGTCGCGCATGTCGGGATTCATGACGCCATTTAAGCAAACTCAAATTCACAAGTCAAGTTCACTCAAACAAAAATGTTTAAGCTAGCTCAAATGAAAACATTTATCGACCGCCTAAAGGAAGCCGTTGAGCTGCGCGAGCGCGAGACTGGGGAGAAGATCCAGAAGAAAGAGCTCGCCGCCGCTGCGGGCGTGACATCGTCCGCCGTAACGCTTTGGTACAAAGGAACGACCGCCAACGTCAAGGCCGACGCAATGTTCCGGCTTGCGCGCTTTTTACGCGTGCGTGTTGAGTGGCTGAAATATGGCCGAGGAAGTATCAAACCTGATAGCGCGGAGCCCGAGCTGTTTCACGCGGAGCCAGGAGATTGGTCTGCATTGATCGAGCCCGCATTGAGTCCTGATGCCAAAAAACTTGTCGAGCGCATCATCGCCGCCGACCAGGACAAGCAGGTGGCCAAAGAAATATGGAAGGCGATGTCGGCCATCGTTCATGGGCTGACCCACGAAACACCAGACGCCGACACGATTTCGGGGCCCGACGCCATCCTTATACGAGCCGTTGCTGAAGCGGGAAAACTCCCGGGCAACAAGTTCGCGGCGAAAAAGAGCCGCTCGAAGATTCACGAATGACGGCGGGAAAATAAAGCCGCCCGAGGCGGCTTATGTTCGACCAGTGCTATCCGCACTGGGTCGCGTGCATCTCACTGACGGCCTATCCTTCGCGTCTGTGCAAGCATTAGGATCAGCTGGTCGACCAGCTGATCCGCATCGCGTGGATCTACCTGTAACCCGCTATCGATGCGACCGTCTTCATCTACTTCAATCAAGATGTACGAGGTGCCCTTGACGCGTCGCACCGCGGCCGATCCGGATGCCGTCATACTCTTCGCCGAAAGCGTCTTTGCTTTGCACACCTTCCCCTGAAGGTCGCTCGAGCTTCTTTTCGGTTTACGATTTGAATCGACAGCTATACTCATTGTGTAGGTCTCGTGGTAACAGCCCCAGTCGTGCGCCGCCAAGCTTCGCGGCCGGGGCCCGTCTTTTCATGGCCTTAGCGGCCCTCTCAGATTCTCGTGCCCCAATCGCTCTTCTGTTCGCAATAATTCGCTCCTATACAGGTAGTGCAAAAACCGACACAAACTGTGTCGGTCCGCCAATTCTCATGCGCCCGATGTTGTAAGCACTCCCTCACTTTAAACAAAGTGAAGTGGCTCGCGCAACACGAAAGTGCGCGATTCGCGATGTATTGTCGATGTACGCCAACCCTTTGCGAACATTGTTCGTATTGTCAATCGGCGCGATCCGTTGTCTGCTTTTCCTTCAACTCTGAAAGCTTGAACACCACCTCGTTGTTCAGGCTCCGTAAATTTTTGGTGGCCTCCGCCTCGAGCCACGCTTTCAATTCCGCTGGCATCCGCAAGTTCACAATCTTGATGCCTATTTCCATATTGCCCCCTACAGCACTAGGTGAAATCAGCGAAAAGACACCATTTTAGTGTCTTCATTCAAGCCCATGCTATGGTGACACCAAAGTAGTGTCAAACACTATTTTGACACTACTTTGGTGTAATCTTGGTTGCATGGATGAGCCTATTGAGAGAATTACACTCCGCATGCCCCAGGACTTACATGCCCTGGTGACGGCGAAACTAGAAAAATCCCATCGCTCGTTGAACGGCGAGATCGTCGCTCGCCTATGGGCAACATTCACCGGGGATGCCTACGAGATGCCCGAGAGCATCAGGGCAGCCATCAAAGCGCGCGCCCTCACCTCCGAGACCTCGTTCGACGCAGAGCTGATCAAGACCTTGATAGCCGGCCTGGAGCGCAAAGCACCGGCCGTCCTGGTGCTAGAAATTCCTGAGAGCATTTCGATATCGAAGGTCGCGACCGCCATCGAAGAAGCGAAGGCGCGGCTGCCGCGCGAGACCGCTGTTCGATTCGAGACTATCCGGAAGAAGTAGCGCCCCACCCCCGAGCGCACGCCGGCCGCATACCGCGGCCGTTTTTTTCGCATGATGAATTAAGCCAACTCAAATTTTGCTTGACTCGTTTATTTGAGTTTGCTTAAATTCAGTCCAACGCAACGCGATCTGGAACACGCGATGAACGCTCGGAAGGCAAACCACAAGGCGGCTCACCGCTCTCTTGACGGTCATGTACGGTTCGTTGTTGCAGCAGGACGGTCGATTGAGGTGCTCGATATCGGTGGTGTCGCGACGCGCGGCGCTCGGGTCGACATCATTGCGGCCTACTCGAAGGGCCGGCGCTTTACGCCGCATTCCCATTAACCCAGCAACAGGAGCACCGTGATGTCGACAATCAAGAAGCGACCCGCGAAAGTGGTTCGATCAGTATTCCGAATCACTCGAAACATTCTCGCCGTCCTTGGCGTGTGCTTCGTCTATCTGCTGGTGATGGGCGTCATGCAATACGAAGACCGCGTTGCTGCCGGCGACACGTCGTGCACTCTCACTCATTGCGTGTGAGCGCGGCGATGAACGTCTCCTACTTCCCGCAGCTCGAGCCACGTGATTACGCACACGTTATGTGGTCTCCGGTCATCGACAACTTCGGCGATGAGATCGAACTCGTGGAGATGCTTCCCGAGTCGGCGCGGATCAATGCCTTCTACGCGGCTATGGCTTTCGCGCCGAGCGAACACATTGAAAACATGTGTGGGGAGCACTGACATGCATGCCGACATCACTGTCACCGACGCGATGCTCGCCAGCAAGCTTCCGGAATACGGAATCAGCGGCGAGCCGAGCAAGATCTGCAGCGCTCTGCGCGCGATCGCGGTAGCTCGTATCCGCGCTGAGTTGCACCCGAATCCGAAAGTCTCGCGCCCGATACCGCGACCGCGTGCCGTCGTGAAGGCATTCGTCTCAACGCGGCCGGACATCGACCGTATGCGTCTTGCCGCCAACGACCTCGACGAGGAATAGTCGTGACTACCACCCATATCCTTTTCTTGATGGTTCTGGTGCTGATTGCAGCGGCCTGGACATCCGTGCGCGTCGGGGCAATCTTCGATGCCGAGTTCGAATTGTCCACCCCCGCGAAAGATGACCGGGTTCATTCGGGAGCGCGGTCGCGGCGTGCCTCCCGCGGGGAACAGTGACATGCGTTACTACCACGGTGGCGTCGGCCACCTCCAGAAGGGGCAGTTTCTGCTGCCGCCGACCATCACGAACCTGAAGAAGTCGTGCAGCGAGTTCGGTGCGTCCGGTATCCATCGGCGCGATCGCGTCTATGTGACCAGCGATCCGAACGCTGCGTTCGTCTTCGCAGCAGCGGCCCCGGCACGCAGCGCGGCTGTGTACGAGGTCGAGCCCGAAGATCTGGCGTCTGATCCCGACTGCGATAAGCCGGGCCTCTCATTCGAGTGCCGCCGTGCGCGCATTGTCCGCGTCGTCCAGGTGCTGACCGAGATCGAGCGCCACGAAACGATGGCCGGACTCACGCTCGTTGTCGGCATGTAACGATTTTTCAGGATTTGAAATGAGCGAGAAATTCGAACAGTGGGCAATCGTTGAACTCTTCGGGCATCAGCGCATTGCGGGGCGAGTAACTGAGCAGGCGATCGGCGGAAGTGCATTCGTCCGCGTCGACGTTCCCGAACTTCCGGCGACTGAAGATTTTATTGCAACGCAGGCCTTCACGAAGCTGTACGGCCAAGGCGCGATCTACGCGATCAGTTTCGTCGATCAGGCCGCAGCTTTGATGGTCGCCCGCCAACTGCGTGTGCAGCCGATCAGCGCGTATGACCTGCGCCGCGCACTTCAGGATTTGCCAGCGACAGGCGGCGCACTGCCCGCGCCTCGGCAGTCGGACCTTGAAATCGACGATGACGAAAGGCCGTTCTAAGCGGCGGTCGTTGCCAACGCCCTGGCAGATCGTCAACGACATCTATTCGCACAACGTCGACCCACGAACCGGCTACCGACTTGTCAAGGCCATTACCCGAGCCGCCGAGCACCGCGGCAAACGTCAACGCAGCAGAGGATGAACACCATGAAGAACGTTTTTGTTTTCAATGATTCCCGCGTCACTGACCGCGAATATCACGTTCTCGCTCTGAGCGAAGACGGCCAAGGGATCGCACTGATTCGATTCAACGACTGGACGATGCCGCATTGCCGCTTCGCCATGTGCGTCAGCAGCGAAACGGATGCGAGCGGAGATAGCTTCATCGCCGCCGACAACATCCGCGCGGAAGTTGAAGCGGCCTACAACATTTCCTTCGGTCGCGGTAACTGGCATGCCGTCTGGGTCGAGCATCCGAAGCAAGATCCGATGTGCATCGACGCTCTTCGCGTAATGCATGCGGACATGGCTGCAAAGATCGAAAAGCGCAACGCGGCCCTCGTGGAGAGTCTGTTTGGCTCCCTTGGGATCGCGCAGGAAGTGCGGTCACCCGCCACGCACTGAAACGCCACGTCCACTCAGTCACAGCCCATAACTCTTAGGGGAAACCATGTCCGTAAGACCCATCACCGACACGCTCCGACAGATTGCCGGCGGCATGTTGCTTGATCACGCCGGCGAGCAGTTCGCCGAGCTGGTACGCGCTATCGATGCAAACGGTGGCACTGGAAAGCTGACCATTGAGCTGACCGTCAAGAAAGCCTCGCGCGGCGGCGCCATGCTCGTTACCGGCAAGTCCACGTCGAAGAAACCCGCCGACGAGCCGATGGAAGCGATGTTGTTTGCGACGCCTGAAGGCAACCTCGTCGCAGACGATCCGCGTCAAGCGAAGCTCGACCTCAAGCGCGTCGAGACTCCCGACACCCCGCCGTCAGAACTGAAGACGGCTTAACCCGACCTCCCTACTGGAGATTGCCCTGTTATGGAAGATTTGAAATCCAACGTCGCCGAGACGCTCGCGCGCGAAATGAAAAAGCCGATCGAAATTGGCTCGGACACCGCTGGTGCGGTCCGGCGCATCGCGTTGCCGCCAAACTGGAATCTGCGCGAATACGACGACTCGAAGTTCCTCGTTGCGCCGCAGCGCAAGAAAGCGTCGGTGCGCCTGCGCACACCCGAGGACTTCATCGACTATGTCAAGCGCCACGGCTCGCTCGCCGATTCGACGATCTGGTGCGAGGCCGATTACCCGAAGGGCGAAGTCGCTTTCACGTCCATCCTCAATGACAACGGCGAAGATCCGGGAGCAGCTGCGTGGCGTGACCACCTCGCATACTTCCAGCCGGAATTCAGCGAGGAATGGAAGCGCTGGATCAGTGGCCACAAGAAGGCGATGAACCAGGTCGAATTCGCGGCCTTCCTCGAAGAGAACCTGAAGGATATCGTCGGGCCGACCGATGGCGAGAACCTGCCGACCGGTGCGCAGATGCTTGAAATGGCGCTCGCCTTCGAGGCAACCCAGGACTTCCGCTTCAAAAGTGGGGTTCGCCTGGCAAACGGCGGTATCAATCTTTCGTTCGTTCAGGACGACGACGACGCCACCCTGCAGCGCATGCAGATGTTCGAAAAGTTCGCGATCGGTATTCCGGTGTTCCGCAACCGTGACGCGTATCGGGTCGATGCTCGTCTGCGCTATCGGGTGCGCGATGCAAAGCTCACATTCAATTACGAGCTCGTGCGCTTCGACAAGGTGCTCGAGGCCGCTGCGAACGGTGTGATTGCGACGATTCGCGAGAAGACGGGCAACCCCTTCTTCTTCGGCGATCCATTCGCCAGCTAATCGGACGCGAGGAGCAATCCCATGGACATCATCGAAATCGCGCGTGTGGCCGGCCTTGTCGTGCTGCTCGACGGAAAGATCGGGCGAGAGGAATACCACAGTGTTTCCGGCTCTCTTCCTGCGCTGCGCCGTTTCGGTGATGCCTTTCGAGCTGCGGCAGAGGCGGAATCCCGCGATCGCGCCGAACTCGACGGCGCCGTTCAGGAATAGACGTGGAATTCGCCGAACTAATCGCGCTGTTCGAGCAATGGGCTGTCCATGAGGGGCTTCCTCTTGATCGCTCGGCGCTCCCGGGCAGAACGTATGTCTGGATGCAAACAGAGCAGGCGTGGTTCGGTTTCAAAGGTCTTGCGAGCGTGCTTGAGCGCTCAAAGGTATAGCACGCGGCGATCCGCCGTAAGCGTGTGGTTGGCCGGGGCTTCGGCCGGGTCATTTTTCCGAAAGGATAAGCAATGCAACAGATCCAGATTCCTCCCCTCGCCGAAGGCGAGATCTATCTGTGCGGTATCGCAGATGCAAATGGCGTTGTTGAGCACACCGTGATCATCGGCATCAACAACGACGGCGCGTCGTGGCAGAAGCATCTCGACTGGGCCAAGAGTCTCGGCGGCGATCTGACGAACCGCATCGAGCAGGCCGTGATTCGCGCACGTCGTCCGGAGCTCGTCGAGGAAGCCGCCTACTGGAGCAATACCGAAGTCGAGTGGGATTCCTCTTATGCCTGGTGCCAGAGCTTCGACGACGGCTTCCAGTACTACAACCGCAAGGGCGCCGCGCTCCGCGCGGTCGCCGTCCGCAGATTCAAAAATTAAGTCATTCATTCATTTCACAGGAGCATTGCAATGACGATCACGCTTGAGGCCATCGAGGCCCAGCAATCACGGATCACCGAGATGATCGCGGCCTTCAAGGCGAAGCCTCGCGCGACCGAGTACCGCATCGATGCCGTCACGATCCCCCTCGCACCGGGTGAGCGATTCGCCGGTGCGATCCTGAACGATGACGGCACGCTGAGCCACTACCTGATCAAGTTGCCTGGCGAAGCCGAAAGCAAAGGAAGCTGGACCGCGGCGCAGGCCTATGCGAGCGAGTGTGGTGGCGAAGCGCCCACATTGCGCGAACTCGCACTGATGCGCACGAACCTGCGCGATGAGTTTGAGGATGAGGCGTACTGGTCCGCCGAGGCACATGAGACAGATTCCTCTTATGCCTGGTACCAGGGCTTCGACAACGGCTACCAGAGCGGCACCCGCAAGAGCGCCGCGCTCCGCGCGGTCGCCGTCCGCAGATTCATTCCTTCAGTAATTTGACCATTTGATCCAGCATGGCTCTCCACACCGAACTCGACATCTACAAGGTCGGCTACAAGTTGCTCGGCAAGGTGACGAACCTTGTCAAGAACATGGAACGCGACTTCAAACGCCTTATCGGCGAAGAGATCGCGCGCGAATCGGCCAAGGTACTGATCCTGGTCTATCGCGCGAATATCGCCGACAACAAGGCGCCACATCTCGTCGGTCTGATTGAGAAGGTGCAGATGATCGAGGTTCTGCTTCGTCTCTCGATGGACATGGGCAAGATCTCGCCGGGGCAATACGCCGGTGTGATCTCGCTCACGACCAGCATCGGGAAACAGGCTAACGGGTGGAAGAAAAACTCCGCAAACCGCCTGCATCATGGAGGTCAAGGCCGCCATGACTGAGCGAGATTTCAATCTGGTCGTGCCGCTGGCTCACAAGGCCACCGCCATGCGCAATGAGGATACCGACCGCCGGCGTGCGGAGCGGTCCGGCGCAGTTTCCCGACTGAGCAATCGGCTGGGCGACGTAGATAGCACGATGGTTCCTCTTATGCCTGGTACCAGAACTTCAACAACGGCAACCAGAACAACAACCACAAGAGCGCCGCGCTCCGCGCGGTCGCCGTCCGCAGATTGGAACGGACATGCCGGATTTACATTGACCGAACTCGTGGTGGCTTATCGCGATTGCCGCCGCACGAAGCGAAATAGCGCGAGCGCACTTGCGTTCGAAATCGGCCTTGAGCGCAACCTAACGCGGCTGCATGACGAGTTGGCCGATGGCAGCTATGTACCGGGTCGCTCGAAGTGCTTCGTGATCACGCGACCAAAGCCGCGCGAGGTTTGGGCGGCCGAGTTCCGCGACCGTATCGTGCATCACCTGCTTTACAACCACATCGGTTCACGCTTCGAGCGCTCGTTCATCGTTGATTCATGCGCCTGCATCAAGGGTCGTGGCACGTTGTACGCCGTGCGGCGACTCGAAGCGAAGATCCGCTCTGTTACGCAGAACTGGTCGAGGCCAGCGTATTACCTGAAATGTGACCTCGCGAATTTCTTCGTCAGCATCGACAAGCGCATCGTGCTCGATCTGCTGCTCGCGAAAATCCCCGAGCCATTTTGGCGCGCGCTGACTGAGCTCGTGCTGATGCACGATCCACGGGCCGACTTCGAATACCTCGGCGATCCGGCGCTGCTCGAGCTGGTTCCAAGGCACAAGCGCCTGATGGAACAACCGTCACATCTCGGTCTGCCGATCGGCAACCTGTCGAGTCAGTTTTTCGCCAATGTGTTGCTCGACGTGCTGGATCAACGCGCGAAGCACATGCTCGGCGCGCGGCACTATATCCGGTACGTCGACGATTTCCTGATCCTTCATGAATCGCCCGACTACCTGAACGGCGTGCTTCGCGACATCACGCAGTTTCTGCCGGCGACGCTCGGCGTGAGCCTAAATCCCAGCAAGACCATTCTGCAGCCGGTCGACCGCGGTGTCGATTTCGTCGGCCAGGTCATCAAGCCTTGGCGCCGCTCGACGCGCAAGCGCACCCGCAATGAGGCATTGCGCCGGGTTGCGACGGTACCGGACGACGAGTTCGTGCCGGTCGCCAACTCCTATTTCGGCTTGCTCAGGCAGGCAACCGCCAGCCATCACGATCGAGCATTACTGGCGAACGCGGTGCGCGATCGCGGGCATGCGGTCAATTTCAACTTCACTCAAACATATCGGGGCTCTCGCGCATGAAACGCGATTCGATCTCTCTTCCGTTGAATCTAGGCAGCGAACTGATCGTTGATAACTTCGCCGGCGGCGGGGGCGCCAGCACCGGTATCGAGCGCGCCTTTGGTCGCCCTATCGACATTGCTATCAACCACGACGGCGAAGCGCTGGCGATGCACGCGGCGAACCATCCGGGCACGAAGCACTACACGGAAGACGTGTTCGCCGTGCATCCAGGCTTTATAACCGGCGAGCTGCCGATTGGTCTCGCGTGGTTCAGCCCTGACTGCAAGCACCATAGCAAAGCCAAAGGCGGCAAGCCGCGCGAACAGAAGATCCGCGGTCTCGCATGGGTCGCGCTGAAGTGGGCCACATTTCAGGTGCCACGTTGCATTGCGCTTGAGAACGTCGAAGAGTTTCAGGATTGGGGCCCGCTGGACGATGAAGGGCGACCCATTAAGTCCGAGAAGGGGCGGACGTTTCGCGCGTTCATCGCGGCACTCACGACTGGACTGCCTAAGGACCATCCGGACACCAACGAGATCTACGAGACGCTCGGCGCCGACTTCCCGATGGAGCGCTTACACGCTGGTCTGCGCTACAAACTCGAATATCGCGTCCTGAGAGCTTGTGATTACGGCACGCCGACGATCCGGAAGCGCCTTTATGTTTTCGCGCGCCGTGATGGGCTGCCTATCGTCTGGCCGATCGTAACGCATGGCGACCCGAAGAGCGATGCGGTCAAGACCGGAAAGCTGATGCCGTGGCGGACCGCTGCTGAATGCATCGACTGGTCGATGCCGTGCCCGTCCATCTTTGAGCGCGCGCGGCCGTTGAAAGACGCGACGCTGCGCCGGATCGCAAAGGGAATCATGAAATTCGTGGTGAACGCGGCAGATCCGTTCATCGTCACCTATTACGGCGACAAGGCCGGCGAGTTCCGCGGATCCGCGATCGACGAACCTCTGCGCACACAAAGCACGGAAAACCGCTTCGCCGTTGTTGCGCCGACCTTGATGCACGTTACCCATCAGGGAGCGGACCGCAATGCTTCCATCGACGCACCGATTGCGACCGTGACCGGCGCGAACCGCGGAGAGCAGGCGATTGTCTCCGCGACGCTGATTCAGACTGGCTACGGCGAGCGCGAGGGACAAGAGCCCCGCGTACCTGGTCTCGATAAACCACTTGGCACGGCCGTCGCGGGCGGAGTGAAGCATGCGGTCGTATCCGCCTTCCTTGCGAAGCACTATGGCGGCGTCGTAGGCACTGGTGTCGACGTGCCGACCGGGACCGTGACGACGACCGACCATCACTCTCTTGTCACTGCGCAACTGGTCGGATGCGGTGGTCGCGCTGGTCAATCGCGGCCGCGCGATGCCGGCGAGCCGCTCGCAACGGTCACGGCCAAGGCTGATACGGCGGTCGTGACGTCGCATTTGCTGAAGCTGCGTAATAACCAGTTCGGTCAGGACGCTCGGGAGCCGATGCCAACACTAACCGCTGGCGGTGGCCATGTTGGCGAGGTCCGCGCGTTCCTCATCAAGTACTACGGCAACGACAAGGATGGTCAGAGTCTTCGAAAACCGCTCGGCACGATTCCAACCCATGACCGTTTTGGCCTGGTGACGATCCACGGAGAAGACTACGTAATCGTCGATATCGGAATGCGGATGCTGACGCCGCGCGAGTTAGCGCGCGCCCAAGGCTTTCCCGATACCTACGTGCTGGACCCGCCGATCAACGGCAAGCCGCTTTCGAAATCCGCACAGGTCCGGATGATCGGCAACAGCGTTTGCCCCGACGTCGCGGCGGCACTGATCAACGCGAATTTCGCGCACGAGCGTCAAATTGCAGCTGCCTGACGGCATATCGAGAGAGATAGAGAGATGAAAGATATTCTGGGACGCATCGACGATTCGAGTCCGAATGAGAGCTCGCACGAACTGGTATGCCGCCTGCGCGATTGCGCGCATGAAATCGAAAAGTTGCGCGGCATCGATCCGGCCATCGTGTACACCGATCCGGATGGTCAAACGAATTTCTTCGGCGTGGCGCCGGGTGCGCCGATGCCGGACTACATCAATCTCGAAGGGTTGCGCGACAAGATATTGGCGCCTCGCGAAATCGTGCGCGACTGCGCTGGCTGGCTCGTGAATACAGACATTCCGATTTGCGACGAAGACGTGCGTGCGGACAAGCTCCTCGATGCGTTCGGCATCGAAACGCACTTTGTAGCGATGGATGGCGACGCCGACGAAGCGTTTGTCGAGCGCTATTTTGACAACGACGAGGCCGACTGCACCGAGTGGACGCCCACACCACCGGCCGGTGATGGTTGGGTGTTGCTCGAAATTTACCCGACCGAAGACGGACCGTACGCGATGTTCGCACGCAAGAAGTCGAAGAGCCACGCAGCCGGCGCAGCCCCCCGCACTGAGGCGGTGCGGGTGGGAAGCGAGGTCGCGATCATCAAAAGCCTTATCGACTTGGCCCGCACGACTTTCATCGCGCTAGATGATAGCGAAGAGGGTTGCGGCGACGACGGCCGCATGCATGTCATCGACTCCGCCAACTTCGATGCTGTCTGTGCGGTAATGGATCGACTCGAAGAATTGCCCGATGACCGGCCCGGTTACACGATGGACGCACCCGGCAAAACCGAATGGGCGCTTCGTAACCTTCTCGACGCCCGCAGCGGTGACGATGCAGCGCAAAGAACCTTTGCGGATCCCAAGCTCTCTGACGAACTGCACCCGGATACCGCGAAGCTCGTTCGACGCTTTGCGCGCTCGCTGGGCAACAAACTGCTCGATGCTCAGCGCAAATACGGCTATACCAACGGGTGGGCGGCGCCGGACTGGATGGACGAATGCCGCGCCCAGTTGATGAAACATATCTATAAGGGCGATCCTCGCGACGTCGCGGCCTATTGCGCATTCCTGTGGCACCACAACGAATCAACGTTACCAGCCGATGACGCTAGCGGCGAGCGCTTTCAATTGCATGTGCAGCCGTGGATGCTGAAGTGCTTCGGCGCCGAGATCGCGGCAGACACCGTCGAGCGCAATCATCGTTTCTTCGAGGAGGCCGCGGAACTCGTGCAGGCCTGCGGCATGACCGCCAGCGAGGCGCACCGGCTCGTCGACTACACGTGGTCGAGACCGATAGGTGAGAAGGTTCAGGAGGTGGGCGGCGTCATGGTCACGCTCGCGG
Organism: Paraburkholderia sp. SIMBA_030; assembly: GCF_046535245.1. Lineage (NCBI taxonomy): Bacteria > Pseudomonadati > Pseudomonadota > Betaproteobacteria > Burkholderiales > Burkholderiaceae > Paraburkholderia > Paraburkholderia sp. SIMBA_030. Next base: position 294,362 of record NZ_JAWRXB010000005.1, read on the forward strand.
CCCTATGTCTCGCGAACGGCCTGGACATGCATGCCGCCGGCGAGACGGAGCTCGCTCGCATTAATCAGCCCGACGTGGTGATCAGGATCCGTGCGAAGCAAGCATCGAAGCCGAAGCGCTCGTCTTTGCCAGAAAGCGCGGCGCCTGCGCTAGCTTACCCTGCCGAACTGACCGGCGGTCTACGAGAAGTGCTCGGTTGGCCGAACTTCCGCTGCGGTCCGGTCGCGCATCTCATGCGCGCCGCCGGCGCCGACATTAAGCCGAATTCCGAAGACGAACAGGCTGTGGTGCTGCATTGGATGGTCAAGCTGGTCTTGGAGCACGGCGCCCAATGGTGGGAAGTCGCATCCGACGAGCTGAGAGCCATGCAGGAAAGGATCGTGGCACCGGAGCAAAAACCATGATCGCTGAGCAATTCGATTTCCGTCTGTGCAAGGTCATGCGCGCTCGCAAAATGCGCACTACCGATTTGGCGATGAGAGTGAGCATGCCTGCTTCAGTTTTGTCGCGCCTGCGCGCCGGCCACACCAAGCCGACATTCTCAACCCTTTGCAAGCTTGCCAAAGAACTCGATATCAGTATCGACTGGTTAGTTGGATTCACCGACGATATGCGCCCACTGACGATAGATAAGGACAAACCGTGAGCGAAACCAAACTCTGGATGCTTCACATCGAAGGCCCGGATGACATTGTCGCGGCGCCGTCGAAAGAGGAAGCCGACAAGGTTGCAGCTGCGTTCAATGCGTTCTATGGCGCATACCTCGCGAAGCAGCGTGCAGCGTCAGTCGCAGCAGGCCGAGACCCGAACAATTGGCCGACCATCAACGCAGTTGTCGTCGAATGGGATAGCACCGCCAAGGCGCACGCCAAGAGTGTCGCGAAGTACTGGCCCGACTACGCCGAGTACCTCAAGCAACCGGAGCAGCAGTCATGAAGGTCGGCGAATCACGGCAATTTCACATGTGCCTCGACGTGCGCGGCGCGCTGACGAACTGGAAGAAGAAAGACTTCCGGCACATGTTCAAACACGCCGACGGCCGCACGATGACACCGGACGAAGCGAAGGCTCAGTTGCTCGAAGAACTATCGAAAGGTCACAACTTCATCCCTTACGGCAAGTGCGACAACTTCGACCATAAAGAGCAAGGCTGCATGGGGCACCCAGTGAACGAGGGAGAACGGGCGTGAGCGAGAACAGCAAGATCGAGTGGACAGATCACACGTTCAATCCGTGGGAGGGCTGTCAGAAAGTCGGCCCCGGTTGCGATCACTGCTATGCCGAGGCGCGCAACGCGCGCTTCGCTGGCGGTACCGCGATCAATTGGGGGCCCGGCGCGCCGCGGCGCCGCACGTCGGCCGCTAACTGGCGCAAGCCGCTGCAGTGGAACGCGAATCACGCTACGTTCTTCGCCGAGCACGGACGCCGGCAACGCGTCTTCTGCGCGTCGCTCGCGGACGTATTCGACAACGCTGTAGATCCGTCGTGGCGCGCCGATCTGTTCGACCTGATCGAGTGCACGCCGAACCTCGACTGGCTGCTGCTGACGAAGCGTATCGGTAACGTATTGCCGATGCTGAGTGAGACGGCTGCACGCCGCTTCGACCTCGATTGCCTTCACGATCCGTATCTGCCAGATAACGTCTGGCTCGGAGCGACTATCGTCAACCAGGAAGAAGCAGACCGCGACATTCCGAAGTTACTCGCAGTTCCAGCAGCGAAGCGGTTCTTATCGATGGAACCCCTGCTTGGGCCGGTTGATCTTGAGCGCCCGATGCCAGGCGCCGACCTCGATCAAGGTGGAGGCGCCTCGATTTGCCAGCCATGGATGATCCAGAGTGGTATCGACTGGGTGATCGTCGGCGGCGAATCGGGTCACGGCGCACGCCCTATGCATCCGGAGTGGCCGCGCGATCTGCGCGACCAGTGTTCGGCCGCCGGTGTGCCATACATATTTAAGCAATGGGGAGAGTGGCTTCCGGGCGAGCATAACCACGGCCAGTTCGATCCATCACCGATGCATGCCTACCGCCGCTGCGACGATCACACATACGAGTGGCCGCCATCACACGCCCGCGAAAATTTTGGTTCGCATCCAGATCGGCACAGCGGTCCATTCGCGACTATGCGAGTCGGCAAGAAAGCTGCAGGCCGCATGCTTGATGGCCGCTCACACGACGAATTCCCGCGAGGTGCCGCATGAAGGCGCTTTCCATCCGCCAGCCATGGGCGTGGCTGATCGCCAACGGCCACAAAGACATCGAGAACCGCACGTGGTCGACGCGCTTTCGCGGTCGCGTGTTGATCCATGCCGGCAAAGGCATGACCAACGATGAATATGACGACGCGCTGGCCACTGCGATGCATTGCGGCTACCGCGCCTACTTTCCGCCGCGCGGAACGCTCGAGCGCGGCGGCATCGTGGGTGTCGCAACGATCACGGACTGCGTTCCGCCCGAGCGCCGTTCGTCGCCCTGGCATATGGGCGGCCAGTTTGGTTTCCAGATCGCTGACGCGAAACCGCTGCCGTTCGTCGAATGCAAGGGCGCGCTCGGCTTTTTCAACGTTCCCGCTGATGTCGCTACCCACCTGCGTCAAATGCACGACCTCGGAGCCATCGCATGACTACCGCCTACCCGCTTCAATGGCCGGCCGGGCGCCCGCGCACCGATCGATATCGCCGTGAGAACGGCAAGTTTGATGTGACGTTCACGCGAGCGCGGGACAACATCGTAGACGAAGTGCGCTTACTCTGCGGCGGCCGTTGGGCGACAGACCCGAATATCGTCATCAGCACGAATATCGGACTTCGCCGCGACGGTCTCCCGCTCGCCGGCCAGCGCGCGCCTGATGATCCGGGGGTGGCCGTCTACTTCACCTACAAGAAGCGGCAGATGTCGTTTGCCTGCGACCGGTGGCTGAAGATTGAGCACAACATGCAGGCCATCGCCAAGACCATCGAAGCGCTGCGCGGCATCGCCCGCTGGGGTACTGGCGACATGCTCGAAGCGGCATTCACCGGATTCACGGCGCTGCCCTCTCCCGGCGCCGTGCGGCATTGGCGCGAGGTGATCGGCGTCGGACCGGAGGTTCGCGACCTCACCGCGATCCGCTCCGAATATCGACGCCGCGCGGCGCAGCACCATCCGGATCGCGCCGGCGGCTCGCACGATGCCATGACCGAACTCAACGCTGCCCTCGCGGCGGCCGAAAAGGAACTGAGCTGATGCAATACCTGACCGATCACGATCTCGCCGGCGAGCGCGGCGCGCACATCAGCGATTGCGGTACCTATCGTTACAGACTCTGGCGCGAATGGGACCGCTCGCGGCCCACCCTAGCCTTCCTGATGCTGAACCCGTCGACCGCAGACCACCTGACAGACGATCAGACCGTCACGCGGTGTCTTCTGCGAGCAGCGGCCGGCAAGTATGGACGCCTCGAGGTGGCGAACCTGTTTCCTCTCCGCGCAACGAATCCGGCCGAGCTACTAACGCATGCCGACCCGGTAGGACCGACCGGCCCTGCCGACGGCGCCGTGCTCGACGCGATCGACCGCGCCGGCATGGTGATTTGTGCATGGGGAGCGCACTCGGCCGCTGCGCCACGCGCTGCCGAGGTGATGCGCATCATCCGGCTCACAGGCATGCGCAACAAGCTGTACCACCTCGGCCTGAATAAGGACGGCAGCCCGAAGCACCCGCTTTACATCGCCGCCAGCACGCGGCCTAAACCTTTCGAATTTGCAACATGAGCGAAGCAGCAGCACAAATCATCGAAACGACGCGTAACGCATGGACCGTGGCTGGAGTAAAAACATGATCGAACGTGCACTCAGTCTGAAGGAAGCCGCTGCCCTGCTCGGCGTCTCCTACTCCACCGTGTACGCCCACAAGGAAGAAATGGGCTTCTTCCAGATCGGCAACCAGTGGCGCATCTGGCCCGACAAGCTGAAATTCGCGACAGAGTACAATCCGAACCGACCGGCGCAGACGGAACCAAGGAGCAAAAAATGTCAATCCGAAAGCGCGAAGGCTCGGACATCTGGCATATCGACATCCGCACGCCAGGTGGAGAGCGAGTTAGACAGACTACTGGAACGACCAACCGAAAGGAGGCTCAGGAGTATCACGACAAGCTGAAGCACGAACTGTGGCGCGTCGAGAAGATGGGCGAACGTCCGGTGCACACGTGGAACGATGCAGCCGTAAGGATGTTGAAGGAAAGTTCGCACCTCGCGGACTGCCAGAACCGCGTAATCCACATCCGGCACTTCCGGCAGTTTTTTGCAGGTCGCCCACTGGCCTCGATTACGCGGGACGAAGTTTTCGCTGCCCTGCCCGAATGGGATCAGCGGTGCAAGGAACGCCGCAAGGTCTCCCGCGCGACGAAGAACAAATACCTTGCAACGATGCGCATCCTGTTCAAGCTGGCCGCCGATAAATGGGAATGGATCGACCGCGCGCCGAAGCTGGAAGACCTGAAGGTGGCGAACGGCCGCATCCGCTGGATCACGAAATCGGAAGCACAGCGGCTGATCGGTGCCATTCGGGCCGACTGGATGCGGGACGTGGCCACTCTCGGGTTTGCGACTGGGCTGCGCCGCGCCAACTTGCTCGGTCTGGAGTGGTCGCAGGTCGATCTGGTGAACCGGCGGGCATGGATACACCCAGATCAGGCGAAGGCGAGAAAGCCGATTGGCGTGCCGCTGAATGATGATGCGGTTGAAGCGATCCGGCGGTGGATCGGCAAGCACCAGACTTACGTGTTCGTAAGGTGTGGCAAGCCGATCCCGACGACGAGCTGGTGCAGCGCGCAGTGGGACCGGCAATGCGCCCGCGCGGGGATCGAGAATTTCCGGTTTCACGATGTGCGCCATACCTGGGCGAGCTGGCATGTGCAGGCGGGAACTCCATTGAACAGGCTGATGGAATTGGGGGGATGGGCGAAGTACGAGCACGTTCTCCGGTATGCCCACCTTGCACCGGATCATCTGGCTGAGCATGCAAACGCGGTCACGTTTACGGCACAGCCAGCGCGGGAAAAGCCACAAACCCTTGCGGCATAAGGCTCTGCGAAAGCCTTATTTCACTAGGGACATGCGAAACGTGGCTGGGGTGAAGCCCATATAATACTTGCTTGCCTTAGCTAAAGTCAGAATTGACTGTTCTCCGAATCCATGAACACACCGCTCGCTACCGCTTCAGGCACCCTCTCAGACACTGTTGCCACGGCACCTTCTTCACCTGCCGGGCTCCCTGCGCTGCCGCGCCCGGCGTCCGATGAATTCGACGCCGTGATCCAGCAAGGCGCCTACGTGCCGCTCACGCAATTCGGCGTGATCGACGTCACTGGCGACGATGCGGCGAGCTTCCTGCACGGCCAGCTGACCAACGACACCCAGCATCTCGATGCCGCCCATGCACGCCTCGCCGGCTACTGCTCGGCCAAGGGCCGTCTGCTGGCGTCGTTCCTGACGTGGCGCAGCGGCGAGACGATCCGCCTGCTGGTGTCGAAAGACGTGCAGGCCGCGGTGCAGAAACGGCTGTCGATGTTCGTGCTGCGCGCCAAGGCCAAACTCGTGGATGCAAGCGGCGAACTGGCGGTGGTCGGCCTCGCGGGCGACGTGCGCCGCGCGCTCTCCACCGTGTTCGACGCGCTGCCGGACGGCGTGCATGTGCAGGTGGACGGCGCGGCGGGTTCGCTGATTCGCGTGCCCGATGCGCTCGACCGGTTGCGTTATCTGTGGATCGGACCGAAGGCCGGGATCGAGGCGCGCCTGCCCCTGCTCGATGGCAAGCTTAAGCGCGTGTCGCCGGCGGTGTGGGATTGGCTCGACATTCGCGCGGGCGAACCGCGCATCACGCAGCCGGTGGTCGAGCAGTTCGTGCCGCAAATGGTCAATTTCGACGTGCTCGGCGCGGTGAACTTCCGCAAAGGCTGCTATCCGGGCCAGGAAGTGGTTGCGCGCAGCCAGTATCGCGGCACGATCAAGCGGCGCACGTCGCTCGCGAATGTGGCGGGCGAACTGGACACGGTCAAGGCGGGCGTGGAACTGTTCCACTCGGACGATCCGGGCCAGCCGTGCGGCATGGTGGTGAACGCGGCGTCGGCGCCGGATGGCGGCGTCGATGTGCTGGTGGAGATCAAGCTCGCGGCGCTGGAAAGCGGCTCGGTGCATCTGGGCGCGGCCGATGGCCCGGCGCTGAGGTTCCTCGCGTTGCCGTATGGGTTGCCGACCGAGGCTTGAGCTGCTGGACTGAAGCGGCGCGACTTCGCGCCGCTTTCTCCCCACGTTTGCACGCCATTCCATCCCCACCGGGAGATCCCACCCGATGTGCCTGATCGTCTTCGACTGGCGACCTGACGCGGCCGACGGCCCGCTCTTCACACTCGCCGCGAACCGCGACGAATTCTTTCGCCGCACGGCCGAGCCAATCAACTGGTGGCATGACGCGCCGACCGTGCTGGCCGGCCGCGATCTGGTGGGCGGCGGCACCTGGCTGGGAATGTCGCGCGACGGCCGTTTCGCCGCGCTGACCAACTACCGCGCGCCACGTGAAATGCGCGCCGATGCGCCGACCCGCGGCACGCTCGTCAGCGACTGGCTCAGCGGCCCGGCCAACGGAAGCAACGGAATCGGCGGAACGCACGCCGCCCCGCTCGAATATCTGCAACACGTCGCGCAAACCGGCGACATCTACAACGGCTTCAACCTGCTGATCGGCGACTGGACGCGCCGCGAACTCGGCTGGTATTGCAACCGCTCGAACATTGCGCCGACGCTGCTTGCGTCCGGCACGCACGGCATCTCGAACGCGGTGCTCGATACCGCGTGGCCGAAGCTGGTCAACAAACGCGCGGAATTAGGCGAGCTGCTCGCACGCGACCCGATGCCGCCGCTCGAACGCCTGATCGATCTGATGCGCGATCCGCGCCTCGCCCGCGACGACGAATTGCCGGCCACCGGCATTCCGCTCGAACGCGAACGGGCGCTGTCGGCGGCGTTTATCGAAACGCCGGAGTACGGCACGCGCGGCACCACCGCGTTGCGGGTGGTCGTGCATGGCGACGCGGTCAGCGTCGCGATCGCCGAACGCAGCGACGACAACGGCTCGCACCGGATCGTGCGGCCCGGCGACTTCGAGCGCAGCTTCGCCTTCAACGTCGAACGCGCGATCGCCTGAAGCCGGGCGCTTAGGAGAAATCAGTCGACGCCGAGTGCCGCGCGCAATGCCGCCGCGGCATCGGCGTGCGCCTGCGCGACGTCGGGCACGAAGCCGCCCATCTTGAAGAACTCGTGGATCATGCCCGGGTAGCGTTTGAGCGTCACCTCGTTGCCGGCTGCACGCAATTTCTCCGCGTATGCATCGCCTTCGTCGCTTAAAGGATCGTATTGGGCGGTCGCGATCCATGCCGGCGCAAGGCCGCCGAAACCGGGCGCGCCGCGCTTGCCGTCGAGCGGCGCGAAACGCCAGTCGTCGCGATCGCCGGCGTCGCGTACGTATTGCTCGAAGAACCATTGGATCGTGTCGCCCGACAGCAGGAAGCCGTCTGCGAGGCGCGCGTGCGAATCGGTTTGCTGATAAGCCGTCGTGCCCGGATAGATCAGCAATTGCAGCGCAAGCTCGATGCCGGCGTCGCGCGCGAGCACCGCGCAGACCGTTGCCAGCGTGCCGCCCGCGCTATCGCCGCCGACTGCCAGCCGCCCGGCATCCACGCCGTACTCCGCGGCGTGCGCGTGCAGCCAGGCCAGTGCATCGAAGGCGTCCTCAACCGCAGTGGGGAATTTGTACTCCGGGGCGAGCCGGTAATCGACCGACAGCACCGTGCAGCGACCGTCGCGTGCGAACATCCGGCACAGCGCATCGTGCGTATCGACGCTGCCGACCGTGAAGCCGCCGCCGTGAAAATAGACCAGCGCCGGCGCCGGCTCGGCCCAACTCGGCTCGACAGCATGATAAAGGCGCGCGCGAATCGTCGCGCCGTCGCGCGTCGGCACTTGCAGGTCTTCGAGCGCGAACATCGGCGCGCTCGCGATCTCCAGGATCGGCGCGCTTTTTTCGTAGGAGGCGCGCGCCTGTTGTGCGGTCAGTTCGTGATACTGCGGGCGCTTGGCGCGCGCGATCATGTCGAGCACCTGCTCGAGCTTCGGATTCAGCGACATGGTGCGTCAGGCGGCGCGGGTGCGCCGAAGGTTGGCGGAACGAGCGCCGTATGATGCCATGCGCGGCTAGCTTGCGCTTTTCACCTCGGGCTTCAGCGACAGCGGATCGGTGGGATTGCGCTGCTGTTCGATGTCCTCGTGACGCAGCTTCACCGTCTCCATGATGCCCGGATGCGTGACGATGTAGAAACGCCGCGTCTTGATCGCCTCGAACGTGAGCGCGGCGACGTCGGCCGCCGTCAGCTTGCCCGCTTGCACCGCGCGTTGCAGTTGCTTGCCGGCGGCGATTTGCGAGCGCGTCGGCGCGCTGTCGTTGCGCAACGCCTCGGGCCGCGCGCGCTCCGCATTGGCGATGCCGGTCGGCACGAAGGCTGGACACAGGAGCGAACAGCCGACCTCGCCGCCCGCCGCCGCTTGTGTCGCTTGTGCCAGTTGCAGGTCGTGATAGAGCGTTTCCGTCAGCGACACGACGGCATGTTTCGACGCGTTGTAAATCCCCATCGCGGGCGGCGACAGCAAGCCGGCCACCGACGCCGTATTGACGATATGCGCCGGCTCGTTCTGCCGCAGCATGATCGGCGTGAAGACGCGCACGCCGTGCGCGACGCCCATCACGTTGACGCCGAACACCCAGTCCCAGTCGTTCGCCGAGCTTTCCCACAGGAAGCCGCCCGAGCCCACGCCGGCATTGTTGAAGAGCAGATGAACCTTGCCGAAGGCGTCGAGCGCCGCTTGCGCGAGCGCTTCGACCTGGGCGGCGTCGGACACGTCGGTGGGCACGCCGAGCACTTGCGCGCCGCCGGCGCGCAACGCGTCGACGGTTTGCGCGAGCGCGCCGGTATCGACGTCGGCCAGCACCAGCTTCATGCCGAGCGACGCGCCCTTGTCCGCGAACGCACGGCCGAAGCCGCTCGCCGCACCGGTGATCACCGCCACCTTGCCTTCGAATTCGAACATCGTGTATCTCCTGGGTTGACCGTTTTTTTCAGCCCGTTTTTTCAGCCGTTTTTTTGGGCCGGGCTCAGATCGCTCAGATCAGCTTGACGAGCTGCTTGCCGAAGTTCTTACCCTTGAGCAGACCGATGAAAGCCTCGGGCGCCTGGTCGAGCCCTTGCGCGATGGTCTCGCGATACTGCAGCTTCTTCTGCGCGACCAGCGTGCCGAGTTGCGTGAGCGCTTCGGGCCACACTTCCATATGCTCGCTGACGATGAACCCTTGCACCAGCAAACGCTGCGTGAGCATCAGCGACGGATGCCTGAGCGGCACCGGCTGGCCGTCGTAACCCGCGATGAACCCGCACAGCGCGATGCGGCCGAACGCGTTCATCCGGGCAAGTGTCGCGTCGAGCACTTCGCCGCCGACGTTCTCGAAGTAGCCGTCGACGCCATTCGGCGTGACCGCTTTCAGGTCCTGATACAGATTGCCGGCCTTGTAATCGACGCAGGCATCGAAGCCGAGCGTCTCGACCACATAGCGGCACTTGTCCGCGCCGCCCGCAATGCCGACCGCGCGCGCGCCGGCCAGCTTCGCCAGTTGCCCGACCACGCTGCCCACCGCGCCGCTCGCCGCGCTGACCACCACCGTCTCGCCGGCCTTCGGCGCGATGATCCTGTTCAGGCCGTACCAGGCGGTAACGCCAGGCATGCCGACCGGACCGAGATACGCCGACAGCGGCACGTGCGTGTCGTCGACTTTCTGCACGCCCGCCCCATTCGAGGTGCCGTACTCCTGCCAGCCGAACATCGCGACGACCTTGTCGCCAACCGCGAACTTCGGATTTTTCGACTCGACCACTTCGCCCACCGTGCCGCCGATCATCACTTCGTTCAGCGGCTGCGGCGCCGCGTACGACTTGCTGTCGTTCATCCGGCCGCGCATGTACGGATCGAGCGAGAGGTAATGATTGCGCACGCGGAATTCGCCGTCGGCGAGCGCTGCGAGCGGCGTTTCGACCAGCTTGAAGTTGTCGGGCATAACAGCGCCTTGCGGACGCGAAGCCAGCACGAGTTGACGGTTGATCTGGGGCATGACGAGCGTCTCCATGAGTCGATGTTATGAACAGCGGATGATGTGTTGCGAACAGTGTCTGCAGAGGCAAGGACGGCGCGCGGCTCTCGACACGCGCGCCGTCGACGGGAAATCAGCCGTCGCTTGGGCCGGGTTTGGCGGACGGGTCGCTGCGCAGACGCTGCTGCGTCACATCGCGGCCCACGGCGAGGCGCCGCATGTATTTGAAGGTGCCGAGCGCTTTGGCGACGAAATGGCCTTCGCTATCGCGGATCTCGCCTTCGCAATAGGCCATCGTGGTGGAGCGGTGCAGCACGCGGCCGGTGGCGCGCAACTCGCCGCGGCCCGGCTGCATGAAGTTGACCTTCATCTCGACCGTGACCACGCCGACGCCGTCGCCGGCCAGACTGCGCGCGGCCATGGCGAGCGCGACGTCGGCCAGTGTCATCGTGACGCCGCCGTGCGCGACGTTCCACGTGTTCATGTGATCCGGCTCGAGCGGCAGCACGATTTCGCTGACGCCGTCGGCAGCCGACACGAGCTGCGCGCCGAGCCGGTCGACGAACGGGCTCTCGGGCAGCGCCGCGCTGCTTCCTTTAGATGAGGGCGAATCGGTCATTGCGCCGCGTCAGATTTCGTAATCGACGCACTGACGCGCTTCACGCACCGCGCCGACAAAGCCCTTGAGCGCTTCATGCGTGGGATGAACCTGATACGCGTCGAGCGCGGCTTTGTCGGTGAAATCGGAGACCAGCACGATGTCGTAGGTCGATTCGAGGCCCGGTTGGGCGATGCCGACTTCGAGCTTCAGGATGCCCGGTACGATGTCGCGGCAGCCTTCGAGCTTTTCTTTCAGCTTCAGCGCGTTTTCCGCACGGGTCGCGCCCTCGGCGGTTTCTTTGAGCTTCCACATCACAATATGACGGATCACGGAGTCACCTTCTTCGATTCAATTCGTTGGGCTGGGACTTTGCGTCGGCGCTCGACGTTTTTTGCGTGTCGCGCGGAAGTCCGCAGGCTGTGGGCTGTGCAAACGTGCGCCGAATGCTGCGCACGCGCAGTAGGAAATGATAACCGGAATGGCGTTTGCCGATGCGCGGGCGCCGCGCCCGCAGCTTCGATCGAACCACGTTGCACGCGCGGCGGCATTCCTTGTTCAACCACAGCGGCCCGAAAACAACGGCTTGATCCGTCAAGCCGCGCGCCGTTTGTCCAGCCTTGTCGGAATCCTGCTGCGCAGCCCGGCTTAACCCTGCTCTTCGGCCGCCAAACCGGCCGGTACAATGCATGACACAACCCGCTTCCTTCGAGGTGCCGGTCATGTCCTTCGTTCGCGCCCTGCTGTCCGGCCGGAGCACCCGGCTGGCCGCGATCGTCGCCCTCGTCACGCTGACGCTCAACGGCTGCGCGGGTCTGTTCGGCGGCGATCCGCTGCGCGTGAACGTGGCAGGCATCGATCCGATCGAAAGCCAGGGCCTCGAAATGCGCTTTAACGTCAAGCTGCGCGTCCAGAATCCCAACGAAGCCGCCGTCACCTATGACGGCGTCTCGCTCAACCTCGAACTGAACGGCAAGCAGTTCGCGAGCGGCGTCAGCGACCAGAGCGGCACCGTGCCGCGCTTCGGCGAAACCGTGGTCGACGTGCCGCTGACGGTGCCCGCCTTCGCCGCCGTCCGCCAGGCCTTCGCGTTCGCCGACGCCGCGCAATCCGGGCAGATTCCGTACATCCTGCGGGGCCGGCTCGCCGGAGGCCTCACAGGCGGCACGCGTTTTATCGACCAGGGTACGCTGAGCCTGCCGGCGCTCGGTACGGCTTTGCCTTGATTCAGACGATCCGCGCTTTCAGGTAAAAAACGGGTGGCGCGAATTCAACGCCTGTACGTCAACTCGCACCGAACCACACGACACCCGCTTTTCACCGCATCACAAGCCGAATCAAACCACTTCGAACAAGCCCGCCGCGCCCTGCCCGCCGCCGATACACATCGTCACGACGACCAGCTTCGCGCCGCGCCGCTTGCCTTCGATCAGCGCATGGCCGGTCAGACGCGCGCCCGACACGCCATACGGATGGCCCACCGCAATCGCGCCGCCGTTCACGTTCAGACGGTCGTGCGCAATGCCGAGCTTGTCCGCGCAATACAGCACCTGCACCGCGAACGCTTCATTCAGTTCCCACAGGTCGATGTCCTCGACCTTCAGGCCGGCTTGCCTGAGCAGCTTCGGCACCGCGAACACCGGGCCGATACCCATCTCGTCCGGTTCGCAGCCGGCCACCGCGAAGCCGCGGAAAATGCCGAGCGGCTGCAAACCTTCGCGTTCGGCAACCTTCGCGTTCATCACGACGCAAGCCGACGCGCCGTCCGAGAACTGGCTCGCGTTGCCCGCGGTGATCACGCCGCCCGGCGTCGCGGTGCGAATCTTCGACACGCCTTCGAGCGTCGTGTCGGCACGGATGCCTTCGTCGGCGCTGACCGTCACTTCCTTCGTGAAGAGACGACCGCTGGCTTTGTCGGCGACACCGGCGAGCACCGTCAACGGCACGATCTCGTCCTTGAACCTGCCGGCTTCGAGCGCGGCCGCGGCGCGCTGCTGCGAGCGCGCGCCGTATTCGTCCTGACGCTCCTTCGAGATCGCGTAGCGCTTCGCGACGTTCTCGGCCGTCTGCAACATCGACCAGTAGATTTCCGGCTTGTTCTGGCTGAGCCAGCCTTCGGTCATCATGTGGCGGTTCATCTCGTTCTGCACGCACGAGATCGATTCCACGCCGCCCGCGACGAACACGTCGCCTTCACCGGCGATCACGCGTTGCGCGGCCAGCGCGATCGTCTGCAAACCGGACGAGCAGAAACGGTTCACCGTCATGCCCGGCACGCTGACCGGCAAACCGGCGCGCAGTGCTATCTGGCGCGCGATGTTCATGCCTGTCGCGCCTTCCGGATTCGCGCAGCCCATGATCACGTCTTCGACGCGGGCCGGGTCGAGCTTCGCGCGCTCGACGGCGGCTTGAGTCACATGTCCGCCGAGCGTGGCGCCATGCGTCATGTTGAACCCGCCGCGCCATGATTTGGCGAGACCCGTACGGGCGGTCGATACGATTACGGCGTCAGTCATGCAAATCTCCTGTGTCGACCAGAGTTGGCGCTTTAGCGCTTACTCTGGTCCCATAGCGCTTACTCTGGCCCCATGCAAAGCGGTCGACCAGAGTTAGCGTGTCGGCCAGAGTTAGCGCTTTAGCGCTTACTCTGGTTCCATAGCGCTTACTCCGGTCCCATACAAGTTGGTTGGTACTTCCAGATGTCGGTGGTGGCGCGCCGGCGGATCGCTCAACCGCGCCACCCCACTCATTTCACTCATTTTCAGTCGAGCGACGCTTCAGCCGTTAAAGCCACGGCCCTTCGCCGCCAACTCCGCGATGCTCGGCGCGAGCTGCCACGCATCGCCGTTCGGCCGCGACGCGTAGCGGCGAATCGCGCGCTCGACGTTGTAGAGCCCGACCGTATCCGCGTACAGCATCGGGCCGCCGCGATAGAGCGGGAAGCCGTAGCCGGTCAGATAGACCATGTCGATGTCCGATGCCTTCGACGCGATGCCTTCTTCGAGAATCTTCGCGCCTTCATTCACCAGCGCGAATACGAGACGTTCGACGATTTCCTCGTCGCCGATCTTGCGGCGCTCGGCGTTGGTTTCCTTCGAAAACGCCACGATCATCTCGTCGACCACTTTCGACGGATACGCAGTGCGGTCGCCCGCCTTATAGTCGTACCAGCCGCCGCCGGTCTTCTGCCCGAAGCGCCCCGTCTCGCACAGACGGTCGGCGATCTTCGAGTAATGCATGTCCGGATGCTCCTGATAGCGGCGCTTGCGGATCGCCCAGCCGATGTCGTTACCGGCCAGATCGCTCATGCGGAACGGCCCCATCGCGAAGCCGAACTTCTCGATCGCCTTATCCACCTGCGCGGGCAGCGCGCCTTCTTCGAGCATGAAGAGCGCCTGACGGATGTACTGCTCGATCATCCGGTTGCCGATGAAGCCGTCGCACACGCCCGACACCACCGCGGTCTTCCTGATCTTCCTGGCCAGCTTCATGACGGTGGCAAGCACGTCTTTCGCCGTTTCCTTGCCGCGCACGACTTCGAGCAGCTTCATCACGTTGGCCGGGCTGAAGAAGTGCATGCCGACCACGTCTTGCGGACGCAACGTGTACGCAGCGATCTTGTCCACGTCCAAAGTCGACGTATTCGATGCGAGGATCGCACCGGACTTCGCCACTTCGTCGAGACGCTTGAACACCTGCTCTTTCACGCCGAGTTCTTCGAACACGGCTTCGACGATCAGATCGGCGTTTTTCAGGTCGTCGTAGGAAAGCGTCGGCGTGATCAAGGCCATGCGCTGTTCGATCGCTTCGGGCTTGAGCTTGCCCTTCTTGACGGTGGCTTCGTAGTTCTTGTGGATCGTAGCGAGGCCGCGATCGAGCGCTTCCTGTTTCGTTTCAAGCAGCGTGACGGGAATGCCCGCATTGATGAAGTTCATCGCGATGCCGCCGCCCATCGTGCCGGCGCCGATCACGGCCACCTGCGCGATGTCGCGCACCGGCGTGTCCGACGGCACATCGGGAATCTTGCTCGCCGCACGTTCGCCGAAGAACGCGTGACGCAGCGCGTGACTTTCCGGCGTCTGCACGAGCGCGATAAAGCATTCGCGTTCGAATGCAAGGCCCTTGTCGAAGCCGTTCTGGACGCCCGCTTCGACCGCGTCGATACACTTGTGCGGCGCCGGGAAATTTTTCGCGATTGCCGCCACGCTATTGCGCGCGAACTGGATGAAACCGGCGGCATTCGGATGCTCGATCTTGCGCTCGCGCACCTTGGGATGCGGGCCTCCTTTAGCGCCGACCTTGCGGGCAAACGCGAGCGCGGCTTCGGCCAGATCGCCTTCGACCACTTCGTCGAACAGGCCCGAGTCGGCCAGTTTCTCCGACATCACCGGCGCACCGGAGACGATCATGTTGAGCGCGGCTTCGAGGCCGATTGCGCGCGGCAGACGCTGCGTGCCGCCCGCGCCCGGCAGGATGCCGAGCTTCACTTCCGGCAGCGCGATCTGCGCGCCGGGTGCGGCGATCCGGTAATGCGCGCCGAGTGCCAGTTCCAGGCCGCCGCCCATCGCGACGCTGTGAATCGCCGCGACCACCGGCTTCGCGCTGCCTTCGACGGCCTCGATGACCGTGGCGAGCGTCGGCTCCTGAGTGGCTTTAGGTGTGTTGAATTCGGTGATGTCGGCGCCGCCCGAGAAGGCTTTGCCCGCGCCCGTCAGCACGATCGCCTTGATGGCCGGATCGTTCTGCGCGCGCTCGATGCCTTCGACGATACCGGCTCGCGTCGACAGACCGAGCCCGTTCACGGGCGGATTGTTCAGCGTGATGACGGCCACGCCGTCATGGGTTGTGTAGTCCACTGCCATCTGCCTGTCTCCATGCGATGAGGCGGCACATGACGCGCCGCCCGTCCCAGTTCACCGAGCCGAAGCGTGAATCGATTCGTGAGTCAACTTGTAAGCCGACTCATTCTCCGACTTTCCGGGGTCAGCAGGCAGAATACACAAAAAAGCACGCTCGTTCAATTTATCATGAGACGGGGTTTCCCCTGGCAACGGGACAGTTCTTTTCGTCCTCGAGCGCGGACGGCAGCACGTGATCGCGGAAGGTGTCGCGCAGTTTGAGTTTTTGCAGCTTGCCGGTGGCCGTGTGCGGCAGTTCGTCGACGAACGCGACGTCGTCGGGAATCCACCATTTGGCGACCTTGCCGTCGTAGAACGCGAGCAGTTCTTCGCGCGTCACGTCGAAACCCGGCCGTTTGACGACCACCAGCAGCGGCCGCTCGGTCCATTTCGGATGCGCGCAGGCGATGCACGCCGCTTCGGCCACCGCCGGATGCGCGATCGCGACGTTCTCGATTTCGATCGAACTGATCCACTCGCCGCCCGACTTGATCACGTCTTTCGAGCGATCCGTGATGTGCAGGAAACTGTCGCGGTCGATGGTGGCGACGTCGCCGGTCGGAAACCAGCCGTCCACCAGCGGCGAATCGTCCTTGCGGAAATACCGGTCGATCACCCACGGGCCGCGCACGTGCAGATCGCCGAACGCAACGCCGTCCCACGGCAGGTCGCGCCCATCGTCGCCGACGATTTTCATATCGACGCCGTAGATCGCATGGCCCTGCTTTTCGCGCAGCTTGCGCTGCTCGTCCGGCGAGCGCTGGCTCTGCTCCCACGTCAGTTTCGACAAGGTGCCGAGCGGCGACATTTCGGTCATGCCCCATGCATGAATCACTTCGACGCCGTATTCGTCCTGGAACGTGCGCAGCATCGCCGGCGGACACGCTGAGCCGCCGATCACCGTACGGTTCAGCGACGAGAAGCGTACACCGGCTTCGCGCAGGTGGTTGAGCAAGCCGAGCCACACCGTCGGCACGCCGGCCGAATAGGTGACGCGTTCGTTTTCCATCAGTTCGTACAGCGATTTGCCGTCAAGGTCCTTGCCGGGAAACACCAGCTTCGCGCCGGTCAGCGGCGCGGCATGCGGGATGCCCCACGCGTTCACATGAAACATCGGCACGACGGGCAACACGGAATCGCGCGCGGACAGACCCATCGCGTCGGGCAACGACGCGCCGAGTGCATGTAGCACGGTCGAGCGATGCGAATACAGCGCGCCCTTGGGATTGCCGGTGGTGCCGGACGTATAGCAAAGGTACGACGCCTGGCGTTCGTCGAGCAGCGGCCATGCGTAGTTGCCGTCCTGCGCGGCGACGAGCGTTTCGTAGCTGAGCACGGGCGTTTGCATCTTCGGCAGATGCGCTTCGTCGGCAAGTGCGATCCAGCCGCGCACTTTCGGGCATTGCGGCGCGAGACAATCGACGAGCGGTGCGAAGGTGGTATCGAACAGCACGTACGCATCGTCGGCATGGTTGACGATGTAGGCGATCTGATCGGGAAAGAGGCGCGGATTGATCGTGTGGCACACGGCGCCGAAGCCGGTGACGCCGTAATATGCTTCAAGATGCCGGTAGCCGTTCCAGGCCAGCGTGGCGACCCGCTCGCCGGGCTCGACGCCCAGTGCGATCAACGCCTGCGCCAGCTGCTTCGCGCGCTTTTCGCAGTCGCGGTAGGTGTAGCGATGCACGTCGCCTTCGATACGCCGCGACACGATCTCGGTGTCGCCGAAATGCCGCGCGGCATGCGCGAGCAATGAGGACACGGTGAGCGGCACGTCCATCATCTGGCCAAGCAGCGGCGTCGTCATAAAGAGAGGTCTCCTCGCCTTGTTTCCGTCAATGGGCGTTGTAATGGGCTTGCGTTTCGTGTGCCGCGCGGGCTTTGGCGGGAGGCGGCCCGGAACGCGGGAGGCGTCGGGCAAAAGGCCTGCCAGCAGCGCCGCGGGCGCGGACTTACAATATCGGTTAATCCAGAGGCGCTCAATATGTCGTTTTCCCCAAGCATTGCAGGGTTATCCGTTCCTTTATCGGCGCTTTCCGACGCGCTTACCAACTCTGCCGAAGGCGCGTTTGCACGGCTCGGCAGCACGTTTCTGACGCGCCTGCCCGCGGCGCCGCTCAATGCGCCGTACATGGTCGGCTTCTCTGAAGAAACGGCCGCGTTGCTTGGCTTGGCACCCGGGCTCCAGCATGAGCCCGGTTTCGCCGAACTCTTCTGCGGCAACGCCACACGCGAGTGGCCGGCGCACGCGCTGCCGTACGCGTCGGTGTATTCGGGCCATCAGTTCGGCGTGTGGGCCGGCCAGCTCGGCGACGGCCGCGCGCTCAGTCTCGGCGAAGTCGAGCACGACGGCCAACGCTTCGAGCTGCAACTCAAAGGCGCCGGCCGCACGCCCTATTCGCGCATGGGCGACGGCCGCGCGGTGCTGCGCTCGTCGATTCGCGAATTTCTGTGCTCCGAAGCGATGCATCACCTTGGCATTCCGACCACCCGCGCACTGTGCGTGATCGGCTCCGACCAGCCGGTGCGGCGCGAGGAAATCGAAACCGCCGCGGTCGTCACGCGCGTGGCGCCGAGCTTCGTGCGCTTCGGGCACTTCGAACATTTCTATTCGAACGATCGCGTCGATGCATTGCGCGCGCTCGCCGATCACGTGATCGAGCGTTTCTATCCGCATTGCCGCGAAGCCGACGATCCGTATCTCGCGCTGCTGAACGAAGCGGTGTTGTCGACCGCCGATCTGATGGTCGAATGGCAGGCAGTCGGCTTCTGCCATGGCGTGATGAATACCGACAACATGTCGATCCTCGGTCTCACGATCGACTACGGCCCGTTCGGTTTCATGGACGGCTTCGACGCCGGCTACATCTGCAATCACTCGGACTCGCAAGGCCGTTACGCGTACCGGATGCAACCGCAGATCGCGTACTGGAACCTCTTTTGCCTCGCGCAAGGCCTGCTGCCGCTGCTCGGCGCACAACACGAGGAAAGCGTGCGCGGCGACAAAGCGATCGAAGACGCGCAGCGCGTGCTCGTCGGCTTCAAGGACCGTTTCGCGCCGGCGCTGGAGCGTCGCATGCGCGCGAAGCTCGGCCTCGAGGTCGAGCGCGACGGCGACGATGCGCTGGTCAATCGTCTGTTCGAAGTCATGCACGCAAACCGTGCCGATTTCACGCTGACATTCCGCAATCTCGCGCGTATTTTGAAACACGATGCGAGCGGCGACGCACCGGCGCGCGACCTGTTCCTCGACCGCGCCGCGTTTGATACGTGGGTGAACGACTACCGCGCGCGCCTGTCCGAAGAAACACGCGACGACGCCGCGCGCGCCATTGCAATGAACCGTGTGAACCCCAAATTCGTACTTCGCAATCACCTGGCGGAAACGGCGATCCGCCGCGCGAAAGAGAAGGATTTCTCCGAAGTGGAGCGTTTGGCGGCGGTGCTGCGCCGTCCATTCGACGAGCAGCCGGAACACGAAGCGTATGCGGGCCTGCCGCCTGACTGGGCCAGCTCGCTGGAAGTCAGTTGCTCTTCGTGAAGCGCCGCCGCAAGTCGTAAGCACGCGCCAAAGACAAACCCGAGACAGGTACTCCGACCATGAACAACCCCGACGACCTCAAGACCGACGCCCCTGCCGTACAGAAAGACGACGCCGAATGGCGCAAGCAACTGTCGGACATCGAATATCAGGTGACGCGCCACGCAGCCACCGAGCGGCCGTTTACCGGCCGCTACCACGACCACTGGGATCGCGGCATTTACGACTGCGTGTGTTGCGGCACGCCGCTGTTCGAATCGGACACCAAATTCGACGCCGGTTGCGGCTGGCCGAGCTACTTCAAGCCGATCAACGGCGAAGTGATCGCCGAGAAAACCGACCGCTCGCACGGCATGCTGCGCATCGAGGTGCAGTGCAAGCATTGCGGCGCGCATCTGGGCCACGTGTTCGAAGACGGACCGGCGCCGACCGGTCTGCGCTACTGCATCAATTCGGCTGCGTTACAATTCGAGCCCAAGTAACGCAGCGCGGAGTCCGGCGCGTTGCCGGCCGGCGTGCGCCCGTATGTCATCGAGCGCCCGCCGGCCGCGACACCGTTCATCCGGCTTGCGAACCGGTCGACCCGGCGCGGCAATCACGCTACGAACGGCAAAAGCGCCGTTCACCGGCCGACGCGGCGGGTTCATACAGCACGCACCCACGGGCGCCTCACATAGCGCCTCTCATTGTCCGACTCACTCTCCGAATCCCCGACCAGATAATGAAATTCCTGTTCGATCTGTTCCCGATCATCCTGTTCTTCGTCACCTTCAAGGTATGGGGCATTTTCACGGCGACGGCAGTGGCGATCGTCGCCACGCTGGTGCAGATCGCCTGGGTGGCGTTCCGCCACCGCAAAGTCGATCCGATGCTGTGGGTCAGCCTCGGCGTCGTCACCGTGTTCGGCGGCGCGACGCTCGTGCTGCACAACGACACCTTCATCAAATGGAAGCCGACCGTGCTGTACTGGGCGTTTTCGGTCGCGCTGATCGTTTCCCAACTGGCGTTCAACAAGAACCTGATCGAAGCGATGATGGGCAAGCAGATCACGCTGCCGCACGTGATCTGGGGCAAACTGAATATCGTCTGGGCGATATTCTTCGTGCTGCTCGGGCTCGTCAATCTGTTCGTCGCGTACCACTACACGACCGACCAATGGGTCAATTTCAAGCTGTTCGGCGCGACGGGGTGCCTCGTGGTGTTCATCGTCGGACAAAGTTTATGGCTGTCCAGATATATGAAGGAGGAGTGACATGACGAGCGATGTGTTTATGCACGCCACCACCGCCGAGCGCGCCGCGCTGATCGAAGCGCGTCTGAGCGCTGCGCTCGCGCCGGTCACGTCGATCCGGATCACCGACGATAGCGCGCAGCATGCGGGCCACGCCGGCGCGTCCGCCGGCGGTCATTTCAGTGTCACGATCGTGGCCGCCGCATTTGCCGGCAAGGCCCGCGTGGCGCGGCATCGCATGGTGTATGATGCGCTGGCCGATGCCATGCAGCGCGGCATTCACGCCCTTGCAATCACGGCGTATACGCCCGAAGAATTCGCTTTGTTGCCCCGCTAGGAAAATATTCGATGACCCTGAAGAAAACCCGCCTTTGGGTATTGCTGGCCGCGTTTGCGGCCGCACCTGCATTCGCACAGAACATTGCCGTCGTGAACGGTACGCCGATTCCGAAAGCGCGCGCCGATGCGCTGATCGATCAACTGGTTCATCAAGGCCAGCAAAACACGCCGCAACTGCAAATGGCCGTGCGCGAAGAGCTGGTGAACCGCGAAATCCTGATGCAGGAAGCGCTGCGCCGCGGTCTGCCGAATCGTCCGGACATCAAGGCGCAAGTCGCCGTCGCACAACAAACCGTCGTGCTGCGCGCGCTGATCGAAGACTTCGTCAAGAACAACCAGCCGAGCGACGCCGAAGTGACCGCACGTTACAACGCACTGGTCAAGGACGCGGGCGGCAAGGAATATCACCTGCACCACATCCTCGTCGACAACGAACAGCAAGCCAAGGATCTGATCGCGAAGATCAAGGGCGGCGCAAGCTTCGAGGATCTCGCCAAGCAGTTCTCGAAGGACCCGGGATCGGGCAAGAACGGCGGCGACCTGGACTGGTCGGACCCGAAGGCCTACGTACCTGAATTCGCGGACGCGGCCACGCATCTGCAAAAAGGCCAGATGACCGACGCGCCAGTGCATACGCAATTCGGCTGGCACATCATCCGTGTCGACGACGTGCGCAACATCACGCCGCCGCCGCTCGAGCAGGTGCGCCCGCAAATCGTGCAGCAGATCCAGCAGGAGAAGCTGCAAGCGTTCGAAGAAGGTCTGCGTAAGAACGCGAAGATTCAGTAAGCGGTTCTTTTACCTACCGCTTGAGCACGAGAAAGCCGCCCTTGGGCGGCTTTCTCGTTTCTGCGGTTCGGTTTTCGCTTCGAAGGCCGCCCACGCGATGCAGCGCAGCGGCCTTCTTCGCATCAACCCAGCCAGCGGCGTGCGTTCTGGAACACGCGCATCCACGGGCTGCCGTCGTTGCCGCCCTCGCCCCAGCCTTCCGGATGCCAGCTCATCTGCACTGCGCGATGCACGCGCTCGGTGTGCGGCATTAGCACGGTGAAGCGGCCATCCGGCGTGGTCACCGACGTGATGCCGTTCGGCGAGCCGTTCGGGTTGAACGGATATTGCTCGGTCGCCTGACCACGGTGATCAACATAACGCATCGCCACCGCGACCTTCGACGCATCGCCTTGCTGCGAGAAGTCGGCAAAACCTTCACCGTGGGCGATCGCCACCGGAATGCGCGAGCCTTCCATGCCGGCAAAGAAGATCGACGGCGACGCTTGCACTTCAACCAGCGAGAAACGCGCTTCGAACTTCTCCGACTTGTTGCGCGTGAACTTCGGCCATGCTTCGGCGCCCGGAATCATCGACGCGAGGCTGCTCATCATCTGGCAGCCGTTGCAGATGCCCAGCGCGAACGTGTCTTCGCGTCCGAAGAAGGCGGCGAACATGTCGGCCAACTGCGCATTGAAGCGGATCGCCTTCGCCCAGCCTTCGCCGGCACCCAGCGTGTCGCCGTACGAGAAGCCGCCGCACGCCACCGCACCGGCGAAATCCGCCAGCGTGGCGCGGCCCGTCAGCAGGTCGCTCATGTGCACGTCGTGCGCATCGAAGCCGGCGCGGTCGAATGCATAGGCCGTTTCCAGGTGCGAGTTCACGCCTTGCTCGCGCAGAATCGCGACACGCGGACGCGCGCCCTTGGAGACGCCCCGAAGGAAGTCCCCTTGGGGGGCGCCCCGAAGGAAGTCCCCTTGGGGGACGAACGGCGCGGCGACGTCTTCAGCCGGATCGAACGTGAGGACCGGCGTGATGCCCGGATCGGCAGCGTCGAGCAGCGCGTCGTATTCGGCATCGGCGCATGCCGGGTTGTCGCGCAGACGCGAAATGCGCCAGCTCACTTCGCTCCACGCGCGATGCAATTCGGTGCGCGGCGCTTCGTAGATCTTCTTCGCGTCGCGATAGATTTCGATCGTGTCGCGCTCGTTGGTCTTGCCGATCACGTGCGAGCATGCCGACAGGCCATGTTCGCGCAATGCGCCCAGCACCGCATCGCGGTCCGCTGCGCGCACCTGGATCACCGCACCCAGTTCCTCGGTGAAAAGCGCGCGGATCGTGCGGTCTTCGCGGCGGCCGCTGGTCTGCCTGGCCCAGTCTTTCGCGTCGCCGTAATCGGATTCGTGATGCGGATCGAGCACCAGCATGTCGACGTTCATCGACACGCCGACGTGACCGGCAAACGCCATTTCGCACACCGTCGCCCACAGGCCGCCGTCGGAGCGGTCGTGGTATGCGAGCAGCTTGCCGTCGCTGTTGAGCGCCTGGATCGCGCTGAAGAAGCGTTTCAGATCTTCCGCATCGTCGACGTCCGGCACCGCGTCGCCGACCTGCTGCGTGACCTGCGCGAGAATGCTGCCGCCGAGACGATGCTTGCCGCGGCCGAGGTCGATCGCGATCAGCACGGAGTCGCCCACGCCATCCGTTCCGCTTGCGCGGCGCAGCTGGGGCGTGAGGTGGCGACGCACGTCTTCGACCGGCGCGAATGCCGAGATGATCAGCGAGACCGGCGCGACCACTTCCTTCGCGACGCCGCGGTCTTCCCATTTGGTGCGCATCGACAGCGAATCCTTGCCGACCGGAATGCTGATGCCCAGCGCGGGGCACAATTCCATGCCGATCGCCTTGACCGTGTCGAACAGCGCGGCGTCTTCGCCCGGTGCGCCGCACGCGGCCATCCAGTTCGCCGACAGCTTGAGCTTATCGAGCGACGCGATCGGCGCCGCGGCGATGTTGGTGACCGCCTCGCCGACCGCCATGCGGCCCGAAGCCGGCGCGTCGATCACGGCGAGCGGCGTGCGCTCGGCCATCGTCATCGCTTCGCCGCGGAAGCCCGCGTAGTCCATCGTCGTGATCGCGACGTCGGCGACCGGCACTTGCCACGGGCCGACCATCTGGTCGCGCGCGGTCGTGCCGCCCACCGAGCGGTCGCCGATCGTGATCAGGAACGACTTGCTGGCGACCGTCGGGTGACGCAGCACGCTGAGCGCCACTTCCGACAATGCGATGCCAGTGACATCCACCGGATCGAGTTTCGTTGCGACGCGCCTGACGTCGCGATGCATGCGCGGCGCCTTGCCGAGCAGCACTTCCATCGGCATATCGACCGGCTGGTGCGCGGCGACGTCTTTCAGTTCGGTGTCGATCAGTTTCAACTGACGCTCGGCGGTGGCCGTGCCGGTCACCGCGAACGGGCAGCGCTCGCGCTCGCACATCGCTTCGAAAGCCGGCAGATCGGCCGGCGCAATCGCCAGCACGTAGCGTTCTTGCGCTTCGTTCGACCAGATTTCACGCGGCGACAAACCGCTTTCTTCCAGCTGGATCTTGCGCAGTTCGAAAACCGCGCCCTTGCCCGCGCCGTCCACCACTTCCGGGAACGCGTTCGACAGACCGCCCGCGCCGACGTCGTGGATGCTCAGAATCGGGTTCTTCTCGCCGAGTTGCCAGCACGCGTTGATGACTTCCTGGGCGCGCCGCTCGATTTCCGGGTTGCCGCGCTGGACCGAGTCGAAGTCGAGCTCGGCGGTGTTGGTGCCGGTCGCCATCGAGCTGGCCGCGCCGCCGCCCATGCCGATGCGCATGCCCGGGCCGCCGATCTGGATCAGCAGCGACCCTTCCGGCAGATCGTGCTTGTGCGTGTGTTGATCCGAAATATTGCCGATGCCGCCGGCGATCATGATCGGCTTGTGATAGCCGCGCACCAGACCGGCGACGTTCTGCTCATAAGTACGGAAATAGCCGCCCAGATTCGGCCGGCCGAATTCATTGTTGAACGCGGCGCCGCCCAGCGGGCCGTCGATCATGATCTGCAGCGGCGAAGCGATGCGATCGGGCCGGCCGTACGCTTCGTGCCTGTCGTTCGGGTTGCGGTGCGCGAGCGGCTGCGCGGCGTCGCGGGCGTTTTCCCATGCTTCGACGCCGTCCGGCAATTCGAGGTTCGACACCGTGAAGCCCGCCAGACCCGCCTTCGGACGCGCGCCGCGGCCGGTTGCGCCTTCGTCGCGGATTTCGCCGCCGGCGCCGGTCGAGGCGCCCGGGAATGGCGAAATCGCGGTCGGGTGATTGTGCGTTTCCACCTTCATCAAGGTGTGCGTCAATTCGACATTGCGGCGATAGTGCTCGGGCAACTCGCCTTCGCCGAGTTCAGCCGGCGTGCGCGGGAACCAGCGCTCGGCGATGCCGCCCGCCATGATCGCCGAGTTGTCCGAATACGCGACGATCGTGCCTTGCGGGTTCAGCTTCTCGGTGTTGCGGATCATGTTGAACAGCGAGATGTCTTGCGGCTCGCCGTCGATGGTCCATTGCGCGTTAAAAATCTTGTGGCGGCAGTGCTCGCTGTTGGCCTGCGCGAACATCATCAATTCGACGTCGGTCGGGTTGCGGCCGAGTTTCGTGAATGCGTCGACCAGATAGTCGATTTCGTCGTCGGCAAGCGCGAGGCCCAGCTCCGCATTGGCCGCTTCCAGCGCGCTGCGGCCGTGGCTCGAAACGTCGACGGTTTGCAGCGGCTTGGCCGGCAGTTCGTCGAACAGATGCATCGCGTGGTCACGCGACGGCGCGACGCTGTCGGTCATGCGGTCGTGCAGCGCTGCGGCGACGGCCGTGCGCGCTTCGTCGGAGAGCGCCTTCTTGCCGCCGAGCAGCCCGCTTTTCAGCGTGACCGTGTACTCGACGCCACGCTCGATGCGGCGCACCTGCGTCAGACCGCACAGATGGGCGATATCCGTTGCCTTGCTGGCCCACGGCGACACCGTGCCGAAGCGCGGCACCACGAGGAAGGTGTCGGCCGTGCCGCGCTCTTTGGTTTCTTCGAGCGGGTGGCCGTAGTGCATCAGCGCTTCGATCTTCGCGTTGTCGTCCCCGGAAAGCGGCGTCTGGGCGTTGACAAAGTGCAGATACTGTCCGCGCACGCCGGTGATGTTGGCGTCGATGCGCGTGAGCGTTTCGAGCAGGCGGGTTTGACGGAAATCGGAAAGGGCCGAAGCGCCGGGGAAACACGAGAAGTGGGCCATGGACTTGACGTTGCGTCGCTCAATGATGCCGATGAGTCGCGCATGCAGGCGACGTGAGGCTGAAAGGAAGTCCGGGATTATACCCCGGGAACGGGCTTCCAGCGGGCTTGGCGGTGCGGTCCCGGTGGCGTTCCGGCCCGTGCCTCCGGGCTGGCAAGGTGGTCGCCCCGCGGCTCGGGTATGGCCGCGCCAGAAAAGCCGATCGTCATTGCGCGGCGGGACATCCTCTGGCCGAAGGGTAATCGTGCGCCCGTAGCCACCACCCCGGACGCCGGCCTGCGGCGTGCGCGGCGACGCTCACGTGGCAGTGCCGTCCGTTTGGCTGCTATCATTCGCCCTTTCACCAGATCGGCGCGAACGGCCTGCGCAACGCCGGGCTTCGCGCCGCATGTCACGCTTACGCGGAACGCAGGGTTTTAGCATCCCGCCGGCAAATCGAATCAGAACATGGATGTCATCGTCATTGGCGGCGGAATCGCTGGCGTCGCCACCGCTTATCAATTGCGCGCGGCCGGCCACAGGGTTTGCGTCGTCGAGCGCCACGCGACCGTCGCGCAGGGCGCGACCTATGGACATGGCGGCACCGTCCTGCCGACTCCGCTCGACGTCTGGTTCGGCCCGACTTTCATGGCGAACCGTCAGGGCGCAAAAAACGGCGTCATCAGCAAGACCGGTTTCAACGGGCCGGCGCGCCAGTTCGTCAAGCAGCTTGCCGCTTTGCAGGAGCCTGAGGCGTTCAGCCAGCAATACGGGCGGCTGCGCCCGCTGATCGAATCCTCGCGTGACGCGATGGCCGACATGGAAGCGCGCTTCGGCCTGGAATACGAACAGGCGAGCGGCGTGCTTTATCTGGTGCGTTCCGCGCAGGAATGGCAGCAGACCCAGACCGCGCTCGACATGCTGCGTCAATACGAAGTGCCGCATCACGTGCTGACGCCTGCCGAATGCGCCGCGTTCGAGCATTCCGTGCCGACCGATCCGGAATTCGCCGGCGGCGTGCTGTTCGACCACGAGCGCACGGCGAACTGCCCGCTTTTCGCCAAGCTGATCAAACAGACCCTCGATGAGCAGGGCGGCGTGCAATTCATGCTCGGCTGCGAAGTGTCGGCGATCCGCCTCGACGGCCAGCGCCCCGCGGTGGAACTGGCGGCGCGCCCGGCCGACACGTCCCGTTCACGCGAAGTCGACGTGATCAGCGCCGACGCCATTGTCGTGGCCGCGGGTTACGGCAGCTTGCCGCTGCTCGAACGCCTCGGGCTGCGACTGCCGCTGCATCCGCTGCGCCTGCACACGCTGGTTGCACCGATTGCGCATGAGGAATGCGCGCCGCACGTCGCGATCGTCGACGCGGTGAAGCGGATTGCAATTACACGGATGAACCACCGGTTGCGGATTGCGGGTGGCGCGGTCTTGCAAAGTGCCGGCCAGATCGACAAACCGCTCGGCGAGGCGTTGACCAAGGAAGCGCTTGCGCTATTGGGTCAGGCGACGCACGACTGGATCCCGGGGGCCGCGCGGATTTCCGCGGCGTTGCCATGGGAGGGGGTGAAACTGCTGTCGCAGGACGGTTTGCCGGTGATCGGTCACGCTGTGCATCCCCGGCTGTTTGTGAATGTGGGGCATGGCCCGGCGGGATGGGGGCTGGCATGCGGCGCTGGCAAGCTCGTGACCGATATGGTCACTGGCACGACGCCAGAGCTGCCGGCGCAGACATTGGCAGCGCTTCGGCCGGATCGGTTTTAAAGGTTTTTTTGCCTTTTGCGGCGGCATGGGTCGTATGCCTACGGCGTACCGACCATCGCGCCGCACAGGTAAAAAAACCGCCTTATCCCTATCCGCACTACCATAGTGCTTTCGATAGCTTCCGCATCTTGCAAAAAGGTGAACCCCAAGCCACTGCCATGACAGAACCCGAAACCGCGCTCCCGGATCTGATCAGCCCGCACAACCGTGCATTGCCCCTCCTTACCCTGACAGACCTTCGGATACTGGAAAACCAGACATCGGCAGCGTTGCCGGCACATACGCTCATGGCCCGCGCAGGCAAAGCCGCCGCCAGCTTCCTGAGCGAGCAAATAACCCGCGACACGTCAGTCGACAAAACGAAGCACAAAGTGTGGCTCATGGCAGGCCCGGGCAACAACGGCGGCGACGCCCTGGTCATGGCGACGGAACTCCACAAGGCAGGCATCGCGGTAGAACTCTGCATGCCGATCGAAGTAAAACCGGAAGACGCCCGCTGGGCCCTGAACAACGCCCGCGCCGCAGGCATTGCAATCACCTCGACACCCCCAGCCTCGCTGGAGAACTACAGCTGGCTGGTGGACGGCATGTTCGGCATAGGCCTGACGCGCCCATTGGAGGGCATCTTCGCAACAACCGCCCGCCAACTCTCGCAACGCACCAAAGCGAAAACAAAAGCAAAAGGCGGCGTACTGGCGCTCGACACCCCAAGTGGCCTGGACAGCGACACCGGCACGGTCATCGGCGAGGGTGACGCAGCAGTCCACGCTACCCACACCGTCACCTTCATCGGCGCCAAACCCGGCCTCTTCACCGCACAAGGCCGCGACCTGGCCGGCGCGGTAACGGTGGCGCCGATCGGCGTCGACAGCACCACCCGCACGGCCGTACAACTCAACGCGCCTGAACTATTCGCCGCCTTCCTGCCGCCACGCGACTTCGCGACCAACAAGGGCACTTTCGGCAGCCTCGCGGTGGTCGGCGGCGACACCGGCATGTGCGGCGCGCCGATCCTCGCGGCGCGTGCGGCGCTCTATTCCGGCGCGGGCAAAGTGCACATCGCCCTGCTGGGCGTCGGCGCACCGCCCTACGACCCGCCGCATCCCGAACTGATGCTGCACGCGATCGACGATCTGCCGCTCGACACGATGGACGCGCTCGCCGTCGGCTGCGGCATGGGCCATCGCGAGTGTGCGACGCAGGTCCTGCACCGCGTCTTGCCGCTCGACATGCCCAAGCTGCTCGACGCCGACGCACTGAACCTGATTTCGAAAGACCCGTCGCTCGCAGCGCAGGTCACCGCGCGCGGCGTGCAAGGCGATCCGTGCGTGCTGACGCCGCATCCGCTCGAAGCCGCGCGTCTGCTCGGCATCGACGCGCCCACCGTGCAGCGCGACCGGCTGGCCGCGGCGCGTGCGCTGGCGGCGCGCTTTGCCAGCGTCGTCGTGCTGAAAGGCAGCGGCACGGTGATCGCGGCGCCGGACGGCCGCCTCGCGATCAATCCGACCGGCAATGCGGCACTCGCGACAGGCGGCACCGGCGACGTGCTCGGCGGCATCATCGGCGCCCTGCTCGCGCAGCACTTGCCGCGTTATGAAGCGGCGTTGGCAGGCGTCTACCTGCACGGCCTCGCCGCCGACACCCTGAGCGCGCAAGGCCACGGCCCGGCCGGCTTGACGGCAGGCGAACTGGCACCGATGGTGCGGACCTTGATGAACCGGATGTTCTATCCGACACTGGATCGATGACGCCGCATGTCTCGCCGGGCGCGTCGGACGCCCAGGCCGCTGCCACCTGTCACGCAACACCGTTATACTGATTGGCCAAGCCGCGCGACCGGCCGCGCGGCATCGCTCTAACAGCATCGTTGCATCATCCTCGGCAGCGCTTCATGCGCGCGCCTTTCTTCGTGCCCCTTCGTTAGACGGACGCTATGACGCAGAACTCGCTCCCCTCCTGGTCCTCGCTGCAAACGCATTACGAGAAGATTCGCGATGCGCACATGCGCGACTGGTTCGCCCCCGAGAACGATCCCGCCCCTACCCGCGCTGAGCGCTTTGCGTTCGCGGGCGGCGGTCTCGCGGCCGATTTTTCGAAGAACCGCATCACCGACGAAACCTTGCAACTGCTGGTGCAACTCGCCCGCGAAGCCGGCGTCGAAAAGCGCCGCGACGCGATGTTCGCAGGCGAAGTCGTCAACCCGACTGAAGGCCGCGCCGCGCTGCACACCGCACTGCGCGCAAGCGACCCGAAAGCGCCGTTCCATGCACAAGTGCAGGCCGAGCGCGCCAGGATGGCCGCGTTCGCCGACCAGGTGCGCAGCGGCGCCTGGACCGGCTACACCGGCAAGCGGATCCGCTATGTCGTGAACATCGGTATCGGCGGCTCGGATCTCGGGCCCAAGATGGTCGTGCACGCGCTGCATCATCTGGCGAGCCGGCAGATCACGACGCACTTCGTCTCGAACGTCGACGGCGCCGATCTGTACAACGTGATGCAGCAGATCGATCCGGAAGAAACGCTCGCGATCATCGTCTCCAAGACCTTTACCACGCTCGAAACGATGACCAACGCGCGCTCGCTGCGCGACTGGTTCGTCGAGAAAGGCTGCCCGGAAAGCGCGCTCGCCAAGCACTTTGTCGGCGTGTCGGCGAACCCGGCGGAAGTGGTCAGGTTCGGCATCGCGAAAGAGAACGTGTTCGAGATGTGGGACTGGGTCGGCGGCCGCTATTCGCTGTGGTCGGCGGTCGGTCTGTCGATCATGATCGCGATCGGTCCGCAGCAGTTCGGCGAACTGCTGGCCGGCGCCAACGAAATGGACCAGCATTTCCGCGACGCGCCGCTCGAGCGCAATCTGCCGGTGCTGCTCGGCATGATCGGCATCTGGTATCGCAACTTCTTCGGCTCGCAAAGCTACCTGGTCGCGCCGTATTCGGAAGCGCTGCATTTCCTGCCGTCGTATCTGCAACAGTTGGAGATGGAGAGCAACGGCAAGTCCGCGCGTCTCGACGGCGCGATGGTCGATTATCCGACCTCCGCCGTGACGTGGGGTGAACCCGGCACGAACGGCCAGCACGCGTTCTTCCAGATGCTGCATCAGGGCCCGACGATCGTGCCGATCGACTTCGTCGCCGTGTTGACGCCGGAGCATCCGCTTGTCAGCCATCATCCGAAGCTGCTGGCGAACTGCTTCGCACAAAGCGAAGCGCTGATGCTCGGCCGCACATTGGAAGAAGCGAAGAAGGTCGCTGGCGCGGACAAGCCGGAACTCGCGCCGCATCTGGTGTTTCCGGGCAACCGTCCGACCAGCACGCTGCTGGTCGAGGCACTGACCGCGCGTTCGCTCGGCGCGTTGATCGCGCTTTATGAGCACAAGGTGCTGGTGCAGGCGTCGGTCTGGAACATCAATCCGTTCGATCAGTGGGGCGTCGAGTTGGGCAAGATTCTCGGCAAGGTCGTCGAAGCGGATCTGACCGCCGCAAGCGTCGATGAAAAGAAACATGACTCGTCGACGTCCGCGCTGATCGCCCGGGCACGCGCCGCATTAAAGCGCTGAGCGTGAGCGGCGCGCTTGCGCGTGCCGCATGCGCCGATTGCTCACGCGCGCCTGGTTAACCGGCCAGGCGCCCCGCTTCGATCGTCACCGTCGTATCGCAGCGGCGCGCAAGTTCGACGTCGTGCGTGACAAGAATCAACGTGGCGCCGTTCGCACGATTCATCTCGAACATCAGGTCGATCACCGCATGGCCCGTCGCCGCATCGAGACTACCGGTCGGCTCATCGGCGAACAGGATCGCCGGATGTGTGACGAACGCGCGCGCCAACGCGACGCGTTGCTGCTCGCCGCCCGAGAGCAGCTTCGGATAATGACCGGTACGCTGCCCTAGACCCACCTGCTCCAGCAAGCGGCGCGCACGCGCCGCGGCCTCGCGCGTGCCGATGCCGCCTTGCAGTTCGAGTGGCAAGGTGACGTTTTCGAGCGCCGTCAAATGCGGCATCAGTTGAAACGACTGAAACACGAAACCGACCGAGCCGCTGCGCAACGCAGCGCGCTCGTCTTCGTTCAGTTCGGTAAGTTCGCGCCCCAGCAGCCGAACCGAGCCGGAACTCGCGCTGTCCAATCCGGCAAGCAAGCCAAGCAGCGTAGACTTGCCCGACCCGGATGCACCGACGATCGCCACACTGCTGCCGGCATCGATGGCAAGATCGATATCGTCGAGAATCGTCAACTCGCCGGTCGCGTCCTTAACCCTCTTGCTCAAACCCCGTACTTCAATGACTGGATCAGTTTTGTTTAGCATGGTGAAGCGTAGGTTGAAAGTGGGCGCTATAGCGCCTCGCACTGCGGCGCTGGCTACGGCATTGGGCTCGGCCGTGCTGAGTGCAGCCATGTTTTCGATGCCTGTCGCGGCTCAAGCCGCCAACGCGCCTGGCGAGGCCAAGCCGGTGATCGTCGTGCTCGGCGACAGCATCTCCGCCGAATACGGCCTGCCCCGCGACACCGGCTGGGTTGCCTTGATGCGCCAGCGCCTCACCGACGAGCGAATCGATTATAGCGTCGCCAATGCCAGCATCAGCGGCGACACCACGAGCGGCGGCCGGGCCCGCTTGCCGGCGCTCCTGCAAAGACTCAAGCCGAGCATCGTGATCGTCGAACTCGGCGCCAACGACGCGT
Source organism: Paraburkholderia sp. SIMBA_030 (assembly GCF_046535245.1). Taxonomy (NCBI): domain Bacteria; kingdom Pseudomonadati; phylum Pseudomonadota; class Betaproteobacteria; order Burkholderiales; family Burkholderiaceae; genus Paraburkholderia; species Paraburkholderia sp. SIMBA_030. The sequence continues at coordinate 326,622 of NZ_JAWRXB010000005.1, forward strand.
TACGCGGCGTACCGCTCGCCACCACCGAAGACAACCTGCGCACGATCATCGAACAGGCTCAGCAGGGCCACGCGAAGGTCGTGCTGATCGGCATGTACGTACCGCCTAATTACGGCCCGGACTACACGCAAAAGTTCCACAGCTTGTACGGCGAACTGTCGAAGCAACTGCGCGTGCCGCTGGTGCCCTTCCTGCTCGCCGGCATCGCCGACAAACCGGAGATGTTTCAGGCCGATCAGATTCATCCGACGCAACAGGCACAGCCCGTGCTGCTCAACAACGTGTGGCCGGCTGTGAAGCCGTTGCTGCGCACAAGTTCGCCGCGCTGAAAAGTTCGCTAACAACTTGTTTCCGAAAATTGGGGAACATGGATCCGCAAGGTCGATCGGATTATTTCGCAATCCGTGTAACCCGGCTCGCTTCCGAGCGACTTTTGAGGAGATAACGTGAAATACTTATCGTTAATCGCTTTGACCGTAGCATTTTCTGCCAGCGCCGCTCAACCGTCGGCGGTTCAGTCCGTGGGACAAAGTCAGCAACCGCCCAAGGCTGTCGCTGCCTGCATTGCGCAGAAGTGGGCGGATGGCTCGCAACAGCAAGTCGTGTCGCAGAACACGCTGGCCAACGATCAGGCGCTCGACGTCTACGTCCCGGGCCAGAAGCCGCCTGACGGCGCGGCCGCAGTGGTACGCCCGGCGTACTCCGGCAAGGGTACGTGGGTCGGCTTCCGCGCGAATGGCGCAGCGGGCAGCGACGCCACCAGTGCGATCAGCGCTTGCCTTTAACAACCGGCAGCATGCATCTGCATGCTGCGTTCCGCAACAAACCGTTTGACACGCTTTCGTTCATCAATAAAAAAGCCCCGCAATTCAATTGCGGGGCTTTTTTGCATCTGCGCGTTTTAGTGACGCGCTAGAGCCGAAGCTTATTCGCCGCTTGCCTGGGCACTGCCGCTGTCGAGCGAACCGTAGAACTTGATCTTGGAACGGGCACGCAGCGCTTCAACATAAGCTTGTGCTTCCGACTGCGCCTCGACTTGCGCGATCTGCTGCTGGGCCGCGGCGAGGCGTTGCGGATCGGTCGGCGCACTGGCCACCACCGAGTTCACGCGATAAATCGCATAGCCGTCGTTGCCGAGATCGACACCGACGTAGGCCGGCAGTTTTTGCGCATCCGCTTTGTAAATTTCGCTCAACGCAGCAGGCGGCACGCCTTGCGCGTCGTTACGCGAGACCTTCAGCGGCGACGAGAAACCCGTAGTGGCATTCGATTTCTGGAATTCAGCCAGCTTCGCGATGCCATCCTTGTGCGCCGCCTCGTTCGACTGAGCCGCGATCACCTTCTGACGCACTGCGTCCTTGATGGTGGCGAGCGCCGGTACGGCGGCGGCCTTGTAGTCGGTCACGCGTGCGGCGATCAGCGTATTGCCGCCGGCGTCGATCGCTTGCGTGTTGTTGCGCGCCGTCACCGCGTCGCTTGCAAACACAGCGGCGAGGAATTTCGCGTTGTTCAGCGGACTATCAGGCGGCAGCTTCGCGTCCGGCTGCGGCGTCACCGTGGCCGTTTGCACTGGCAGTTTGTACTTGTCGGCGGCCGGTTGGAGGCTCTTTGCCTTTTCGTAGACGATCGACGTGAAGCCTTCCGACTCGTCGCTGAAGGTTTTGCTCGCCTGCTGTGTCCTGAGCTCTTTCGCGATCGCATCCTTCACTTCGTCGAACGGCTTCGTGACCGACGGCTTCACGTCCGTGACCTTGACGATGTGATAGCCGAAGTCGCTCTGCACGATGCCGCTGACTTCGTCTTTCTTGAGCGCGAACACGGCGTCGTCGAACGCCTGACCGCCCGCGATCATGCCGCGACCGAAGTAACCCAGATCGCCGCCTTTCGATGCGGAACCCGGATCCTGCGAATTCTGCTGCGCGATCTGCGCAAACTGATCCGGATGCGCCTTGATCTGCGCGAGCAGTTCTTCGGCCTTCTGCTTCGCCTTGGCCTTGTCAGCCGCGCTCGCGTCTTTCGGCGCGGTGATCAGGATGTGGCTCGCGCGCACCTGGCCATCGGTGCGGTACTTCGCGATGTTGTCGTCGTAATATTTTTTCAGATCGGCGTCGCTCGGCTGCACGGCGGCGGCGAGCGCTGCCGGCGACAACACGAGGTACTGGATCGTTGCCGTGGCCGGCGTAGCAAAGTCGTTGCGATGCGCGTCGTAATAGGCTTGCAGTTGCGCGTCGGTCGGCTGCACCTTCGCGGCATAGTCACGCGGATGGAACGCGATACCCTGCACTTCGCGCTGCTGTTCGGCGAGTTCGGTCAGATGCTGCGCGAGGGTCTTCGACGTGAACGCGCTGCCTTGAATGCTGGCCGGCAATTGCTGCGTGGCGATGCTGTAACGCACACGTTCGTCGTACTGGTCGGGCGTCATGCCCTGCATCGCGAGTAATTGCTTGTAACGATCGACATCGATCGAGCCGTCGGGATTCTTCAGCGACGAGATCACCGGATCGTTCAGCAAGACGCGCCGCACGGCGTCGTCGGAAGCGGTCAGATGCAGGCGCTGCGTTTCGTCGGCCATCACGCGCTGCTCGATCAGACCGTCGAGCATTTCGCGACGGCGCTCGGGCGTGTCGAACGATTTCATGTCGAATTGCGCACCCAGCATCTGGCGGGCGCGATCGAGCTGCTGACGCATTGCGTTGTCATACTCAGCGCGGGTGATCTTGTGACCGTTGACGCCGGCGACGTTTGCACTTTCGTCAAAGAAGCCGCGGAAGCCCTGGATACCCACAAAACCCAACCCCGGCACAATGACGAGGATGAGCATGAACATCATCAGGCGTTTGTGATTGCGGAAAAAATCGAGCATGCGTGAGGAGTGCCAAAAACAGAACGCCCGATATTACAACAGCGGGCAATAAAAAAGGCGAACCGGAGTTCGCCTTTCGAGGATACTGGCGGAGTGGACGGGACTCGAACCCGCGACCCCCGGCGTGACAGGCCGGTATTCTAACCGACTGAACTACCACTCCTTATACTGCGCTTACCAAACCGAAACACTGAGCCGAATCTGAAACCGGTGGTGCCGGGAGTCTCGAAGACGGCCCGTTAAGCCTTATGGGGTAAGGCCTACACACAATTCGATCCAACGGATACTATGAAAAATACAACGATCCAAGATTCTGCCGCAAATGTCGCGACTTGGCAACGGAAATCTGACCGCGCCGGCTAACCCGAAGGCATCGCACCGCCTATGTTCCTCGCAACCCATCGAAGAGGCAGGTCCGGATTCCCGCCCCCTGCAGCGGGCATGCCTCCGGACACTATTTACCCAGACACTATTTATATTGGTTAACGGCTTTTGCTGACGTCCGACTGCCGGCCTTGGGAAGTGGTCCTTGAGATCGGGCGACTAAGCTTGCTTCCAGCCCGTTCTTGGCCGGAGACGACCGATCCGCTAGCCACCCGCGGTAGCCCGATAGCCGCAACACGTTGCTCGTGATAAACCCACGTCAGGGGTGAATGGCGCCATCTTTACCGGGCCGTCGACAGGGGCGGCCATACCATTGACTTTCTGCTCCGTGCTCTTCGGGACAAAACTGCAGCTCGGCGTTACTTTGAAAAATCGATCGCCCAGAATGGCGGCATCGAACTGATGCATACGATCGCCAAAGGACAGGTGAAGTGCGCTCGCGGAACCCATCCTTCTACCACTGATCAATTCTACGATCTCGCAACATAAGGAGTACTTTGCATATCGGCCAGCCAGTCGGCTGAACCCGTATTGTAGGCTTCTGGTATAGCGCGAATGAAGTTTGAAACACCTGGGGGTGAGGCATGCCGATTAAGCAAGCATGCGAGACGATTATTTCAGCCAAATCCTGCGATCACAAGAAGGCACCTGCCGGTTTCATACTTTCCCCACAGAAACTAATTGCTGCGACGGGCCTTGCGCCGACGACGATGCCCGCAAGGTCGAAGCCATGAATACATGGATCATGTACCCGGGACAGCCTCATATGGCGTTTGTCATACGCCGTCGGCGGCGTGAAAGCCACTGTCCGCCCCCTGTTTTGCGCACAACTGTTTTGCGCAAAAAGTCACTTTTCGACGCCTCCGAAGCGGCCCATTAAACGCATGGTAGACGTACAATTAGCATTCCTATTCGTAAACATAACCGTTGCGTGATAGTTCGACTCGGCACGAAAGGAGACGTCCCTGCTAGCCGGTGACGATCATCGTGAACGATGTGACAGCGACATGAAGACCTCATCTCCAGAATGGAAATCGGTTCTTTGAATGCCGTTTAGAGCGTGTGTCCAGAGCGCGCATGGACCTCCTGAACAATTGGTAATAAAAAGCGCTGACGGTTTAGCCTTCGCAGGAAGTGCCGCTCGTGTGCCTCTGTCCGCTTCTTGCCAGGCATCACGCTGTCCAGCAACGACAAGGTATTCCCGGGACGTGCAGGCAAAGCGAAATGAGCTTACCCGGCATCCATACGTGCCTGGCGTTTCATTTGTCCTTCAGCAGAAGTGCCGAGCTTTGTGTACATTCGCGCTTGGGTCGCGTTGCGACACATCGGCACGTGTCCCAAGGCAGCCTTCCTTGATGCGCATGTCTTTCTCTGCTAAACGCCGGGCGATTGAAAGACGACGCAAGTTTTATCGACTGATCTTAAGCAGCAGAGCAATTCTCAAGAAATGCAGATTATGCGAAGCCCTAGCCAGTATTCCGTCACGATCGAATATGCCGTCAACTCAAGCGCGTCCTGTACTTGTGTCAGGTACAGGCACGCGGCTGCGGGTCATCGCACGCCGCGCTAGCCTCCTTCAGGACACTCTTACGTTTTACCCCAAGCTCTGGAATTCTCATGCTCGGCCTAGTCCGTATCGCCCTTCGGCGACCCTACACCTTCGTAGTCCTGGCGATCTTCATCCTCATCATCGGTCCTTTGTCCGCGATGAGGACGCCAACCGACATCTTTCCGGATATCAAGATTCCCGTGATCAGCGTCGTGTGGCAGTACACGGGTCTGCCGCCGGACCAGATGGTCGGCCGCATCACCTCGCCATTCGAACGCACGCTGACGACCACTGTGAACGACGTCGAGCATATCGAGGCGGAATCGGTCGCCGGCTTCGGGATCATCAAGATCTTCTTCCAGCCGGGGGTGAATATCAGCACGGCGAACGCACAGGTGACTTCGGTCGCGCAAACTCAATTGCGGCAGTTGCCTGCAGGTACGACGCCTCCTCTGATCCTGAACTACAGCGCGTCGACCGTGCCGATCATCCAGTTGGCGCTGTCCGGCAAGGGACTCTCTGAACAGAACCTCGGTGACCTTGGCCTGAATGCGGTGCGCCCGGTTCTCACCACGGTCGCAGGCGCAGCGATTCCTTACCCGTTCGGCGGCAAGACACGTCAGGTGCAGATCGACGTCGACCCAGTGGCGCTCCAGGCGCGCGGCTTATCCGCGCAGGACGTCGCCAATGCACTTGCCGGCCAGAACCTGATCACGCCGGTCGGCACGGAAAAGATCGGCGACTACGAGTACACGCTGCAACTGAACAATGCGCCGTCGGAAATCAAAGCCTTGGGCGATCTGCCCGTCAAGGCGGCCAATGGCACCACGGTCTATATTCGTGACATCGCGAATGTGCGCGACGGCAGCCCGCCGCAGACCAATATCGTGCACGTCGACGGCCGGCGCTCGGTACTGATGTCCGTGCTCAAGAACGGTTCGGTTTCGACGCTCGGCATCATCTCCGGCATCAAGCAGCGGCTTGCTGCAGGGAAAGCGTCGTGGCCCGCCAACCTGCAGATCGAGCCCATCGGCGACCAGTCGCTGTTCGTACGGGCGGCCATCACCGGCGTGGCGCGCGAGGGCGTGATCGCGGCCGTGCTGACGAGCCTGATGATCCTGCTGTTCCTGGGCAGCTGGCGTTCGACGATCATCATCGCAACCTCAATCCCACTTGCTATCCTCGGCTCCATCGCGACGCTGTCCGCGCTCGGCGAGACTTTGAACATCATGACGCTCGGCGGTCTCGCGCTAGCGGTGGGGATTCTGGTCGACGATGCCACGGTGACGATCGAAAACATCAACTGGCACCTTGAGCACGGCAAGGAGGTGGAGACGGCTATTCTCGACGGCGCCGCGCAGATCGTCACGCCAGCGTTCGTCTCGCTGCTGTGCATCTGCATCGTGTTCGTGCCGATGTTCTTCCTGAGCGGCGTCGCACGCTTCCTGTTCGTGCCGATGGCAGAAGCGGTGATCTTCGCGATGATCTCGTCGTTCATCCTGTCGCGAACCCTTGTGCCGACGATGGCGAAATACCTGCTGAAACAGCATGTAAAGGGCGAGCACGCCGATGAAACCAGCAGTCCCGGTCCGCTTGGGCGTTTCCAGCGTGGCTTCGAAGCACGCTTTGAAAAGGTGCGTAGCGCCTACCGCGGGCTGCTCGAACTCGCGCTGACCCACCGGCGTCCGTTCGTCGCTGGCTTCCTCGGCTTTGTCGCCCTCTCGTTCGCGCTGGTGCCGTTCCTCGGCCGCAACTTCTTCCCTTCGGTCGATTCCGGACAAATCCTGATGCATGTGCGCGCACCGGTCGGCGTTCGGGTTGAAAAGACCGCGCAGATTTTTGCGGAGGTCGAAGGCGCGATCCGCCAGATTGTCCCGCCGGCGGATCTCGGCACCGTGGTCGACAACATGGGTCTGCCAGTCAGCGGCATTAATACCGCGTACAACAACACCGGTACAGTCGGCTCTCAGGACGGTGACATCCAGATCGCGCTGAACGAAGGCCATCGTCCAACCGAAGAGTATGTTCGCATCATGCGCGAGAGATTGCCGCGGGAATTCCCGGGCGTCACGTTTTCGTTCCCGCCAGCGGACATCATCAGTCAGATCCTGAACTTCGGCTCGCCTGCGCCGATCGACCTGCAGATTCGCGGCAATAATCTGAACGCCAACTACGCGTACGCGGACCGTTTGCTGCGCCAGGTTCGCGATGTTCCGGGCGTGGTCGACGCGCGGATCGCGCAGTCGCACGGCAACCCGACTTTCAAGGTCGATGTCGACCGCACGCGCGCGCAATTGCTCGGCATCACCGAGCGCGACGTGACGAACAGCATGGTGGTGAACCTCGCAGGTTCCAGCCAGGTCGCGCCCGCGTTCTGGCTGAACAACGCGAACGGTGTGTCTTATCCGATCGTGATGCAAACGCCGCAATACAGCCTCGATTCGCTTGCGGCCCTGCAAAATCTTCCGATCACAGCCAGCGGCGGAAGCACCGCCCAGATCCTCGGTGGTCTGGCGACAGTCGAGCGCACCAGCAGCAACGAGGTTGTCAGCCAGTACAACATCCAGCCCATGGTCGAGATCTTCGCGACCACCCAGGGTCGCGACCTCGGCGCGGTGGCATCCGATATCCAGCGCATCGTGCACGACAACGCCAGCACCTTGCCCAAGGGCTCGGCCGTCGCGCTGCTGGGCCAGGTGCAGACGATGAACAGCGCCTTTGCCGGCATGTTGTTCGGCTTGCTTGGTGCGGTGGTGCTGATCTATCTGCTGATCGTGGTCAATTTCCAGTCGTGGGCCGACCCGTTCGTGATCGTGACCGCGTTGCCTGCCGCGCTGGCAGGTATCGTCTGGATGCTGTTCGCGACCCACACGACGCTCTCTGTCCCTGCATTGACCGGTGCGATCATGTGTATGGGGGTGGCGACGGCCAACTCGATTCTGGTCGTCAGTTTCTGCCGCGAACGTTTTGCCGTACACGGCGACCCGTTCAAGGCCGCCCTCGAAGCGGGCTTTACGCGTTTTCGCCCCGTGCTCATGACCGCGCTCTCCATGATCATCGGCATGGCGCCGATGGCGCTCGCCCTCGGCGAAGGCGGTGAGCAAAACGCGCCGCTTGGCCGCGCCGTGATCGGCGGTCTGCTGTTTGCGACCACCGCTTCGCTGTTCCTCGTCCCCGTCATTTTTTGTATCGTGCACGCACGCCCCGGGCGCGCGGCTACCCCGGCATCCGTCTCGGGAGGTCCTGCTCATGTCGTCTGAATCTACTTTTCCCACTAATACACCGTCGCGACGCCCGCTTCTGGTAGCAGGCGTGGTCGGCCTGCTGGTCGTCTCAGGCATCGTCGCTGCCGGCATCGCGCTGCGAGCCGCCGATGCCCGCAAGCTAAAAACCTGGACCGACGTCCAGGCCGTGCCGACCGTCAACCTGATCCAGCCCTTGCGTGGCGCCAATGGCCCCTCGCTGCAACTGCCAGGCCGTCTCGAAGCGTTTACGCAGGCGCCGATTTTCGCTCAGGTCAGCGGCTATCTGAAATCATGGAATGTCGATATCGGTGCGCCGGTCAAAACGGGCCAGGTACTCGCCGAAATCGAAACGCCCGAGCTCGACCAGCAGCTATTGCAGGCGCGCGCGGACCTCCAGAGTGCGCAGGCGAATGCGTTAGTTGCGGGTACGACGGCGAAGCGCTGGGAAGCGCTAAGCGGCACGGATTCCGTCGCCCAGCAGGATGTCGACCAACACACCGCTGACTACACCGCCAAGGAGGCGATCGTAGCGGCCGCGAAGGCCAACGTCGACCGCCTCGTCGCCACCAAAGCCTTCGCGCGCATCGTCGCGCCATTCGACGGCGTGGTGACCGCCCGCGATACCGATGTCGGCGCGTTGGTCAACGCCGGCAGCGGCGGTGTAGGACAGGAGCTGTTCGCGGTCTCCGACGTCAAGCAGTTACGCGTGTATATCCAGGTGCCGCAGAATTACGCACCGGCGATACACGACGGCACGACCGCCATTCTGACCGTCCCCGAGTATCCCGACCAGCAGTTCACCGCGCGCGTAGTCGCAGCGGCAGACTCGGTCAATTCGAGTTCGGGAACGACGCTGGTTCAACTGCTGGTCGACAACGCTAACGGCAAGCTGCTGCCGGGTGGGTTCGCCAGTCTGAAATTCTCGTTGCCCGCCTCCGCCGATTCGCTCCGTGTACCGGCCAGCGCACTCGTCTTCGATAGCCGCGGCGTCGTGGTCGCCACGCTTGGTTCGAACGGTCACGTGCTGTTCAAGCAGGTGAAGATCGACCGCGACCTGGGCGACTCAGTGGAGATCGGCTCAGGGCTCGCCGCAACCGATCGCGTGATCGATACACCGCCCGACGGACTCGCTGACGGCGACAACGTGCAAGTTGCGAAGGCGACCGACAAAAAGGCAGCGGCACATGGTTAAGTATGGACTTCCGGCGCTTCTCGCGAGCGTCGTCGCGCTCTGCGCCTGCTCGCTTGCGCCGCAATATCAGGTCCCGCCGACGCCGATCGCTGCGCAATACAAGACGGTTGGCCCGTGGACCACGGCACAGCCCGCCGACCGGATAGACCGCAACGGCTGGTGGAAGATGTATGGCGATGCACAGCTCGACGATCTCGAAGCGCGCCTGCTGGCAAACAACACCGATTTGCGCGCGGCGTACGCACACTATGCGCAAGCGCGGGCTTTCGTGGCGCAGGTCGAATCGGGACTGTACCCGTCGATCAGTGCGAGCGCCGTGCCGCAGCGCGTTCGCCAGTCCGACAACCGGCCTTTGCGTGTGGGCGGCCCGAACGACTACAACTCCATCACGCTTGGCGGCGAAATCAACTACGACCTCGACCTCTGGGGACGCGTGCGCGACTCCGTGGTGGCCGGCAAGGACGAGGCGCAGGCGACCAAGGCCGATCTGGCCTCGGTAAGGCTGAGCCTGCAGGTCGAACTGGCGGACAGTTGCCTCCGCTTGCGCGGTCTCGACCAGCAAACCGAGCTGTTGAACGAGACTGTCGCGGCGTATGCGAAGGCCCTGCAACTCACGGAAACGTTGCACAACAGTGGGATCGTGTCGGGCCTCGACGTTTCCCGAGCGCAAACGCAACTTTCGTCGGCGAAGTCGCAGTTGTCGCAGAACCTGGCGCAACGGGCTCTGATTGAACACGCGATCGCGGACCTGGTCGGCGCCTCCGCGTCCGAATTCAGCCTGCCGCCCCAGACCGCCGCCATCGCGTTGCCGGCGATTCCGACCGGCCTGCCCTCGACGCTGCTGCAGCGACGGCCCGACGTCGCTGCAGCGGAACGCCGGGTGGCCGAGGCCAACGCAAAAATTGGCGTCGCGCGGGCGGCCTACTTCCCGGACATCATGCTCAGCTTGCAGGGTGGTGTGCAAAGCGCAGCCTACGCCGGCCTGGTTAGCGCGCCCAATCTGTTCTGGGCGGTCGGCCCGCAGCTTGTGCAGTACGTGTTCGACGGCGGGTACCGTCGCGCGCAACTCGATTCCGCCAAGGCGGCAACCGAAGAAGCGGGAGAACGTTACCGCGGCGTGGTGCTGTCTGCATTCCAGCAGGTTGAAGACAACCTCGCCCTGCTGTCGTATCTCGGCACTGCGCTTGGTGAGCAACGGGATGCGGCAAACGCCGCCCAGTACTCGGTCGACCTCGCGTTACGCCAATATCGCCAAGGCACCGTGGGTTACCTCGATGTCGTGCAGGCGCAGACCGTCGCACTCGAGGCGCAACGCAGCGTGCTCGATATCCAGACACGCCAGTTGAGCGCGAATGTGCAACTCCTGCATGCGCTCGGCGGCGGCTGGTCGAGCGATGAACTCGCTCAAGCGGCTGCAGCGCCTGCACTCGTCGCGACAGCAACGGAACGCCGCGCTAATTGAGCGCCTCTGCACGGCCACCCAGTCGCATAGGGCAGCCGCCAGGCCTCACACGCGCGCAACGCCAAACGCCTTCACGACGTTCACCCAATACGACGCACCGATAGCCAATGCGTCGTCGTTGAAGTCGTAGTGCGGGTTGTGAAGCGGAGCGCCAGGCTCGGGCCCGTCGACGCCCATCCAGACATACGCACCCGGCCTGGCCTGCGCCATGAACGCGAAGTCTTCCGAGGCCATCGACGGCTTACAGCCCAACGTCACCTTCGCCGCGCCGACGGTCGCGCGCGCCGCATCGAGCGCGACGTCGGCTTCGGCCGGCGCATTGACCGTTGCCGGATAGCCGTAGTGGTAAGACAGCGTCGCTTTCGCGCCATGCGCCTGCGCGGTCAGCGTGCCGATTTCATCCAGCAAGCTCCGTACGCGCTCCTGCACGTTGGCATCGAAGCAGCGTACGGTGCCGCGAATCACGGCGCGGTCAGGCAATACATTCCAGGCCTCGCCGCCATGAACCTGCGTGACGCTCACGACGCATGCTTCTTTCGGCGAGATGCGCCGGCTCACGATAGTCTGCAGCGCGATCACGACATGACTCGCGCAGACCAGCGCATCGATTCCCTCTTCCGGCATTGCGGCGTGCGAGCCTTTGCCGTCCACCAGAATCTCGAAGGTATCGAACGAGGCCATCATCGCCCCACGGTTGATCGCGAAATGGCCGAGCGGCAAGCCAGGCCAGTTGTGCAGACCGAATACCGCGTCACACGGGAAACGCTCGAACAGTCCGTCTTCGACCATGACGCGCCCGCCGCCCGCCACCTCTTCGGCGGGCTGGAAGATCACGTTCACCGTACCGTGCCAACCGGTATCGCGGCTTAACGAAGCAGCGGCGCCCAGCAGCATCGCGGTGTGACCGTCGTGACCGCACGCGTGCATTTTTCCGCGGTGTTGCGAACGGTGCTCGAATTCGTTGTACTCCACCATCGGCAGCGCATCCATATCCGCACGCAATCCGAGCGCAGGACCACTCCCCCTTCGCAGCGTGCCGACCACACCAGTCTTGCCCACGCCCTCGGTCACTTCAAAACCGTAGTCGCGCAGCGCCGATGCCACCAGCCGTGCCGTCGAGACTTCTTCGAACGCGGTCTCGGGGTGCGCATGCAGTGCACGACGCCACGTCACCATCTTGTCGACCAAATCAGCTTCAATCATTGATTACCTCACAAACAGACCGCGGCGCAGCAAGTACCGTTGCACGCCCGGTGGTCAGAGAACTTCACCGCTTCTGCTTCAGTCAGCAGGGCAAAACGGCACGGGCGCAAGGAACACCGATTCCTGATGCACCAGGTAAGGCAGGATGCGAGGCGTGAAGGCTTGCCAACGCGGATCCGCTGCGAGCTTCGCGCGCTGCGCGGCGCGATGCGCGTAGTCGTCGTAGCTCCAGCAGAACACGACCGAATTCAGCGTGCCCGAGTCTTTAGTCCAGCAGCCCTTGAGCCGGGCGTACTGACTGATGATCGCGAGCCCCTCGCGCTCGTAGATTTGCAGAAACTCGCCCACCTTTCCTGCCGTAATCTGATACGTACGCATTTCCACCAGCATGATTGCCTCCTGTTGCAATTCAAACGCTCACAAAACGACGGCCACCGGGCACGCTGTCATGCCGCCCGACAGACCTGTATTCCACTGCAAGTTAGAAGCTGTGTCGGATGCCCACGCGCACCGCGACCTGATTGGGCGTCGACGAAGGTGACAGATAAGTCAGATCGGCTACCGCAGCGTGTCCCGTCGAATCGACGCCGCTGGCGCGTTGCCAGGCAACGATCAGGTAAGTGAAAGTACGTTTCGAAAATGAATACTCGGAACCCGCGGCCACCTGGTTGTAGTGCGCATGCGGTGACGACGTGTAGTCGTAGGTCAGACCCGCCATGACAGCAGGTGTAAAGCGATGGCTGACGAATGCTTCGTAAGAATCGAGTGTTGCCGAACCCTGAAACGTGGTGCTGGCTGTCGCGACTGCATTGTTAAAGCGCGTGTCGGTGTAAAGCGCGCCTAGTGTCGTCGCACCGAACTGATAGTTGCCGCCCATACCGAGGGTCTGCATGCTGTGCGCGGTGGCATAGCCGCTGTAGATCGGGTTCGTCACCGGGTTCGTAAACGCCCCACCGGCTGTCGCCCCCGTGGCGCCGTCAAAACGCGTCACCGCCGGGTTGTTGACGTAGAGATACGCGGCCGCCAGCTTCAGCGGACCGTTCGCATAGCTCAGGCCGAAGCCGTACTGCCGCGACGCGCCGACCGAACCCGCCACGCCGCCAAAGCTATAGAGCGCGCCCGCCGTGATACCGTGATACGTCGGGCTCACATACTTGACCGAGTTGCTGACGGGATACGTGCCCCAGATTCCGTCCACGTCGCCCGCATGCGACGACAGCGAGCCGCCGAACGCCAGCGAAGAAGTCAGCGGCTGCAGATTGGTCACCATGAAGTCATACTGCCGCCCAAGGCGCACGCTGCCGTAGTTGCCGGACAAGCCCACATATGACTGACGGCCGAACAGCCGGCCGTTATAGCCGAGCTTGCCGCTGTTTACGTCATAGCCGCTCTCGAGCTGGAAGATTGCACTCGTGCCACCGCCCAGATCCTCGCTGCCCAGCAGGCCGAACTTGCTTCCGCCCAGACCACCGCTGAAAGTCTGGTAATTGGCATGTCCGCCCTGATTGTTGGTGTAGGTAATGCCATCGTCCGCGACGCCGTACAGGGTCATGCTGCTTTGCGCCTGAGCTGCCTCTGCAAGGCAGGTCATCGCCATTAGGACAACTATTTTTTTGCTCACGAGAATTCCTGTCGAATGAAAAATGGATCTGATCAAACGCTGAACTACAGAACGAACAAGGTTGCCACTGGAATGGCTTGTGATCCACGCGCAGCGCGCTCACGCATTGCAGCGCCGAGGTTCCTTACTTCTCGAAGCGGTGCCCGGTCTGCACGCAGGCCGGGCACCACCATCGCGACGCGGACCGTCAGGCCGCGTGCCCAATCAAAAATCCCACCAGCAATCCGAGCAGACCCGAACCTGCACCGACCAGCCAGACCCGCAGACCCGGTGTCGGGCCAGGTTTGGGCGTGACGGTGGACGGCTTCGTCCCGCCGTGCGCCTGACGTTGCACGCCGCCGGTCAGTGGCCCGTCGTCCGGCTGTGCCTGCGGCGCCGGCTCGATGACTTGCAGGGAGTCCACGAGCGCCGCCTCCTTTTCGATGTGCGCCTTCAGCGCGCCGAAGAAAGCGTCGAGATTCTTGCCCGCTGCGGACTGAATCAGGCGGGACCCCACGCTCATGAGCTTTCCGCCGATTTCGACATCCGCGTCGTACACGAGCACGGTTGCCTCGGCTTGCGGTTCGAGCTGCACGCGCGCAGTGACCTTGGCAAAGCCAACCGCGCCCGCGTTGCCCGTGCCGACAATCGTGTAAGCCCTGGGCGGATCAAGGTCCGACAGCTCCACATTGCTTTTAAAGGTCGCCGCCACCGGACCCACGCGAATCTGCACGGTCGACTCAAAATGCCGCTCGTCCAGCATCGCAAGCGATTTACACCCGGGCAGACACGCCTCGAGCACGGCAGGATCGTTCAGCGCACGCCACACGGCTTCGGGCCGTGCAGGGAGAATGCATTGATCAGCTAGCTTCATCGCCACACCTCAGCGCTCGTAGAGTTTGAACAGCGCCTGGGTGCCGTTGCGCGTAAAGCCTTGCTCAGCGAGTTTCTGATAAAGGCTGCGCACCAGATCCAGACCCGGCAACTCACGTCCCATGTGAGCGGCTTCCTCATGCGCAAGCCGCATGTCCTTGATGAAATGCTCGATAAAGAAGCCTGGCGCGAAATCGCCTTTCGCGATGCGCGGCCCCAGGTTATTCAACTGGAAGCCGCCCGCCGCGCCGCCGCCGATCGCGCTCAATACGGTCTGCGCATCCAGTCCGGCGCCGTGCGCATAGGCCAGGCCTTCGCACACGCCCAGCATCGTCGATGCGATCACGATCTGATTGCACAGCTTGGTGTGCTGACCCGCGCCCGGCCCGCCTTGCAGCACGATGTTCGTGCCGAGGCAGCGCAGCATCGGCTCGACGCGCGCGAGCACGTCGGCCGCGCCGCCCACCATGCTGGACAGCCGCCCCTCGCGCGCGCCGACATCGCCGCCCGAAACCGGCGCGTCCAGCATGTGCACGCCGCTGGCTGCAGCGTGCGCGGCTAGCTCTTCGGCCAGTTGCGGACTCGAGGTCGTCATGTCGATCAGCACGGCATCGCGCCGCGCGTTCACGATCAGACCGTCGTCGCCGAGGTACAGCGCGCGCACGTCGTCAGGCATGCCGACGATCGTGATGACCACGTCGGACGCTTCAGCGAGCGCCTTCGGGGTGGCGTGCCAGGATGCGCCCGCCTCGATGAGCGGCTCGGCCTTCGCACGCGTACGGTTATAGACGTGCAGCGGATAGCCGGCTGCGGCGAGTCGCGCCGCCATCGAGGCGCCCATGATGCCGAGGCCGATAAAGCCGACAGCGGGTTTGCTTGCAGATTGATTCATGATTGTCTGATCCGGTCAGATTTTGTCGCGCAACAGGTCGCGCAATAGCATGGGAGTCAAAGGATGACGGTCGGCGACCACGCCGAATGGCGCTAGCGCGTCGTTCACGGCGTTGGTCAAGGCACCGAGCGCGCCCATCACGCCGCCTTCGGCCATCCCTTTGATGCCCGCCGCCGTCGCGCGGCTAGGTGTATGCAACGGGATGATTTCGAAATTGGGTAATTCGGTCGAAGTGGCGATCAGGTAGTCGGCAAGCGAGCCGGTCACGTTCTGTCCCGTTTCGTCGTAGCGCGTATGCTCGAACAACGCGCCGGACAATCCCATCGCCACTGCGCCATGTTGCTGCCCCGTCACCACGGTGGGATTGAGCAGCGTGCCGCAGTCTTCGGCGATCACGTAGCGCGCAAAATGGATCGCACCGGTGGCTACGTCCAGCTCGATCTCGCATCCGTGCGTCGAATTCGAGTAGGTCATCGGCGGCGGATCGTAGGTCAGGTGAAACTCGAGGCCAGGCGTGAGGCCCTGCGGCAGCGAAGTAGGATCCATATAGGCACTCCGCGCCACCTCGGCGAGCGTTAGACCCGCGTCGACCCACGTGTCGCGACTACGGCGCTCGACGCGAGCATCGACAAGGCGCAGCGAGTCGCTATCGGGCAGGTCGAGACGACCGGCGGCAATTGCGAGCACTTTGCGGCGCGCATCGAGCGCGCACAAATAAAGCGCGCCGCCGCCCGCCGTGCCGCTACGGGCGCCGCGGCTGCCCATCCCGTATGGCGCGATATCGGTGTGGCCCAGATGAATACGCACGCTCGACGGATGCACGCCCAGGCCTTCGGCCACCGCATTGGCCATCGCGCTTTCGTAGCCCTGTCCGCTGGGGCCGAGACCCACCGACGCGTTCACGGCACCGCTCGGCTCGATACGGATCCAGCTTGCCTCGTGTCCCGAACCCGGAATGCCGGCTGATTTATAAAAGCGCGAACCGTACGTCGTCGGCTCGACGACATTGCACAGTCCAAGCCCAAGATAGCGGCCGGCCGCCCGCGCCGCTTGCTGGCGTGCGCGAAACGCGTCGTAGTCGAAGGCCGCCAGCACCGCCTCAAAGGTCTGCGATGGCGTGATGTCGGCCAGCAATTCACCGGTGGCCGTGCGGTACGGCAGTTCTTCCGGCGTCAACAGGTTGCGGCGGCGCACGTCGACCGGATCCAGCTTCAGTTCGCGCGCAATCGCTTCCAACGTGCCTTCCATGACCCAACTGGTGATGGACATCGGCGCGCGCATGGGTGCATTGCCGCATTTGTGACTGAGCACGACCTTCACGTCGAACGCATAGTGCTGCAGCCGGTACGGTCCGCTCAACACCATCGCGACGACGCGCGCGAGATAGTTCGCCGGAAAGAAGCAATACGCGCCGAAGTCTTCGCGGATCTCCAGATCGAGCGCGAGCAGCGTGCCGTGCTCATCCACCGCGGCGCGCGTGCGGCAGAAGTCTTCGCGCGAATTGGCCGCCGCGGTCAAGTTCTCGAGACGGTCTTCGCGCCAGCGCACCGGCCGCTTCAGATGACGCGCGAGTGCAGCGACGGTCAGCTCTTCGCGGTACAAGGCGATTTTCTGGCCGAACGAACCGCCGACATCAGGCGAAATCACCGTCACCTGCGATTCGCTGAGCCTGAGCCGTTGCGCGAGCTGAGTGCGCAAAGGATGTGGCACCTGGGTGCCGATGTGGAACGTCAGGTGGTCGCGCCCGGCGTCCCAGACTGCTGCGCAACCGCGCGTTTCAATGGGCACATGGGTCTGCCGCTGCTGCTGAAAGGTCGCCTCGACCACGCGGTAAGCGTGCTGGCTCACGCTCTGCGGGTCGCCGTTCGAGTACGTCTGGTGCGACACCAGGTTGCCGGGCACCCCGGGGTCGACTTGCGCAGCATCGGCTTCGAGCGCCCGCCACATATCGGTCACCACAGGCAACGGCTCGAACTCGACCATGACCTGCTCCGCCGCGTCTTCCGCGAGGTACCGGTTCGTGGCGACCACACACGCCACAAGATCGCCCTGAAAGCGCACGATGTCCGTCGGCATCGTCGCGAACTCGACCGGCAACAAGCCCTCGACCGGCGCGGCGACACGCATCGGCGTGGTCCACTGCGCCAGCTCCCGTCCGGTGACGACGGTTACGACACCGGGCATGCCGACAGCCGCCGCGGTATCCACCGAAACGATCCGCGCATGCGCATGCGGCGAGCGCACGAAGCTCACGTGCAGGGCGCCCGCGATGTCGATGTCGTCGAGATAGCGGCCATAGCCCGTCAGCAGGCGATAGTCTTCGGTGCGCGGCACCGCCTTGTTGAGATAACGAAACGATTGCTCAGACATCGGCGCTCTCCCCCCGCATCCGCGCGGCCGCGAGCAGGATCGCCCGCACGATGTTCTGGTACCCGGTGCAGCGGCACAGGTTGCCGGAAAGCGCCTCGCGCACCTCGGCCTCAGATGGGCTTGGGTGCTCGCGCAGATAAGCCTCGAAGGTCATCACGATGCCCGGCGTGCAAAAGCCGCACTGCAGACCATGACACTCATGCATCGCCTGCTGCAGCGGAGAGAGGCGGCCGTCCTGCGCGACAGCTTCGATCGTGGTGATCTGCACTTCGTCCAACTGAACGGCGTACGCGAGGCACGAGCGCGCCGGACGGCCGTCGATCAGGACGGTGCATGCGCCGCATACGCCGTGCTCGCAGCCGACGTGCGTGCCGGTCAGACGGCAGTCTTCACGAAGCGCATCGGAAAGGAGCTTGCGAGGCTCGCAATGCACTTCGTGACGGGTGCCGTTCACACTGAGATAAATTGCTTTCTTTTTCATGACTCACTTCGAGGTCGTGTTGGCAGACTGCGTCGCGCGTTGCAACGCGCGCGCCATGAGCGCCTTGACGAGATCGCGCCGGTAAGCGGCACTGATGTCCGGTTGGTCGTACGGATCGATAGCGCCGGCCACCGCGTCGGCGATTGCGGCAAGCGTCGGCGCATCGACCGGGGCGCCGGCGAAGTCAGCTGCGAGTTCGTCCAGCACAAGCGGGACGTCCGCCACGCCGCCGAGGCCAATGCGCAGGCTGGAGAATCTGTTGCCGTCGAGCACGGCGGTGAGTGCGCAAGCCGCAATCGCGAAGTCGCCGTGCCGCCTGCTAAAGAGTTCAAATGCGTGCCGCTCGCCCGGGCGCGCGACCGGGAAATGCACGGCACGGATGATTTCTTCAGCGGCGAGATCGGTCGTCATCACCGAAATCAGGAACGCTGCGGCCGGCACCTCGCGGCTGCCGTCCGGTCCGGCAATCTCGATGCGAGCGCCCAGCGTGCTCGCGATGAGCGGCATTTGCGCAGCAGGATCCGCATGCGCAAGGCTGCCCCCAAGCGTGCCGCGCTGGCGGATCGCGTAGTGCCCAATGGTCGCGGCCGCTTCCGCGAGCAGCGGACAAGCGGCGCGCACCGTGCTGCTGGTGGCCACCTCGTGATGGCGCGTCATCGCGCCAATGGATAGCGAATCACCCGCAAGCGTCACGCCGCTGAGTTGCGGCAACGCGTTGAGGTCGATCAGATGCGCCGGCTGCGCAAAGCGCATGTTCATCATCGGCGCGAGGCTTTGCCCTCCCGCGATGACTTTGGCGTCGAAGCCGTGCAGCGCGAGCAGCGACAGCGCATCTTCAAGCGTGTGAGGCCGGTGATACGAAAATACCGCGGGTTTCATGCGTTCTGCGCCTTCAGGTTCACACCGCTCGCCCGATCGAAAAGGTGCAGACGGCGGCGGTTGATCGACAGGGACACGCGTTCACCGACTTTGCAGGAACGCTCCTTGCCAACACGAAAAAACATCGACTGTCCCAAACATTGCAGGCCGATAAACTGATCGGAGCCGACCGGCAGCAACGAGGCTATGTCGCCTGTCAGCGAGCAATCGGTCGAGTCGCCATGCTCGTCGATGTCCTCGGCACGAATACCGGCCGACACTGCCCGGCCACTGCATCCTGCGAGCAGGCGCTGTGTCTCTTCATCGAGGGCGAGCGAAAGATCGCCGCTGCGAAAATGCAAACCGTGGTCGCCTTGCATCAGCACGCCGTCTATAAAGTTGATCGGCGGGCTGCCGAGGAAATTGGCGACGAATTTATTGGCTGGCCGTTCGTAGATGTCGTCGGGCGAGCCGATCTGCTGCACGACGCCCTGGCGCATCACGACGATGCGATCGGCGAGCGTCAGCGCTTCGGCCTGATCGTGCGTCACGTACACGAAGGTCGTCTGCATCGACTGATGCAGTGCCTTGATGCTCGCGCGCATCGACACGCGCAGCGCCGCATCGAGGTTCGACAGCGGTTCGTCCATCAGAAAGACGGCGGGCTGGCGCACCATTGCGCGGCCGAGCGCGACGCGCTGGCGCTGCCCACCCGACAGTTGCCCGGGCCGCCGGTCCAGCAGATGCTCGATTTCAAGCGACTGCGCGGCCGCGCGCACCCGCGCATCGATCTCCTGTTGCGGATATTTGCGCATCCGCAGGCCGAAGGCGATGTTGTCGTACACGTTCTTGTGCGGATACAGCGCGTAGCTTTGAAACACCATCGCCACGTCGCGCCGGTGCGCCGGCAAGCCGTTTACTTCGACGTCGTCGAACCGCAAGCTGCCCTGAGTGACCTCTTCCAGTCCGGCGATCATGTTGAGCGTCGTCGACTTGCCGCAGCCGGACGGTCCGAGCAGAACGAGAAACTCCTTGTCCCTGATCTGCAGATTCAGGTTCTCCAATGCGACATGCCCGTTCGCATACTGCTTGCCCACCTGCTGAAATTCGATTTGAGCCATGGCCTTTCCCTTTATCCCTTTACCGCACCGGCAGTCAGACCCGACACGATGTAACGCTCGAACACCACGGCGATGATCACCGGCGGCACGATCGCGACCACGCCGGCTGCGTTGATGAACGAAAAACTCGTCGTGAAATCCGACGTGAACGACGCGACGATGATCGGGACGGTCTGCGACGCGGCGGTTTGCGTAAACATCAAGGCGAACAGGAACTCGTTCCAGCTGGTCAGGAACGTGAACATGATGACGGCGACGAGCGACGGCACCGCGAGCGGCAAAAACACCTTCAGCAAAGCCTGAATCCGCGAGCAGCCGTCGACCCGAGCCGCCTTGTCGAGCTCGTCCGGCAGCGATTCGAAATAGCTAAGCAACATGAAGACGCTGAACGGCACCGTAATCGCCAGATAAGTGATGATCAGCGACCCGACGCTGTCGAGCAGGCCGAGCTTGCGCACGAACAGAAAGAACGGCACGACGAGTGCGATATCGGGAATCACGCGGGTAGCCAGCATGAAATACACCGACAGATCGCGGCCGATATAACGGATCTTCGCCATCGCATAAGCGGCGGGAACGCTGACGAGCAGATTCAGCAACACCACCGCAGCGGCGACCACCAGGCTATTGCGCAGCGCCGGCAACAGGTACTGCGCGGTGGACGGAATGAACGCGGCGTTGCCGTCGTCCGGCGCTGTGCCGGTGCTTGCCGCGACGATTGCCTTGAAGCTGGACAGCGTCGGCGGATGGGGAATCCAGTGTGGCGGAATCGACGTGATATCCGCTTCGCGCTGCAACGAAGACGACAGCAGCCACGCAACCGGTGCCAGCACATACAGCAACATCACGATTGAACCGGCCAGCAGCGCCAGGCGTTTGGCAAAGAGAGAAGACGACATCGCTTAGAGCCTCTTGCCGAGTAGACGAATGATGGTGTACGACATCGCAAACGTGGCAAGCGCGAGCACATACGCGACCGCCGCACCGGTGCCGAACGACAGGTTGCGGAACGTCTCGACGTAGATGTGCCAGGAGAGCACGTGAGACGCGTCGGCCGGACCGCCCTCTGTCAGAATGAAGAAGAGGTCGAAGTGCCGCACCGCCATCATCGCTTCGTAGATCATCACGAGCATGAAGCCGGGACGCATCGCCGGCAGCGTCACGTGCACGAATCGGCTCCACAGGTTGGCGCCGTCTACGCGTGCCGCCGCGTACAGGTCCGACGGAATAGACTTCATCGTCACAAGCAGCAGGATGGTCGCGAGCGGCACTTCCTTCCACACGAATGCGTTGCAGATCAGCGCCAGCGTCTTGTTCGTATCACCCAGCCACACCATGTACTGGCCGATCACGCCAAGCTGCAACAGCAGTCCGTTGAGCGCGCCGTAGCCTGAGTCGTAGATCCACTTCCACATCAGACCGTCGACCACATACGGAATAGCCCATGGAATCAGCAAGGCGGTCGACAGGATGCGCCGGCCGCGAAATTCCTGATTCAGCAATAGCGCCATCAGCGTCGCGACGACCATGATCGCGAGGACCGACACGACGGTGAACCACGCAGTGCGCTCGACCGCAGCCCAGAACATCGGGTCGCGGAAGGTCTGGATGTAGTTGCCCAGGCCGACGAACGACACGCGGTTCATCCGCGTCAAATGAATGTCGAACAGGCTCGTCCAGAACGAATAAAGCACCGGAAACACGGCGACTGCGAGCAGCACCAGCATCATCGGCGTCAGCAGCAGCATCGCGCTACGCTGATCGGAAGGCGCCACGGAATGTCTGGCAAGCCAGCGGCGGCCCAGGGCTTGAACGCTCATATCGACCTCAGGCTTTGCTCAACGCGGTCCACTTCTGCGCGGACGTCTTAAGCGCATCGGCGACGCTCGATTGACCGAGGATCGCGGCTTGCCATGCCGTCCCGTTGGTCTCGTCCCACTCGCCGAACCAGCGCGTGATCACATCCTTCTTGCGGGCCAGATCCTGCTGCTTCTGGAACATCGCGAAGTCGCCGTACTTTTCATATGCGGTGCGGACTTGCGGGTCGTTAAAGAGCGGCTTCACGCCGAATGCCGTGCCGGTGTCCAGGAACATCGCTTTCTGGAACGCGTACTGGCCGTCGAATCGTCCGCCGAACGCTTCGATCAGGCGCGTCGCCTCAGCGGCCCGCGTCTTGTTGGCGCCGGCGGCAGCGCTCATCGCGTGCATGCGCATCCACGCAACCGTGGCGTGCGAACCGTTCGGGCCGGCCGGCATCAACGCCTGTTTGATATGGCCCGCGACACGCGACTGGCGCGGATCGTTAAGTGCCTGAATCCGGTAGCGCGGCAACAACGCGAACGCGTGATTGCCCGACGCCACGGCCTTGAAGCCGTTCAATTCGCCCAACTCGACGCAGGCAGGCGAAACGATGTGGTGCTTGTTGACCGCATCGGCGACCCATTGCAGCGACGTGAGCGCGCCGTGCTTCGGATCGTCCATCACCGCCTTGCCGCTGTCGTCGACAAATCGGCCGCCGTTGGAAAACACCAGCGACGACATGAACTCGATAAGCCAGCTTTCGCGTGCCATCGACAGCATCAGCGGGTATTGCGAGAGACCCGCATTCTTGATCTTCAGCGATTGGGCGACCAGTTCGTCCCACGTTGCAGGAGGCGCCGCGATGCCCGCCTTTGCGAGCTTGTCCGCGTCGTACAGAAACGCCATGTAGTCGGTGTAGTACGTAAGACCGTACTGACGACCCTTGTAGCGCATCGATTGGGTGCAGAAGTCCTGCACGTCGCCGTTGTATTTGAGCAGTTGCGGATAGCCGTCGAGCGGCGCAAGCCAGCCCGCGTCGGCCCACTCGGGCAGCCAGCCGTCGGACACCCACAGCACGTCGATCGGCGCCTGGCCGACGAACTTCGTCACCATCGCCTCGCGATACTGTGCGAACGGAAGGTTGTTGTAGTTGACGTTCAGCCCCGATTCCTTCTGAAACGGTACGAGCATGCGCTTCACCGTATCGACGCCGGCCGACCAGGTATGGAGATTCACGCTGTCGGCAGCGAAGGCCCGTGACATCCCGCCCATCAAACCGGAAGCAGCGAGCCCGGCGCCCGCCGACAACTGTAGAAATCGACGACGACCGTTCCCGAATCTATTGACGACGTTACTCATGGTTCGCTCCGACCGCCTGCGCGGCGCTGTTCACACGTGGCGTAGCCGCTGATTCGGCTACCTCTTGAGACGCGAAGATATTCCCGAGAAAATAAATCGTCAACTGACGACATATGTTTGTTGTAAAAAATTTTCAATCGGCAGATGCCGCGGACCTGATGAGCACATCTCACTGTTTCGTCGGACTTTTCCAGCCATTTCATCCGATGAATTTCCCGGCTCGATCGCATCAACCATAGTCGTCGAACGGCGGATGACTGGACATACCTTGATGGCGGGCGACGCCGCGAAACCGCGATTTGACGGGGGTTCTGGCGAGGTCGGGCACGCGCAGAGGGCTGCCCAGGAAGAACGCGCGTGCTTCGCATACCCGATGAAGGTACGTCAGAAAGTGTCGGGCTGGCCGGGCGAATCCAGCGGACTGGCGGACTGCCCAGCGCGTCGCGCTCAGGCGTGTTCCAGCGCCGGCAGCAGCGAAGGCATGCTGGCCAGAAAGGCACGGACGTGCATCGCAATCACTGCGCCGGAAGGCATCGTATTGTCGTTCGAGTAGATACGGCGGCGAATCGCGAGGTGCGACACCGCCCCGTGCAGCAGCCAGCCCAACTCTGTCAGGTGTGCAGGCGCTGCGGCGCCTATCATTTAAAAAATATATCTTCACGTGACGACTTATGATTTGGTAGAGTATATCGTCAAGGCGTGAAAAGCAGCCCCGCCTGCCACCCGGCAGAGCCAGGTCTGTTTCAGGCTGTCGCGAAGCGAGCCCCATCTTTGACTGCTGACGACCGCATGCACGTCGACCGGCGGTGTCTGCGGGTCTGTCGATCAACGCCCGCTTCCGGTTCTTTGCCCATGTCTTTGTCAACCCGCCAGTCAGTCATGCCCGGCTTCAAGCGGTTCAGCAACGCGGCAGTGGTCATTGCCGGCGCCAAGCCGGCGCACCGCATCCGCAAAAGACAATTCGACTTTGTGGAACTGGGCTTCACGGAATCCGTGGTGCCCGCCGTTTTTGAGAGGCCCTGCCTACTGCACGATGAAGTGACCGACAGGCCGCTTCTCACATAGACCAGATATTTAAACCGGAACCCACCATTCATGTACTTCCTCTCTGCCTTCATCTTCAAACTCGCCACCGGGCACGCCTTCACTCGTGCGGAGTCGAGCACCACAGCAACGCGCAGAAAGAAATCGCGCTTTCCATGGCTTTAGTCGTCGATAGCGTTTCCGCTCGCGACGATGCGTTGAATTAGTTTGTTTTCCTCATCAACAGCCGAAGTTCGAATGCGACACCGGTGCGACCTTCGATTCGATACCGAAACGGCGCACTTCTTCGACTGTCATGATCGTGATCTCGGCAAGCTGCGTTGTAACCGCCATCGACGCACCCATCGACTAGCGTTGTGGTTGGCCGGTCATGGTGTCAAGAAACAACCTGGAGTTCCGAGGTGAGCCGAAGTCGAACATGTTATTGATTGTGCCGGCCATGACATCGAATGAACCTTGTCCAACGCGCACCCCGTTCAGCCAGTTGTCTTCGATGAAGCGCAGAATAGAGGTTTGGTCGGTCAGCGTATGGTCGACATAGTTTTCCTTCGCGTACGGCGAGACCACAAGCAGCGGCAGACGCGGACCATACCCGCAGCGGCCCTGCACCGGCACACCCGCTAGCCCATCGAGCGGTGTACCTCGGCCGCAAGTATTCGGACCGTTGAGCGCGTCCTGCGCGCTTGTCGATCCATTGACGACGTGAGATACATGGTCATACCAGCCGTCTGAATCGTCGTAGGCGAGCACGACTGCCGTGCTCTTCCAGTCGTCCTGTTGCTGGAGAAAGTTGACTACCTTCGTCACGAATGCCTGCTCATCGAGGGGGTCCGAATTGCCCGCGTGCGCATCCTGGTACGCCGGCGCCTTAAGGAAACTGACGGCAGGAAAATTCCCCGCGCTCACTGCCGCGTAGAAGTCATCGATGTCGTATTGATGGTTTGCGCCGCCGTCGCTGCTGGTGCCGATTGCCGCAACGGATGCAGGACGCTCGTGCCTCGGATTAGCGGTGGACGCGTAATACTGGAACGGCTGATGGTGCGGCACGTAGTCGGCCTTATAGCCCTGCACCACCGGTGAAAATGAGCTACGCGCGCAGTCCGTCGTTCCGTTCGCATTCTTCGCGCCGAGGTCGAAGCCGCCTTCAAACCAGCCCCACGAGATATTCTTCGCGTTCAGCAGGTCGCCCACATTCTTCCCCTGCATACTGATTGTCGTGCCCTTGGAGCAGACGTCGCCCGTCGGATCGAGGTCACCGACGATTGTCAGGCCGCTGGCGCCGTCGCTGACAATGTTCCGATTGTCCGTATTCGTGGGTGCCACCATCGCCCCATTCGTCTGCCCGGAGATCAGGTTCAGCGCGCCAGGCGTGGATGGGCCAAACGTCGTGTCGAACGAGTTGTCGTTTAGCGCGAAATGTTGCGCATAGTTCCACAGCGCGGTAACGGTGTTGCCGTCGTAATACCCCATCACGAGCCCCTTTGTGTACAAGGCACTCGAACCGCCTGTTGCCGAGGTGCGGCCGGTGTATTTTGGAAACAGGTCCATCGCGCCATTATCGAATGCCAATTGCTCCGGCTTGTAGGCGTGATCTTGTGACGCCGTAAGCGCCTGCGAGCGATCGAGACGGAATGGATCTGCCGCGTCGGAGCCGTTGGCGGCGTTCGTCGAATTCGGATTGGCCCTGAGTAGCCCGTCCAGCAACCCGTTGATCCGTCGCGTATTGGGCAATGCGCTGAAGGCCGGCTCACCGGCCGGGTTCAGCGCATTCGGATAGGTTCCAAAGTAGTGATCGAACGAAACGTTCTCGCCGAATATCACGACAAGATGTTTGATCGGGGTAGCCGTCTGCACTCCATCTTGGGGCCGCGGTACCGAGGCAGTTGCGACGCTCGATGTGACGCCGGCCTCACCATATGCTCCGAGCGAGATAGACAGACAAAGCGCTAGTGCAGTTGCCAAGGAAAATTGCCGACGAACGAACATCATGTCTATGTCTACCTGTTGAAGTGTTTCTCAATGCATCGCATTTCGAACGGAACACGCCCATTCTCGCTTGCACCGGTGTCGTGACTATGATCGTCACATGAAGATATATAGCGTACACAATTATTCGAATTTCATGTTGAAGTCGCATCAAAACAACATTAAATCGGCTGTTTTTTACAGCTCTTACGCCATAAAACAGAGCACACGTCGGCAAAAAAATGGTGTCGTCACATGACGACTACATTTCTATCCACATTGCCGTGATGACACGCTAGCGTCACAGTATCTCCGTAAAACGTCTCCCGCGTCGAAGGTGAACGCATCGGACATGCGATTCACGATGTCGATCCGGTCAACGCGGTGAGTACCTGCGCCAGTTAGGCGGCTTGGACCATTTTTAGTCATCCTATCTAGTTGTTACACGGCGCAATTTTCGATAAGGTGCCGAGATTTTCACAGTCCTGACACTACGAACGTGGGTAACCAGTCGGGATGTTTGCAACGATTGACGGAGAATCAACATGCCGCACAGGCATATGGCAGGGTTGTTGGTGGGATTGATGAGTAGCGCAACTTTGACCGTCGCACATGCAGCGGATATGGCGACATTGCGGGGTCACGTTTTGTCGAGCTCGGACAAGCGTCCGCTTGCCGGCGCTAAAATTCAGATTCGTGAGACGGGAACGAGCACCGTCACCTCGTCTGACGGCGCTTTTCGTTTCACCCGGCTTCCAGCGGGCCAATACACACTGGTCATCACGCCTACCCGCTCATCCGCGGTCGAACGGACTGTGGTGGCGCGCGCGGACAACACCACAAACAACGACGTCATCGTGGACGCACCCGTTGCCTCGCTCGACCACGTGACCGTCGCGTCGCAGCGCACCGCGAACGTCGTCGCACGCGCGACCCAGCAGAGCGCTCCGAACATGGTGACCGTCCGGACCGCCGACGACATCCGCAAGGCCCCCGACGTGAGCGCCGCTGAAGCCGCTGCGCGTATGCCGGGCGTATCGCTCGAGACGGACTCCGGCGAAGGCCGCTATGTCAACATCCGCGGCCTCGACACCAACCTGAACAGCACCACGTTCGGTGGCATCCACCTGCCGCCGACCAACCCGGCTTCGGCCCAGAACGGGGGACGTGCTGTCGCGCTCGATACGATTCCGGCCGGCATGATCGGGCAGATCCTCGTGACCAACACCAACAAGCCCGAACAGGATGCCGATGCGCTCGGCGGCACGATCGACATTTCGCCCCGCACGTTGCCCCCTTCGGGCAAGCCGTTCCTGGATGCCAAGCTCGGTTCAGGTGTCGAAACGCTGCGCGGGAGCACAGTTTCGGATGTCGAGATGACAGCGGGTGCGCGCTTCGGTGCGCACGGCATTGCCGGTCTCGGTTCGGGCATCACGTCATATTCCGACGCGCCGTTCACCTTCATCGGTACCTTTGCCTATAACCAGGACCACCGCGGCGTCGACGACGAAGAAAACGCCTATGTCGATGCGCCTGGCGTACCGAACAAGGCCTACGCGCAAACCGACCCGCGCTACTACAACTATCATCGCAAGCGCCTGGGCTACGGCGGCGAACTGGACTTTCAGCCTAACGCCGACAACAAGTGGTACTTCCGCTACTACAACTTCGGCTATACGGAGAACGTGAACCGGCAAGACCTCCAGACCAACTTCACTGGCAATCCGGTCCAGAATGCGAACGGCACGCTCACGGATACGGCAACCTATGCGAAGGGGTTGCGCGACGAGAAGGAGACGCTGCGAACGCAACTTTTTGCGCTGGGCGGTGAAAACAGGATCGGGCTCGGCAAGATCGATTATCGCGCCGGCTTCACCAGTGGAACCTACGACAAACCGTACGACCTGAACTCGACGTTCAACAACGGCACCCCGGCCACGGTGACGTATTACCCCGGCTCTGACTACGCGACGCAATCGATCGTGTCCGGTCCGAACCCGGCTAATCCCGCCGGCTACACGCTGGGCCAGATCGTCAACTCGTCGCAGTATGTCAAGACCAATGAGTGGTCGGCCAACGTCAACTACACGCTGCCGACTCACTTCACGAGTGCCGATGACGAACAGTTCAAGTTCGGCGCTGGCCTGCGCCGAATGACCTTCGCCAGCGCGCAGAGCAACTACACGTACTCGCCGGCCGGGGGAATCCCACTGTCGCAGGCGGTGTTCGGCGCGCCGAACGTCTTCTACAACGGCATGTACAACATCGGGCCGTCCATCAGCGATGGCGTCATGAGCGGCATTTATGGCGCCGCTGTGGCCAACGGCAACGTAACGGGTAACCCGTTGAAGGACGCCGCCGCGTTCTCGGCTATCAACGAGAACATCTACAGCATGTATGGCCAGTATCAGTTCGGCTGGGGCCGACTGGGCGTGCTCGCGGGTCTGCGCGGCGAATGGACGCAGGATACGTTCAGCGGCAATCTGATCAACGGTAGCTCCGTCACGCCGAACCAGACGGCGAACAACTACTTCAACCTGTTTCCGTCCCTGCAGTTGCGCTACGACTTCACGCCGACGCTGGTGGGTCGCGCGATCTATTCGAGCACGATCGCGCGTCCGGGCTTTGTCCAGAGCAGTGCGTCGGTCCTGGCCGATGCGGGAACGGGAACCGTGACCACCGGTAACCCGAACCTGAAGCCGACCACTTCACAGAACTTCGATATTCAGTTCGAGAAGTATTTGCCGCATGGCGGGATCATTTCGCTCGGCGCGTTCGACAAGTCGATGACCGACTACGTCGTGGGCCAGTCATCCACCGTCTTCAGCTCGCCGTATCTTCCGGGGTATTCGGGCCCCATCAAGCTCGTAAGCTTTGCCAATGTCGCGTCGGCACGTGTACGAGGTGTCACCGCCAACTATGAACAGCACTTCACGCAGTTGCCGGGGTTCCTGAGCGGCCTGGGCGCGGACGCGAACTGGACGTGGACCAATTCACACCTGGACATTCGCCCGGGTGAAGACCACACGCTGCCATCCGGTCCGCGCAATTCGTACAACGCCAGCGTGTTCTACGAGCGTGGTCCGTTGGACATGCGCCTGTCGGCCTCCTATGTGGGCAAGAGCCTGTGGGCGGTGGGCAGTTCTGCTGCAACCGATATCTACACCGCGTCGCGCTTCTCGCTCGACTTCGGCGGCAGCTACCAGATCAGAAAGGATGTGGGCATCTATCTCGACGTGCGCAACATCCTCAACACACCGTTGAAGTTCTACGAGGGCTCGCCGGACCGTCCGATCCAGCGCGAGTTCTACGGCCCGACCGTGATGGTCGGCATGACGATCCACGAATAACTTTCTTAAAACGGTTGAAAATAATGAAGCTTAAAACTTTTGTGCAAGCAGCAATGGCAGTCGGTCTTTCGTCGACGTTGTTGTGCGGCGCGCTGCACGCTGCACCGGTCGCCGGGCACGCGCAGTTCGAAGTCGCGAAGCACTATACGTTGGGTGGCACCGACGGCTGGGACTACGTTGGGTATGACCGGGTTCGCCATCACCTGTTTATCAGCCGCGCCAGCCATGTCCAGGTCGTTGATACCGACACGGGCAGGCTGGTCGGCGAGATCGAAAACACCGATGGCGTGCATGGCTTCGCGTTTGTCCAGGATAAGAAGCTCGGCTTCATCACCAACGGCCGTGCCGACACCATTACGGTGGTCGACCTCGACACGTTGCGAACCGTCGATACAATCAAAGCGGGTGGCCCGGATCCTGACGGCATCATGTATGCGCTCAACCTGAAGCGCCTCTATGTCAGCAATGGCCATGACAACAGCGTCAGTGCCATCGACCCCGCCACTCGCAAGGTCGTCGCGACGATGCCTGTCGGCGGCAAGCCTGAATCGCTCGCGGTCGACACCGACGGTCGAATCTTCGTCAACGTCGAAGACAAGGGTGAGATCGTGGCAATGGACGGCAAAGCGAACAAGGTGCTCGCTCATTGGTCGATCGCGCCTTGCGAAGGGCCGTCCGGACTCGCAATCGATACGAAGGCCGAACGGCTGTTCACCGTCTGCGCCAACAACCGGATGATGGTGATCGATGCTCGCTCGGGGCATCAGGTGGCCCAGTTGCCGATTGGCGGCCATCCGGATGCCGCCGCCTTCGACCCGGTGCTCAAAACCGCGTTCAGTTCGAACGGCGCGGATGGAACGCTGACCGTGGTGCATGAAGACGACGCGGATCACTACACCGTGCTGCAGAACGTGCCGACACAAGTGGGCGCGAAGTCGATGGCGCTCGACGACAACACTCACCGCGTATACCTGGTGTCTTCGAAATTCGGTTCGACTCCCGCTGCGACGGCCGACAATCCGCATCCGCATGCGAGCGTCGTACCCGACACGTTCAACGTACTGGTCGCACAACGCAAGCCGCAGAGCGCCGCCAACTAACGTAAGCCACTGCCTCAACCGCGCCACCGGCGGCATCGCAACGGCGATACCGCCGGTAACGTCGGAAGGTGACACATTCAAGACACAACGTAGAGGGTAGCACCATGCTTCGCAGCATTATCGATTCATCGGTTCAGTCATTCGGCTTGTTGCCTTTGATGGCACTGATCTTCCTGGCCGCGCTCGCCATCATCATCGAGCGCCTGATTTTCTTTAGCACCTCCGTGCGCCGAGGCAGCAGCCTGGAATACGATCTCAAGCAGGTCGGCCGGGCAAGGGTCGACGACGTCCAGAAACTGATTCACCATTACCAGGGATCGGTACAAAGCGAACTGATGAAGTCCGCGATCGAATTGCAGGGCCAACCGGCCGAACACTTCGAGCGCGAAGTCGAAGAAAGCATCATGTTCCAGATGAGAAAGCTCGACCGCAATCTGTGGGTGCTGGATACCGCCGTGACGCTCGGGCCGTTGCTGGGCCTGCTGGGCACCATCATCGGCATGATCGGTTCGTTCAACATTCTGGGCGCGTCCGGAACCAGCGACCCAATGGCGGTATCCGGCGGCATTGCCCATGCACTGATCGCCACTGCCTGTGGCCTGACGATTGCTCTCGTGGGCGTCGTGGCGCTGAATTACCTGAACAAGCGGGTGCGGATGGTTCTTCTGCAGATGGATCTGATCAAGTCCATGCTCGTCTCGCGGCTCGCCGCGTGAACCGCGACCACCCCACATACCGGAGAACACCGTGAGGAACCATCGGGCTCACTACTTTGGCAATGACGAAAAACCGCGGATCGAGATCATTCCGATGATCGACATCATGATGTTCCTGCTGGTCTTCTTCATGCTGGTCATGCTCAAGATGATCCAGGGCACTGGCCTCAAACTGGAATTGCCGCAATCGTCCACGGCTGCGCGGCTCGACACGGTCAGCGTGACCGTGGGCGTGGAAAAGGACGGAGAATTGCACCTCGACCGCAATGACATCTCTGCGCCGCAACTGACCGCACGCCTCAAGGACATGGAGGCCACGAAGCAGGTCAATGTCACGATCGCAGGCGACAAGGGGGTCGAATATGAAACGATCATCAAAACCATGGATCTGGTGCGCTCTGCGGGGATCAGTTCAGTCGCGCTCGCGACAGATGTGGACTAGCCTCCGGAGTCAATCAGAATGAACATGTGTATCCCCGGAAAAGCCCGCGGCGCGCTGTGGCCGACCGAGACGTCATGGCCACGGGCCGGCAATGCGATGTCGATCGCGATTGTCGCTGCGCTTGCGATCGAGGGCGCACTGGTAGCGGCCGTGATGTCGATGCGGGTGCCGGCGCCTACGCCAGCACCCGCGGCGCCCGTTATGCAAATGCGGTTCGTAAAAGCCGTTACACCGCCTCCGCCCCCTCCACCGCCGCCAGTCATCAAGAAGATCGTGAAGCGGCAATCGGAGGTGCCGGCGCCCAGACCCATTGCGCGACCGGCCGCGCCAGCACAACGGCACGTTGCTTCGCCAACCGTCGCGCCGGTCCCGGTCGCAACGCAGGAGGCGCCCTCCAATACGCAGGCTGCGCCAAGCATGCCCGGCCCCATAGCCGCGGCGTCCGGCAACACGACGGCGGCTCCCGCGGAGCCGGCCGACATTGCAATCGTTTGCCCCGTCCAGGCCAAGCCGGAGATGCCGCCGCGGGCACTCGCCGAGGGAATTGTCGGCGCAGTAACGGCGCGCGCCACGATCAAAGGCGGCAAGGTCGTCCATGTCGACATCGTCAAGTCGACGCCCCCGGGCGTTTTTGACGCGTCGGTACGGCGCGCGATGACTCAGTACCAATGCAAGGTCGACGGCGACGATCAGGTTGTCGTCGAACAGTCCTTTGATTTCACCCAGACAGACTAGAAAATCGCGCCCTGCGTTTGGAACATGAACTTCGACAGCGACACTAACGTGGTCGAAGTCGCCACTCTAAGGCTGCGGACAAAACTTGACGACAATTATCCCGTGAAGCTGATCTATTCTGTGCACCGGGCCGGTTACGTGCCCGAGTCGAAGGACGTGACCTGATGCGGGGCCGCTCGCTTACCGCGATGCTCTCTCTCGCGTTCGGCGGCACGACGCTCGCGGTGTTCGTGCTGGTGGGCAGCTTTGTGTATGTTGCGCTCGATCGTCAGGTCAAGGCGCAGGACGATCTCGATATCGTGCTCGCCGCGCGTCACGCGCAACGACTCGCGCGGGAAATCGACACCATCGCTAGCATCCGCGAGCATGCCGATCGCCTGACCAGCGTCGTGCTCGGGAATCAGGCGATGGCGATGGAGATGAAAGATTCCAGTGGACAGGTCCTGATCGAACACAACACAGCGGACACGATCGGCGCTGCAGCAGCATCGACCGCGCGCGGCAGCGCGGCCGCCAACCTCAAGCGAGTCCCGGCGTCGGAGCACATCACCGATGCGGCGATCGCCGAATGGCATGCCCGCAACGGAGAGCCGATTCGCGGCGTGGTCGCGGACGTGCTGTTGCGCGACGGCGAAGTAGCGACCGTGCTCGTCGCGCGTAACATGAGGGACCGCTGGCTTCTGCTGGATCACTATCGTGACAACCTCCACGTCGCCGGTGCCTTGGGTGTGCTACTGGTCTTTGTCTTGAGCTATCTGCTGAACCGCGCCTTGTTGCGACCGCTGCGCGACATCGCGGCGAGTGCGGGCCGGGTGACCGTCGACCGCCTGGATACCCGGATTGCCGGCGAATCCGTGCCGCGGGAACTCGAGACGCTAGTGGCTTCGCTGAACGCGATGCTCGCGCGGCTGGACAGCGGCTTCCGGCATCTGTCCCAGTTCACGGCAGATCTTGCCCACGATATGCGCACGCCGCTCGGCAATATGCGCGGCGCGACCGAGGTCGCGCTCGCACGGCCACGATCGAGCGACGAATATCAGACGCTGCTCGAGTCGAACCTCGAGGAATGCGACCGCCTGTCCCGGATGATCGAAAACGTGCTCTTTCTCGCGCGCGCGGAGCATCCGCAGTTCGTCAAGAATACGCGCGTGTTCAACGTCGGGCAGGAGTTGACGCGCATCGCCGAATACTTCGAAGGCCCCGCCGAAGACGCAGGCGTTATCGTGCGGGTGGTCGGCGGCGGCCGGCTGACTGCCGACATCGAACTGTTCCGGCGCGCGGTCAGCAATCTGCTCGCCAATGCGTTGCGCTATACGCCGCGCGGCGGCGAGATCGTGCTCGAAGCCAACGATGCAAACGACG
The DNA here is from genome assembly GCF_046535245.1 of Paraburkholderia sp. SIMBA_030. NCBI lineage: Bacteria > Pseudomonadati > Pseudomonadota > Betaproteobacteria > Burkholderiales > Burkholderiaceae > Paraburkholderia > Paraburkholderia sp. SIMBA_030. The sequence continues at coordinate 360,588 of NZ_JAWRXB010000005.1, forward strand.
AACTGCGCGTCCTCGTCGCGAACCAGGGGACGCCCATCGATGCCGCACATCTCGAGCGGATCTTCGACCGCTTCTATCGGGTCGACCCGTCGCGCACCAACCCGCCGCAATCGGCGGGGTCGGGCTGCTACAGCGGATCAGCCGGACTGGGGCTCGCGATCGTTCGCACGGTCATGGAACTGCATGGCGGCACCGTTCACGCCAGGAGCGACGCAAACGGTACGCGTTTCATCCTGACGTTTTTGCGGTGTGGTGGGGATTGTCAGGAACACGCCGCGCCCTCACTGCCTTCGACGCCTCATGTCGCCCGTGTCAGCGGACGCTGAGCACCTGGAGTCCGGCCTCCGCTGCCTGGGGGCCTTTCGTGTGAACGACGTACAACCTCTGTAGCGACGGAATATAGATCGAGGTCTTGCCACCGAGAGTGTCGATATGCTGCTCGATGGCGTAACGGTTCGAATCGACCTGTTTAACGACATCGAGGCCGCCGGCGCCTGTCACGTAGAGGCGATGATGCAGCGCGTCGAACGTCATGTCGTCCGAGATGTTCACGATATCGAGAGACTGTATGACCGAGCCATTACTCGCGTCCATGACGAACAGCTTGCCGGGGTTGCGTGAGCCGATGAACAGGCGCCTGGTTTTCGGATCGAATGCCATGGCCGAATTGAGGCTTGGACCGGGAACATGCCAGATACTCGCCAATTTGCGGGTATTCAGATCGATAACGCCGATTTCGTTTTTCTCGCGCATGTTCACGAACAGGCGGTGGGTGGAACGGTCGATGACCATCGCCTTCAGTTGTCCCGCGGGAACATCGATTCTCCCGACGACGGAATCGTCGGCAAGCGAAATCAAGCTGATGTAGGCATTGCCCTTATGCGATTGCACACCTCCGTTGCCGACGTAGAAAATGCCGCTCTGTCGATCCGCGATGCCGGAATCCGGCTGCGGCTCGAGCGGAACGACTTTCCCGACTTTGAAGGTTTTCGTGTCGACAACCTTGACGTTCGCCTCGCCCGCATCCGCTATAAGCAGTTCCTTACCGTCGTTCGCCAATACTATCTTGTGCGGCGCCCTCGCGACCGTCTTGACACTTGCAAGGTGCTGGCCGTCCGGCAATCTGAAAACCTCAATGGACCCATACTTCTCGGCTGACACGTACAGACGGGAATGAGCCAGATCGACTGCAAAGTGATCGAAGTCGCCGCCGGTGACATCTGGCAGCGGCGTGGTGGAGAGCACCGCCAGGGGGCTGGCCGACGGTCTTGCTGCAAAGGATATCGACGCAAAGCAGAGGCATGCAAGGGCAAGTAGACGGACGGTGATCGGCATCATTTCTGTCGGGTAGGTGGGGAGCGGAATTCAAAATGACACGCTACCGCACAGTTCCCAACCACACGGTGACGAATGGATTACCAACTTGAAATATGGGTCCGCTACCCAAGTACGGCCGTATGCTATCGAACCTGCTTATCTTCGGCTCTCAATTGATTTAGCGAAATACCTGAGCGCCTTCGTCCATGCCATTTGCGCCAGAGTTTTGCCAACGAGAGTCACCCGCCTAGCACGGCCTTCGCCATCATCCCGAGCGCCACGCAGATCAACACCCCCGCAAAACCTACCTGCACATGCAGCGCGGAGAGACGCTGTGAGACCAGCCGCCCGGTCACCATGCCGGCGGCCGTCGCCAGGCTGAACCAGAGCGTCAGCTCGAGCGGCAGCGGCGCACCGTGCAGGACCGTCGCGACAACACCGCCGCTGCCGACCAGCGCGATCACCATCAGCGACGTGGCGACGATCCCATGCATCGACACGTTGGTCAGCTTGCGCAGCATCGGCACGATGATGAAGCCGCCGCCCACCCCGAGCAGTCCTGTCATTAGCCCGGTCAACGCGCCGGTCGCCGCAAGTGCGGCCCCGGTCGTCCACGACCAGATCAGCCGCCCGGTGTCGGGATTGATGTGGCCGACGCAAAACCGCGAGTCCGCGCGGTCCGGGCGTGCGTGCCGCAAAGCCTGTGATAACAGCCTTCCGGCCACCACTAGCATGACGGTGGCAAACAGCGCCAATAGCACGCGTTGCGGCAACGCGTGGGCAAGGCGCACGCCGAGCGAGGTCAGCGGCACACCCGCTGCGGCCATGAACAGCGCGGCGCGGTAACGGACGAGCCGCTGCCGGAATGCTTCAAGCGCGCCGATCGCAGCGCTGCCCGCCACGGCAACCAGCGCAACCGGCGTCGCCTGCTGCATCGGCCAGCCCATGCCGGCCACCAGTGCCGGAACGGCGAGAATGCCGCCACCCGCGCCGGTCAGGCCGAGCACCGCGCCAACGATGGCGCCGAGGATAAGTGAAGTCAGCATGAGGAATCCGACAGGTTGTGAGCCACCGCTGCGCTAGCCCACGAGTTCAGGCTGCGCCAGCCACTCACGCCCCTTGAGCATCCCCTGCCAGTAAAGCGGCGGCAGGATGCGCTCCTTGAGCAACCACGCGAGGCGCGACGGGCGCTTGCCGTCGATCAGCCAGGTCGGCAGCGTCGGCGCGATCTTCCCGCCATAGAGGAATTCCGCGAGCACGATCTTGCCGCGTTCGACGGTCAGCGGGCATGATCCATAACCGTCGTATGCTGCCTCGCCCCGGACCTTCCCGAGAGCGGCAAGCACGTTGTGGGCGACGACGGGTGCCTGCTTGCGCGCGGCGGCGGCGGTTTTCGCATTGGGCGTGTTCGCGGCATCGCCGAGCGCGAAGATATTTGAGTAGGTCTTGTGGCGCAGCGTCGCCTGGTCGACGTCGACCCAGCCCGCCTTATCGGCCAGCGAACTGACGCGGATGAAGTCCGGTGCCTTCTGTGGCGGTACCACGTGGATCATGTCGAACTCACTGGTCACCGATTCCACGCTGCCGTTCTCGAGTGTGCGCCTGAATGTCGCGCGCCTGGCCGGCCCGTCTATCGCGCTCAGGTTGAAGCCGAAGTTCAGCGCGATGTCGTAACGCCTGACGTACTCCATCAATGCCGGGACATAGTCGGCCACGCCGAACAACACCGCCCCGGCATTGAAGAACTGGACATCGATCTGCTCGAGCCGGCCTGAACGCCGCCAGTGATCCGAGGACAGATACATCGCCTTTTGCGGCGCCCCGGCGCATTTGATCGGCATCGGCGGCTGGGTGAACAGCGCGCGGCCACCCCTGAGCTCACGCACGAGCTGCCAGGTATAGGGCGCAAGATCGTAGCGATAGTTGGACGTCACGCCGTTCTGGCCAAGGGTCTCCGGCAACCCGTCGATAGCATGCCAGTCCAGCTTCAATCCCGGACAAACGATGAGCTGCCTGTAGCTCACCACCCGGCATCCTTCGAGCACAACCGAATTCTTTTCCGGCTCGAACGCAGCCACCGCGGCCTTGATCCAGTGCACCTTGCGCGGGAGCACCGCGGCCATCTCGCGGGCGGTGGTCTCGGGATCGAACACACCGGCTCCGACCATGGTCCAACCTGGCTGGTAATAGTGGACGTCGGCGGGGTCGATGATGGCGATGTCGAGGTTGCGCTCGCGCGCAAGCAAGCTCGCGGCTGCCGCCACGCCGGCGGCGCCTGCGCCGATGATCACAATGTCGTGACTGGCCACGGCGACTTCGACGGGCACCTTGCCGCCGTTGGCGATACGCCGCGCCAGCGCAGACAGATCATAGCCTGCTGCCCTGGCAGCGGCGACGATGTCCGGCAACGCCCGGCGGGGCGCTTCGGACAGCGCCCACAGCGTCGCGGCACGCATCCCGGTGCGGCAATAGGCGAGCACCGGCTTCGGCAGTGCCTGCATCAGTTCGCCGAACTGCGCAGCCTCGCCATCGCCGACCTTGCCAGATTCGATTGGCAGGTAGTGGGTCTCGATACCCTGTTCACGGGCCGCCGCCTCGATCTCGCTAAAGTTGGGCTGATCGGAACCTTCGCCGTCGGGGCGATTGCAGACGACGGCGCGAAAGCCAGCGTCCGCGATCGCACGCAGGTCGGATGCGGCAATCTGCTGTGATACCGCCAGTTCAGCCGTCAGTTTCTTGATGTCCATCGACTTCTCCTGTTGCTTCTACTCACTACGTGCACCGGCTCAGATTGCATTGAGGGGAATCTTGAGATACGGCACTCCGTTATCTTCCGGATCGGGCATATGTCCGGCGCGCATGTTGACCTGCACCGACGGCAGCATCAGCACCGGCATGTTGAGCGTCGCGTCGCGCGCGGTGCGCATCGCAACGAAGGATTCCTCGTTGATACCGTTGCGTATATGGACGTTGTGTTCGCGTTCCTCGGCTACCGTGCTGACAAACTGCAAAGGCCGCCCGCCGGGCTGGTAGTCGTGGCACATGTACAGCTTCGTGTCCGCCGGCAGGCTCAACACCTTGTTGATTGACCGGTAGAGCGTACGGGCGTCGCCGCCGGGAAAGTCGCAGCGCGCGGTGCCGTAGTCGGGCATGAACAGGGTGTCCCCGACAAAGGCTGCGGTCTGCACGCCGTCGCTGACCACAAAGGTCATGCAGGCCGGCGTATGCCCCGGGGTATGGATGGCGCGCGCCTGCAACGCTCCGACGGCGAATGTTTCGCCGTCGGAGAGCAGGTGATCGAACTGGCTGCCATCGCGCGCGAATCTCGATCCCGCGTTGAAAAGCTTGCCGAACACGTCTTGCACGTGCGTCACCTGCGCGCCGATCGCAATCGTTCCGCCGAGTCTTTCCTTGAGATAGGGCGCGGCGGACAGATGGTCGGCGTGCACGTGGGTTTCGAGCAGCCACTGGACCTTCACGCCAAGCTCGTGGACGCGAGAGACGAGTTTGTCGGCGGTCGTCGTGGAGGTACGGCCTGACTTCGGGTCATAGTCGAGGACGCTGTCGATCAGTGCACAGTCGCCGGTGCGGACATCCAGCAACAGGTAGCTGATCGTCCAGGTAGCGGGGTCGAAGTAACCTTCGACCAGCATGGGGCTCGTGGTATTCAACTTCCTCTCCTCAAACGAATGGATCTTGCGAAGCAGCAAGGCCGGCCAATCGTTACAAGAACCGTGCCATCGCAGTGTTATTTGACCTCCGTTTACATAACACTTTGATTTTTATCAAAATTTCCGTTCTGTCGGGTTGAATCGCACACCCTCGTCAGGACGTCCGGGAACGAAGGCTGCCAGTTCTGGCAGTCAGGTGGCAGTTGTGGCAGTGCCGACGTATAGTGGGGTCTACTGGAGCCGCCACCGTGAAACCCCCAAAGCCGTCCATACCCATCACACCCGTCGCAACGACCTCGGTCGGGTCGCCTCAAGCGCCGGATGTCGACGCCCTCGTGTCGTATCTGGAGCACGACGCTCAACCGATGATCGTGCTCGATCCCGAGTACCGCATCCTTGCCGCCAACACCGCTTATCAACGTCAGTTCGGCGTCGCCAGCCAGCCTCACGTCGGACGCAAGTGCTACCAGGTCTCGCATCACTACGACGTGCCGTGCGACCAGGCGGGCGAGCACTGCCCAATGAGGCGGGCGTTTGAACTGCGCGGCCCCGACCGCGTGCTTCACATTCATCACACGCCTCGCGGGCCTGAGCATGTCGATGTCGAGTTGCGGCCGATATTCAATGCGCAGCGGGAGGTGGTGGCTTACGTCGAGCGGCTCTCCACGGTGCGCGGCGCGTCCGCCAAGCCGAGCGAGGAAGGTCTGGTCGGGCGTTCGACGGCGTTCAACGCGGCGATCTCGGCGCTGCATCGCGTCGCGCCTTCGATGCTGCCGGTCCTGCTGCTCGGAGAATCTGGAACCGGCAAGGAACTGTTCGCGCGCGCCGTTCATGAGGCAAGCGAGCGCGCGCAACACCCTTTTGTCGTCGTCGACTGCTCCGGCATCACGGAGACCTTGTTCGAGAGCGAACTCTTCGGCTATGAAAAGGGTGCGTTCACGGGCGCAGCCGCGCGCAAACCCGGTCTGGTCGAGACCGCGCAAGGAGGAACGCTGTTTCTCGACGAAATCGGCGATGTGCCACTGTCGATGCAGGTCAAGCTGCTGCGCCTCATCGAATCCGGCTCGTTCCGCCGGGTCGGCGGCATCGAGACCTTACGCGCGGATTTCCGACTGGTGGCGGCGACGCACAAACCCGTGCGGGAAATGATCGACGACGGCCGATTCCGCCAGGACCTCTACTACCGCATCAGCGCATTTCCGATTCACTTGCCGGCGGTGCGCGAGCGCCCAGATGACATCGCACTGCTCGTCGAGTCGATACTGCAGCGTATTGGTAGCGCGCGAGGTGCGGCAGGCAGCGCGGCAGGTCGCAAGTTCAGCGTTACGCCGGATGCTCTCGCGAGGCTCCATGCCTATTCCTGGCCGGGCAATATCCGGGAACTGCGCAACGTGCTCGACCGGGCGTGCCTGCTGGCCGACGACGGGGTGATCCGGATCGAACATCTGCCAGGCGACATGGTGGCGGGAGAGTCGGCACATCTGGAAAGCAGCGCGGGCTCGACGTCGCTTCCGGTGCCCGGCGAGCTCACCGATCGTGAGCTTGTACGGCTGGTGGAGGGATTTACAGGGACACGCAGCGCGCTCGCTGCGTACCTCGGGATGAGTGAGCGCACGCTGTATCGGCGACTGAAGACGCTAAGGCGAGTACGCGCCGGCAGGTAGCCTGGGTTTCCATGGCCGGTGACAGCGGGGCCGGAAATGTTGGCGGCAAGCACTTATGCCGCGTCGACCATCCGCAGACCAAACGATCGCGGTACCCGCACAGCCTGACCCTTATCTCCTGTGCTGATCACGCCCGCTTCAGAAGCGCGCTATCGACCGGCAACGCCCGAATCCGCGTGCCTGTCGCATTGAAAACCGCGTTGCAGATCGCAGCCATTGTCGGCGGCACACCGGGTTCGCCAACACCACCGGGCGGCGCAGCGCTCGGCACGATATACACGTGAGTTTCCGGCACGGAGTCGATACGGGCGACCCGGTAGTCGGTGAAGTTCGACTGCTCGGCCGTCCCCTGACTGAACGTCAGTTCGCCGTATAGCGCATTGCCGAGTGCCATGACCACCGCTCCTTCGAACTGCGCAATCACGCGATCGGGATTGACGATGCGCCCGCAGTCGACCGCCAGATCGACACGCGTCACCCGCACCGCACCATCGTCGGCCACCTGCACCTGCGCGACCGCCGCGACGTACGTCAGAAAGCTGCGGTGGACAGCGATCCCGCGCCCATGGCGAGCGGGCAACGCTGCGGACCAGTTCGAACGCACCGCCGCCGCGCGGACCACTGCCGCATAGCGTGCGGTATCGATCGGGTACGCGTCGATCGACGCGCCGTAGTTTGGATAATCGACCCCCAGCGCATGCAGATCGACATGGCGCGGACTGCCCAGCAGCGCGAGCAGATGCTGCACCGGATCCTGTCGCGCGGCAGCGGCAAGCTCGTCGACGAACGAGCCCAGCGCGAAGCCGTGCGGAATGTTGTACACCGAGCGATACCAGCCGATACGGGTATGCGCCGGCGCCGCTCCGTTCTCGCACTGCACATTGGCAATTTCATAAGGCATATCGGTCACACCCTGACCGAGTTCGCCCGCCGAGCCATAAATCACGTTCGGCGTGAACGTCGAACCGATCGACGGAAACACGCTCCGGTGCAACCACGCAATCGTCTTGCCCTGCGCATCGAGCCCGCCTTCCATGTGCTGCGCACACACGGCATGGAAGTATTCGTTACGTATGTCGTCCTCGCGTGTCCACGTCAGTTTGACGGGTGCGCCGACTTCGCGCGCCAGATACGCGGCTTCGGCTACATAGTCCGGCTTCGACTTGCGGCCGAAGCCACCGCCGAGCAACGTGACGTTGATCGTCACAGCCTGCTCCTGCACGCCGAGTATTTGCGCGACGGTCGTGCGCGCTTGCTGCGGGTTTTGCGTGGCGGTCCAGACCGCGACTGCGCCGTTCGCAAACGATGCAGTCGCAGCCAGCGGCTCCATCGCCGCGTGCGCCAGATGCGGCACGTAATAGTCCGCCGACACGTGTCGTGCGGCGTTTTTCAGTGCGCCCGCGGTATCGCCGTTGTTGCGCACGATCTTCCCAGGCTGCCGCGCGGTGTCTTCAAGCGCCTTGCGATACGCCCGGCTATCGTACGTGCCGTTCGGACCGAGGTCCCATTCGAGCTTCAGTTTCTGGCGCCCTTGCAGCGCGGCCCAGGTGCTGGTCGCGATCACCGCGACGCCGCCCAGCGGACGGAATCCGGCGGGCAGCGGCGTGGAAGCAATGCGCACCACGTGAAGCACACCCGGCACCTTCATCGCTTCGGTCGAGTCGACGCTTTTGAGCGTTGCACCGTATACGGGGGAACGTTCGACCGACGCATACGTCATCCCGGGCAACACGACATCGATGCCATATGTCGCGCGGCCATGAACGATGTCGTCGAGATCGACGATCGGCAGCGACTTGCCGATATAGCGCCACGCGTCCTCGTTTTTCAGCTGCAGCGTGTCGCGGCCCGGCACCGGCTGATGCGCTGCAGCCTGCGCGACCGCGCCGTATGAAAGGCGCCGCCCGCTCGCCGAATGCACCACGTGGCCGGGTTCGGTCCGGCAACTCGCCGGGCTCACGCGCCACCGCGCAGCGGCGGCCGCCACCAGCATCTGCCGCGCGGAGCCGCCCGCCTCGCGCAGTGGCTGGAAGAACTGGCGGATGCTGCGCGAGCCATCGGTATTCTGGTCCCCGTACTTCGCATCGCCTTGCGCCTGCACAACCTTGACGGTCTTCCAGTCGGCATCGAGTTCGTCGGCGAGAATCATCGCGAGACTGGTGCGGATGCCGGTGCCCATCTCGGAGCGATGCACGACCAGAACGATCTCGCCGGACGGCGCGACCGACACGTAGACGTTCGGCGCAAACACCGTTTTGACGCCGCTCGCCGAGGCGAGCGGGCTCGCCGCAAACGCCATGGGCGCGTCGCCGACATGTAGCCCCAGCACCACCCCGCCTGCCAAGGTGCCCTTCAGTACCCGGCGCCGGCTCAGATTGACGATCTCGCTCATTACGCCTGCTCCGCTGCTGCCTTGATGGCAACCTTGATGCGTTGATAGGTCCCGCAGCGGCAGACATTCCCGGACATCGCTTCGACGATCTGCTCGTCGCTCGGCTTCGGCGTCTGTTTGAGCAGCGACGCCGCCTGCATCATCTGGCCGGGCTGGCAGTAGCCGCACTGCGGCACGTTCGCGGCTTTCCACGCTCGCTGCACGACATGCTCGCCGCCTCTGCCCAATCCTTCGATCGTCGTTACGGACTTGCCCTGTACATCCGCAAGCGACGTGACGCACGAGCGCACTGCCACGCCATCCAGATGGACGGTGCACGCGCCGCATGCCCCCACGCCGCAACCAAACTTGGTGCCATGCAGTCCCAACAGGTCCCGCACCGCCCACAGCAGCGGCATGTTCGCGTCGGCGTCGACGTTGTGATGCACGCCGTTCACAATCAGTTCCATCCGTTCACTCCTTGTTGTCGACGCGCGTCACGCCTGCTGGCGCGGCCTGCTGATCGCCTTACCTGCGCACGCCGTTCATGCTCTTGCCTGATACGCCTTGCACCATCCCGCGCCGCTCACCTGCTTGGCGCCGAACAGCGCGCAGAGCGCGTTGGCGTCGGCTGGCTTACCCTGGTAGAACTGACAGTTCGCGCAGCGCTGGTTGTTGCTGAAATGGGGGTATTTCGTGTGGTCGACCTGAGTTGCATCGGCCTTGTACCCGAGCGCCTGCGCAGCGGGATCGCTATCCTGAAGCTGCGGGGGTGCCGCCCAGACGGAGCGTCCGGTGATCGCAAGCGCAGCGGCGCCGATTGAATGGATCATGAAGGTGCGTCGATGGGTTAGCATGTTCGATGACTCCCTGTCACGCTACGAGCACGCGTTCCGGCGGCGCCATGAATTCCGGCCCCACAGGATCCTTGACGAACTGCGCGACAATCGCGTCGATCTGCTCGAACGCCTTCTGATCGAGGCGCCAGCCGAACACATCTTCGATCCCGTCCAGCTGCGCCGGACGACGTGCGCCCCAAAGTGCGATCGTCGGGCCGCGATCGAGCACCCAGCGAACCGCCAGCGCGAGCACCGATTTGTCGAAGTTATCGCGCGCGAACACGTTCAGCGCTTTCACGGCCGCGACATATTGCTCGCGACGCGGCTCGCGAAACTTCGGATCGCGCTGGCGCAGATCGTCGCCCTCGAAGCGCGTCTCGACGCCGATGCGCCCCGCCAGCAGTCCACGGCACAGCGCCCCATAGGCAAGTGCGACGAGCCCATGCTGTTTTGCGTACGGCAGCACGTCACGGTCGATATCGCGCTCGAACAGGTTGTACGGCGGTTGCGTGGCCGACAGCGGCGCCACACGCCGGAACGCATCCATTTGCGAAGGCGAGAAGTTGCTGACGCCCAGCGCCCGCACCTTGCCCTCCTTGCGCAGATCGTCGAGCACCGCAGCGGTCTCTTCGATCGGCACCAACGGGTCGGGCCAATGGACCTGATACAGATCGATGTAATCTGTCCGCAAGCGCCGAAGCGTATCCTCTACTTCTTGACGAATGCGCTCGGGCGACGAATTGCGGAATACCGCACCGTCGTGCCATTCCAATGCGACCTTGGTCGCGATGACTGCCTTGTGCCGATACCCATCGGCCAGCGCCTTGCCGACGATCTCCTCCGACGCGCCGAAGCCGTACACCGGCGCTGTGTCGATCAGATTGACACCGCTGTCGAGCGCCCGGCGGATCACCGCGATCGAGTCTTTTTCGTCGGTGCCACCCCACATCCAGCCGCCGATTGCCCAGGTGCCAAGGCCGATGCGTGAGACGGGGGTCGTTAAACCTTCAATTGCGATTGTTTCAATAGTCATGTGAAGCTCTCTAATCAAAGCATTACGTAAAGCACCGCATCCGGGTCGAATGCGATCTGACAAACGGCGACGAGCCCATCGGACGGGCAGGCGAACCGATTATTTCAGCGGCATCCGGCGATCACAAGAAGGCACCTGAAGGTTTCATACTTTCCCCATGGAAACTAATTGCTACGACGGCGCTTACGCGCACGACAACCCGCAAAAAAAGACCGACGACCTGGCGCGCAACATCATCGAGCAAATCGCGGACAAGTGGACGATCCTCGTCATCGACGCGCTCGGCACGCACGGCGAGATGCGTTTTTCGCGGCTGCGCGAAGTGGTCGAGGGCGTGAGCCAGAAAATGCTCACCAAGACACTGCGGCAGCTCGAGCGTGACGGCCTCGTTACGCGCTACGTGCATCCGGTGATCCCGCCGCGGGTCGACTATCAGCTGACGCCATTGGGGCGCAGCCTGCTCGACAAGATCTGCGGGATATGGAACTGGGTCGAAGTCCACATGAGCGAAATGGAATTGGCACGGCGCCAGTTCGACCAAGGCGAAAAGCGGGTCGATCATCTGCATCCGCGTGATGTGCCCGTAGCCGCCGCCACGTGAGGTCGACGCTGACCGCCACCATCGAGCAGCCAGCAGAGCTGTGAGAAATTGCCCATAATTGCGCACAGTCTTCGAGCAACCGTTGGGACGTTTGATGAAAGCAGCTTCTGACGCATCACAATCCCCGATCGCATTTCTGGCCGTAGCGTCGGCGTTCGCGATCAACATGACAGGTACAACGCTACCGACGGCAATCTATCGGTACTACCAACTGCAGTATGGTTTTACACCGACCGTCATCACCCTGATCTACGCCTCCTATGCAATCGGGGTGCTGGGTGCGCTGCTGCTGATCGGCAACTGGTCCGATCAGTTGGGCCGCCGTCGCATGCTGCTGGCGGGCCTGTGTGCGTCGGCCGCGTCGGCGCTGACGTTCCTGCTCAGTGACGGGTTGGCGCTTCTGATGCTGGGCCGCCTGCTGTCGGGAATTTCTGCCGGCATCTTCACAGGAACCGCCACCGTAGCCGTGATCGAACTCGCGCCGCCTGCGTGGCGCGGCAAAGCCATGCTCGCGGCTACCGCGTCCAATATGCTCGGACTGGGTTGCGGTCCTTTGCTAGGCGGCATCCTGGTCGAACTATTGCCCTGGCCGACGCAGTTGCCCTATGCGGTGCATCTGGCGCTGGTCGGCGTCGCCGCACTCGCCGTCCTCGGCGTGCCGGAGACCGCCACGATTCCCGCGCGGGTGAAGCTCGGCATCCAGAGAATTTCGCTTCCTGCCGAGGTACGCCATGTGTTCATTCCTGCCGCGCTGGCGGGGTTTGCCGGTTTCGTCGTGGTGGGCTTCTTTGCGGCGGTCGCCCCTCAACTGATTCGGGTCGTGCTCGGCTTTCACAGCGGCATCGTGACCGGCTCGATTGTGTTCCTGTTGTTCGCGTGCTCCGCCCTCGGGCAGATCGTCCAGACGATCATTGCTGCCCGGTGGCGGCAGGCGGCCGGCTGCATTGGACTCGTCGTGGGACTGACGTGTGTCGGCCTGTGCGTGCCGGAGCGCTCGCTCGGCACGCTTTTGCTCGGCACCGCCCTGGCAGGAATCGGGCAAGGCATCAGCTTGCGCGCCGGGTTGGGCGAGATCGCGTCCGCGGCGCCCGTGCACCGGCGCGCGGAAGTCACGTCCAGCTTTTTCGTCGTGCTCTATGTGGCGATCTCACTACCGGTGATCGGCCTCGGCATCGCCGTGCAACTCGCCGACATTCAACGCGCGACGTTGCTCTTTGTCGGCTTGACGATAGTCCTTGTGCTTATCGCGCTGCTCCTGCTGATGCGCGGGCAAGCGAACCGGGAGCAGGACGCCGAAGCGATCGGTGACTGAACACGAAACCCCTTGCGGCTCGAACTCAGGAGCCTTCCAGCGCCGGAAGCAGCGCTGGCGCGCTCGTGAGGAAGGCGCGCACGTGCATCGCAATCACCGCGTCGCTGGGCGTGGTGTTGTCGTTCGAATAAATACGGCGGCGAATCGCAAGGTGGGATACCGCGCCGTGCAGCAGCCAGCCCACCTCGGTCAGATGATCCGGATCGGCCGGTACGCCGCGTCCCAATTCGTGCGCCGTCTCAGTGACAATGATCTCGAGCGCATGCGTCACGACGGCATTCGTGTACGTCGGCGCCATTTGCAGATCTTCAAGCGAAGAGTAGAGGAACAGGCGCAGCCACTGCCGCGTCAGCAGGGTGTCGTAGTACTCGCGATAAAAAGTATTGAGCCTGCTTTCAATAGGCACACTGCGGTCTTTCAGTTGAACAAACCACATCGCCTTGAAGGTCCCCACGATTTCGCGCTTGTAAACTTCGTCGATCAACGCAGCCTTGCTAGGGAACAGGCTATACAGCAAACGTTGCGACACGCCACAAGCCTCGGCAATCGCGCGCGTCTGCGCGTTCAGGCCGTGCTCGGCGAAATATTCGGCGGCCTTCTCCAGCACGCGCGCCTGACGCTCGGCGCGTGGCAGACGCTGCGGTGCTTTCTTCATCGGCCGCTTGATCGGCGCGCGACCCGCTACGGTCTTGCTACCCGGCTCTGCAACATCCATCAGTTTGGCCTTCATAACGCTCCCGTGTCCATCGTTTTTAAAAAATAAGTCTTCACATGACGACTTATGGTTTGGTAGAGTATATCGTCCGGGTATGAGGAAGAGTCTCGCCAGGCACCCGGGCGCAGCCATTCATTATCTCAGGCTACCGCGAAGCGAGCCCCATCTTTGATTGCCACCGACTGCAAACGCCTCGATCTGAAGCGTTTGAGAACCTGTCGCACAACCCGGATTCCGTTCTCCGCTCATGTCTTTGTCAAGCCGCCAGCCAGTCATCATCGCGCTGATCGTCGCCAGTGCCTATTTCATGGAGAACCTGGATGCGACGGTGATCGCGACCGCACTGCCTCACATGGCCGCCACGTTCGGCGTCACACCCGTGAGCCTGAGTATCGGCATGACTGCCTATCTGCTGGCGCTCGCGGTCTTCATTCCAATCAGCGGATGGGTGGCCGACCGCTTTGGGCAACGGTCGGTGTTCGGTGGCGCGATCATCGTGTTCACCGGCGCCTCGATACTTTGCGGGCTGAGTAACGGCCTCGTCGAATTCACCATTTCGCGGATCCTGCAGGGAATCGGCGGCGCAATGATGGTGCCGGTAGGCCGCCTCGCCGTGCTGCGCAGCACCGAGAAGCGTCACCTGATGCGCTCGATCGCCTATATCACGTGGCCCGGCCTCGCTGCACCGGTGTTGGGTCCAGCGCTAGGCGGGTTTATCTCGACTTATTTCAACTGGCGCTGGATCTTTTTGCTAAACATACCGATCGGTTTGCTGGGTCTGGCGCTAACCGCCCTATTCATTCCGAACTACCGCGAACCCACCCGCCGTCCCTTCGATGTGCCGGGGTTCGTGCTGAGCGGTATCGCGCTGACTTGCCTGATGTACGGCATGGTCCTGGTCGGACAACTGCATAGCGATTGGCGCATCACGACCGCCGCGCTGATCTGTGGCTTTGTCGCTGCACTCCTGGCCATACGGCATTTCGGCCGCGCCGAACACCCTCTGATCGATCTTTCGCCCTGGCGAATTCCGACGTTCCGCGTGACCCTCGACGGCGGTTCGTTATATGTCGTTTCGGTTAGCGTCTCACCCTTCCTGTTACCACTGCTGTTCCAGTTGGGCTTCGGGCTGAATGCATTCGCTGCGGGTTTGCTGGTGCTCGCGTACGCGGCCGGCAATCTGGGCATGAAGACCGTCACCACGCCGATCCTCAAACGCTTTGGCTTTCGCAAGGTCATGATCGTCAACGGGTTGCTTACCGCCGGGACAATCGCGTTGTGCAGCCTGCTTTCGCCGGACACGCCGCGCGCGCTGATCATGCTGGTGTTGCTGGTCGGCGGCCTGTGCCGGTCGATGCAGTTCACAAGCATTAACACGCTCGCGTTCGCGGACGTCCCGCCGGCGCGAATGAGTTCGGCGAGCACGTTCTTCAGTATGGTCCAGCAGATGACCATCGGCCTGGGCATCGCATTTGGTGCGATCGCGCTGCACGCTGCGGTCCTGGTTCATGGAAATCACGCACAGCTCTCACTGGCTGATTTCCGGGTCGCTTTCCTGCTAGTGGCCGTACTGGTGCTGATCTCGGTCCTCTACTTTATCGGCATAGAACCGGATGCAGGCCGGGAGGTGAGTGGTCATACGCGGGCCGCATCGCGATAGCGCGACATTGCACCGGGCGAATTCGCATGTCCTGATGGACGTAACCGTGGAAGTTGAACAGAGAGAGAGTCCGTGCAGGAAAAGAACGGTACCCCGTCCGCAGCACGACCGGCCGCCTCGGCCGGTGTCGTGCCGACAGTAGACGTAGCGGCCCCCCGTAGCGCCTCGCAGCAGATGCTGATCCTCGTGGGCATTTGCATCGCAGTGCTCGTGCTGCCGCTGAATTTCGGCGGTGCGGCCGTGTCCGCGCCGGCCATCGGCACCGCCTTGGGAGGCAGCCCAGTGGCGGTCAACTGGATTCTCAACGCCTTTATGCTGAGCTTCGGCAGCAGTCTGATGGCCTCGGGAGCGCTTGCCGATCTGTTCGGACGAAAACGTGTATTCGCCATAGGCGTGGTGCTCTTCGCGCTGACGTCACTTGGAATCGCCGCGGCGCCGACTCTGTTGTGGGTCGATTTTCAGCGTGCGCTACAGGGCATTGCCGCCGCATTGGTCCTGGCCGGCGCGTCGGCAGCGCTCGCACAGGAGTTCGACGGACCTGGGCGCGCCCGCGCGTTCAGCATGCTCGGCACCACCTTCGGTCTCGGCTTGGCGCTTGGCCCACTACTCGCCGGGTTTCTCACGGAGACGTTCGGTTGGCGTTCGTTCTTCCTTGTGGATGCCGCAATCGGCTTGACCGGGTTTGCACTCGGCGTTCCGAAGCTAAGAGAATCGTACGACCCCAATGCCATAGGCCTCGATTGGCCTGGCGCCGCCAGCTTTACCGCCGCGCTGACACTCTTCACATTCGGGCTGTTGCAGGGGCCGGAAAGCGGCTGGAACAGCCCGCTCATCATTGGACTGTTCTCGGGCGCCGTAGCGGTATTCATCGCGTTCGTCTGGATCGAAAAACGTGCTTCCCGGCCAATGCTCGACCTCTCGCTGTTTCGCTATCCGCGCTTCGTGGGTGTGCAAGTGCTCCCGCTAGCGACGGCATTTTGTTACGTTACCCTGCTTCTGGTCCTGCCCACGCGATTCATCGGAATTGAAGGACATTCTGCGATTGACGCCGGCTTGATGATGGTCTCGCTCTCGGCGCCGATGCTCTTTGTGCCTATCACGGCTGCATTTCTCACGCGATGGATGTCGGCCGGTGTCATTTCAGCGGTCGGCCTCGTCGTAGCGGCCGTCGGTATGCTCTGGTTCAGTGGCATCGCGCCTGACGCGCCATCCGGTGCCCTGACGCTGCCGCTTTTCGTCATCGGAGTCGGAGCCGGCCTGCCGTGGGGCCTGATGGATGGCTTGTCAGTCAGCGTCGTTCCAAAGGAACGCGCGGGCATGGCAACCGGCATCTTCAGCACGACGCGTGTAGCCGGAGAGGGCATGACGCTCGCAATCGCCGGTGCGATATTGGCGGTCCTCACACGTCTAAGGCTATCCGATGCACTCGCTGCGTTCCCGCTCGTTTCGCGCGATGCCGCCGCGGAAGCCGCCCAGCGCGTGGCAACCGGCGATCTGCCACACGCCGTCGCTCTTCTGCCCGTGCTGGGGCAGCCCATTCTCGCGCAGGCGTACGATGGTGCGTTCCGCATCCTGCTCCATATTCTTGTGGCAATCACGCTGGCCTCCGCGCTCGTCGTGCTTGGGTTTCTCGGTCGCACGCCATCCACTGCCAGCCCGAACGATACCGGCCCCACGCTTTTGGGTGGCGAAGGGGCGGTCGACTGAGAACACGTCCGGGGCGGATTGGTGATCGGTAAGAGTTTCGACAGTCATGCGCAAGGGTGACCGAAGCTCAAGACGAGCGGATCAATCACGCTCCGCTGGCAACGAACCGCGTATCCGGAAAGCGCCGACTGCGCTGCGCAACGCAAAGGCCTGCTCTTCCAGTGATCGCGTAGCCGCCGATGCCTGTTCAACCAGTGCGGCATTTTGTTGCGTCGCTTCGTCCATTTGCACGATGGCCTGTCCGACCTGCTCGATGCCGATGCTCTGCTCTTCCGACGCCGCGGCGATCTCGGCCACGATCTCGTTGACCTGCCGTACAGATTGCAAAATCTCGGCCATCGTCGCCCCGGCGTCGCGCACCCTGAACGACCCTGCCTGGACACGCTGGACCGATTCATCGATAAGCGCCTTGATTTCCTTTGCAGCGGTCGCTGCGCGCTGCGCGAGCGAGCGGACCTCGCTCGCGACAACCGCGAAGCCACGCCCGTCCTCGCCCGCTCGAGCAGCTTCCACAGCTGCATTGAGCGCGAGAATGTTAGTCTGGAACGCGATGCCCTCGATGACCGAAATGATCTCCGCCATCCGCTCAGACGATGCCGAGATTCCGTCCATCGTTTCAACAACGCTTTGCACAGTTTGACTGCCGCGCGTGGCTATCTCCTCCGCCGCCGTCGCTACTGCACTGGCTTGCCTGGCGCTATCCGAATTCTGTTTGACGGTGCCGGTGAGTTGATCCATCGACGCTGAAGTCTGTTGCAGCGACGCAGCTTGCGATTCGGTGCGCGTCGACAGATCTGCATTGCCCTGGCTGATCTGAATACTTGTCGTCGAGACGCCGTCGGCATGCTGCCGCACGCTTTCGACGACCTCATGCAGTGCGTTGCGCATCCGCTCCATGGTCGCAAGTATGCTGTCGCTGTCACCAGGTCGTACCCGCACCCCCTGGAACAGGTCGCCGCTGCGGATCGCGTCAGCGAGATGCTTGACCTGACCCGGTTCGCCGCCAAGCGCCCGCGTGATGTCATGCGTGATCCAATAGGCAATCACACCGCCTATCGAGATTGCCAGCGCGGTCAGCACGAGCATGAGCACCTGGAATGTGCGCCCAACTTCCCGCGCCGCGTTTCCCTGTGCGCCGTTCAACTGCGCTTCGAGATCGATGAAGCGATCGATGGCGTTCAGCCAGTCGACGAATGCCGGCCGGGCCTGATCAAGCAGCACGCGCTGCGCACCGGTTGTGTCCCCCGCCTGCTGCCTTGCAATCACGTCGGCCATCAAGGGCAGCGTGCGAGCCTCGTCGGCCTTGATGGCTGTCAGCGCCGGCTGCTCGTCGTTATACGCCGCGCCGCGCGCGGCAACCATTTTGTCGAGTGGACCGGCTGCTTGCTGGTACGCTTCGTTCAATTCCTTGATACGTGACAGCACCGATGGAAGTTCTCCCGGCGGCACGAGCACCACGTCGCGCAGCGCTATTGCGCGGTTGTGGACACTTCCGCGGAACGCAATCGCATAGGTTTCCTTGACACTGTTAATGTCGTTGATTGTCGTGAGGCTCGCATTGATCTTGTTGACTCGCGTGATCCCTACAATCGTTAGCGCGACGAGCGCAAACAGAATCAGACCAAAACCCACAGCAACCCGCGTACCGGTGCGAACATTCTGAAGTTTCAACATCGCTCCCTATGCGACCACTCTCACTACCTGTGTACCTGCTTGCTAACGACCAACGTGCCCGAGCTTTGCGAACAGCCGACTCACGACCTTATCGCCCGCCAAAGAAGTCCCGCACGACGGTGAGCGCAGCCTCGACGGCATCCGCGGAGACGTCGAGGTGCGTAACCCAGCGCTGCTGCGTCGTGCCGTACACAGACGTGACGGCAATACCGTGTGCTGCCAGGTGACCGGAAAACACCCCTGCTATCTCTTCGGCGACATTGACGAAGACGATATTCGTGTCGGGCGCTGACACGGTCAAGCCGGGGAATGCCGACAAACCCTGCGCGAGAATCCTGGCATTGGTGTGGTCAACCTTTAACCGATCGACGTTGTGCTCAAGCGCATACAGTCCGGCTGCCGCCATGATGCCGGCCTGCCGCATGCCTCCGCCAAGCATCTTGCGCAGCCGCCGCGCCCGCGAGATAAAAGGAGCCGAACCGGCAAGCACCGACCCGATAGGCGCTCCCAATCCCTTTGACAGGCAGACGGATGCGGAGTCGAACGGTGCGACCAGCGTCGCCACCGGCACGCCCAGTGCGGCGGCCGCATTGAACACACGCGCACCATCGAGATGGCATGAAAGGCCATGCCGGCGGGCAAGTGAAGTGGCGGCGTCGACATAGGCCAAAGACAGGGCCTTCCCGCCGATTGTGTTTTCGAGCGCGAGCAGACGCGTGCGAGCGAAATGTGGATCATCTGGCTTAACGGCCTGTTCGATATCAGCGAGCGACAGCGTCCCATCCGGCTGATTGGTCAACGGCTGCGGCTGAATACTCCCGAGTGCTGCGGCCCCACCGGCTTCCCAGCGATAGCAGTGGGCTTTCTGACCGACGATATACTCGTCGCCGCGCTCGCAATGCGACATGAGTGCGATAAGATTGGCCTGCGTGCCCGACGGCACAAACAGGGCGGATTCCTTGCCGAGGATTTCGCAGACTGTTGCTTCCAGTCGATTGACGGTCGGATCGTCTCCGAGAACGTCGTCGCCCACTTCGGCCTCTGCCATTGCGGCACGCATTTGAGGGCCGGGTCGGGTAACGGTGTCGCTGCGGAAGTCGTAGCAGATTGCAGAGCTCATCAGATTTCCTCCAAAGAGCAGCGATCCTGGCATTCCGATAGCGTTAGGCCAATACACAGCAAAGGCGAATCTGTTAGATAACAGATTCGCGGCGATGAATTGAACAGCATGCAGGCAACCAAATTCGTTTTGCCACGATATAAACGACTCGCCCAGCAATTGTGGGAAGGAATCGTCCACGCAGGACTACACGACGGCAGTCGCATACCGTCCGTGCGTACGCTGGCCGTGCAACACGACGTGAGCTTCACTACCGCAGTGCAGGCCCTGCGCTGGCTGGAAACGCAGGGTCATATCGAGGCTCGCCCCCGATCCGGTTATTTTGTCGCCAGGCGACCGGAGCACTCGTGCCCCGCGCGAGCAACAGCGTGGCCCAACCCACCGCCAGAACTCGATGCCCAGGCCCGTGATCACCTTGCAATGGTAGGTGCGCCGTGTGCGGTTCGTTTGGACCTCGCTGTCGGGGAGCCTTCGCTGTATCCGGTCGACAGGCTGAGCGTCCTGCTACGCCGCCGTGCGTACCAGCAACCGGACTTGCTCGGTGCGCATGCGCGGGGGGCGGGACACCCTGACCTGCGGCGAGAGATCGCTCGTCAGGCGATGCAGTATCGCTGCGAACTCGCCCCGGACGAACTGGTTGTTACCAACGGCTGCATCGAAGCGCTGAATCTTGCACTCAGGGCCGTGACGCGACCCGGCGATGTCGTGGCAGTCGAGTCGCCGACTTATTTCGTGTTGCTGCAAATGTTGGGCGCCCTCGAACTGCGGGTCCTGCCGATTCCGTGCCGGACCGGCACCGGGATGGATCTCGACGCGCTGAAAAATGCGCTCAATGAGACGCGTATCAATGCGGTCGTCACGATCGCAAACGCCAACAACCCGGTTGGCAGCATCGCGTCAGACGCGGACAAGGCGGCGCTCGTGAGGCTGCTGCAAGCGCGCAACATCCCTTTGATCGAGGACGACATTTTCGGAGACGTCTGCTATGACGAGCCGCGGCCGCGTCCGGCACGGGCCTTCGATACGTCCGGCAATGTGCTTCTATGCGGCGGCTTCTCGAAGAGTCTGTGTCCCGGCTTGCGCCTTGGCTGGATTGCGGCGGGAAAGTTTAGCGATAAAGTTCGGGCACTGAAATACACCACCAGCATGGCCACGGCCGAATTACAGCAGACCGCAGTCGCCGGGATGCTCTCCAGCAGTGGTTTCGCCTTGCACCTGAGACGGCTCAAAGGTGCGCTGCAGGACCAGCAGAATGAACTACGCGATGCTGTCCTCCGTCACTTTCCCGACGGCACAGAAATGAGCCACCCACGCGGTGGATTCGTTCTCTGGCTAAAGTTGCCCGCCACCGGCCACCTTCGCGTCAGCACACGCCCAATGTTTGAGCAGGCACGCACCGAGGGTATCGGTTTTGCCCCAGGACATCTATTCGGCCAGGGCGGCGCCTACGACGATTGTCTGCGATTGAACGCCGGCTATCGGTGGACGAACAACCTGGAAAAAGCGGTCGAGCGTCTCGGCGCGCTAGCACGGATCGCCGTCGCCGCGTCGGAGTAGCAGCGCGCGACAGAAAACACTGGCAACCGGCTCCAGCTCGCGGGCAGTCCCGCTGACGGCCTCAAGCGCAGCAAGTCGTCAAGTGAAGACTTGTGTGATAATAGAATAAATCGTCCGTGGGCGCGAGCCGCTGACTCACCCCAATCCACTTATCGAGACATCCTGATCTTCGTGGGCGTGTCACGCCAGATTTCTGGAATGGCCCGAGATCCACGCAAGTTACAGGAGCAAGTCTGCCCGCGGACGACACCCCTTCTACAAAACGGCATGTCACAACACCTGAAAACAGTACGACCGCTCGTTATTGCATCGGTCATGGCGTCAATGGCAATGGTCGCTATCGAAGCGACCATTGTGTCTACAGCGATGCCGCAAATCGTGACTCAATTGGGCGGCCTGCATCTTTATAGCTGGGTCTTCTCCTCGTTTCTGCTCACGCAGACCGCGATGACGGTCGTATTCGGCAAGCTCGCCGACCTGTACGGTCGTAAGCCCACCATGCTCGTTGGCATCGCCATCTTTCTGGTGGGATCAGTGCTCGCGGGTTTTGCACGGTCCATGCCCGCAATGATCGCGTTTCGACTGATTCAAGGTGTCGGCGCCGGTGCGATCCAGCCTGTTGCGCTCACTATCGTGGGCGACCTGTATCCGGCACGCGAACGAGGGAAGATCCAGGGTTATCTCGCCAGTGTCTGGGCCATCGCTGCGGTCGTCGGACCGATGGCAGGTGGCGTGCTCATTCGCGACCTTTCATGGGCCTGGATCTTCTGGATCAATATCCCAATTGGCCTCGCCTCCGCCGCCGGCTTCATCGTCTTTCTACACGAACAGGAAAGGCGCGAACGCCCTTCGATCGATATCGTCGGCGCAACGCTCTTCGCCGCATGCATCGGCGCTCTCATGGTGGCGCTGACGAATGTTGGGACATCCGTCAGTAGCCGCACCATCCTCGAGTTTGCTCTGTTCGTGATATGCGGCGCGCTCTTCGTTCTCCAGGAGCGACGGGCCGCCGACCCCATGATTTCATTTTCCTTGTGGGGGCACCGGCCAATCGCGGCCTGCAATGCAGCCACTGTCCTTTCGGGAATGGCGCTAATGGGGCTGACCAGCTTCCTTCCCATGTATGTACAGGGCGTCCTGGGCAGGTCCCCGGTGGTGGCAGGCCTCGCGTTGACTATGATAATGGTCGGTTGGCCAACGGGCGCTACCATTGCAGCACGCTCCTTCCACCGGCTCGGACTGCGGCGCACCCTCATCGGCGGCAGCATGTTTTTGCCGATTGGCGCCGTGGTCTTCGCAGCACTGACCCCACAGAGCACGCCGCTGTTTGCAGGAATCGGGTCGTTGATTATGGGCTTGGGGATGGGAATAGTTAGCGTGAGCTCACTTATTCTGATCCAGGAAATAGTCAAGCCGTCGGAACGCGGCAGCGCGACGGCGTCCAACCTCTTCTCCCGTAACCTCGGCAGTACGCTTGGTGCAGCCGTGTTTGGTGCGGTTCTGAATTATGGGCTGACTCATTCGACCGGCACCGCAGCGGTTACCTCCGATCAGTTGCGACAGCTTCTTGGCCCGGTACCAGGCGACGCTATCGTCAACGCTGCGGCGAGACTTGCGCTCCACCAGTCGCTCCATCTCACGTTCTCTTCCATCCTGATGATATCGATCGGTGCGGTCGTCTCCCTGATGCTTGTACCCACTATCAATCTCGTGCACAGGAGCGAACCCGCAACCAATTGATACGCCGGCCCGTTCCTCACCAAATCATCTTTGGCCCAGCGCATGATCAGCGATTTCTATCGATTGCCCGGGCCACTTTCGATTATCTCCGCTCAGATCCGCGACCCTATACTCAATATCAAGCAGCACTGAACGGTCGCCTGAGGCGTGGCAGATGACCGGTTCAACCATCGCCGATGCGCAACGCGCCGGGCGCGTATCTGACATACAAATAGCGACGAATCAGGAGAACAGGCATGAGCAGAGCAACTGCAGCGGTCGTGGCGCACGCCGAGCCGAAGACATCGGTTCGCTGGAAGATTTTTCTCATCATGTTGCTGCTGGTTACGGTCAACTACATCGATCGTGCATCCCTGTCCGTCGCGATGCCGATGATCGCAAGCGAGTTCACGCTTACGCCGGTCATGCAAGGCCTCATTATGAGTTCGTTCTTCTGGTCGTACACGCTGATGCAGATTCCAGGCGGCATGGCAGTCGACCGCTTCAAGCCGCGGCTGGTCCTCGCGCTGTGCACTTTGCTCTGGGGTGCCTTCCAGGGTCTTGGCGCGCTGGCGACCAATGCGATGTTCCTGCTCGCCACGAGGCTCGGACTCGGTGTCGCAGAAGCGCCCGTGGCCTCGGCGGGCGGTGCGCTCAATGCGATGTGGCTCACACAGCATGAGCGGGTCCGTGGCGCATCGCTGATGGATGGCGGTTCGCCGCTCGGCGCGGCGCTCGGATCAGTGCTGATCACCTGGCTGATCGTAGTCGCGCACTCATGGCGCACGGCGTTCGCGATCGCCGGCGTCGGCACGGTCCTATGCGGCGTAGGCGCCTGGTACTACATCAAGAATCAACCGCGCGATCACGCCGGGGTCAATGAAGCCGAAGCGGAACACATCGAGCGAGCCCGGCGCAAGGAAGATGAAAAGGAAGCGAAAAACCTGTCAGGCAACTCGCTCGATTTCTTCAGGTATCGCTCAGTGTTGCTGATGTTCGTCGGCTTCATGTGTTGCACGACGCTTTACTACGGCCTGTTGACATGGATGCCCACCTATCTGCAGAAAGTGCAGGGCTTCAACATTCAGCAGATGGGCGGCGCCAGCTTCGTGATCTTCTTCTGCGGGTTTATCGGCGAACTCTTCGGTGCCTACGTCGCCGACAAGTGGCTCGCCAGCGGCGCCGCGCCGAACCGCGTCATGCGCACGATCTTCGGCATCGCCGGCGTGGTTGCCACGATTGCGGTGTTTTCAGTGGCACATGCGACGAGCCCCACGATGGTCGTGATCCTGCTGTCCATCACGCTCTTCTTTCTGCGGTGGGGCGGTCTGTACTGGTCGATCCCCGCGATGCTCGCCTCGCGCAACAAGGTGGGCGTGCTCGGCGGTCTGCTCAACTTCGGTGGGAATCTCGGCGGCATGGTGATCCCGATTGCGATCGGCGCGATCGTTCAATTCACGGGCTCCTATTTCCTCGCACTGATGTGTTTCGCCGCAATGGGCGTCGGCCTGCTGCTCTGTTCGATCGGAATCGATTATGAAACGAAGATTCCGGTCTGAGCGATCGTCGCGTTTCGCATGAACAACGTTGCTACTGAGATTGGATAATGGGAATAGCAAAAGTCGAAGACATCATTGGCCAAACCGTCCGGCGCGACATTGGCCGCATGAAGCGGTTCGTTGAAGGGCAGCTGGAAGCGGCCGCACGCTCGATCATGAGCACGCCGAACGCCCACGTCGGTATCGTGACCGGCTTCTTCATACGCAATGCCGTCCCGCCGTCGCCGGAGACGGACGGGCTGGGCGGCATGGCCCATCTGGCCGCCGCACTTTCGAACCTCGGCATACCGGTAACGGTGATCTCGGACGCGCCATGCTGCAAGGCGGTCTGGGCAGTCACCACGGAATTGCCGAAAGACGTGGCGTTCGAGATCACCTCGGTGAGCACGGCATCGGTCAAGTCGCTGAGAGCCCGGCTAAGCGAGGCTGAACGTCCGATCACGCATCTGATCGCGATCGAGCGGGTGTCGCCCGCGAGCGACGGCAAGCCGCACCGCGAGTACGGCGCGGATATGTCCGACGATACCGCTCCGCTGCATCTTCTGTTCGAGGATCCCGAGTGGCCGCGTCCGTGGGTCACGATCGGCATCGGCGACGGCGGCAATGAAATCGGCATGGGCGTGTTGCCCGAGGAAATCGTCCATCACGACATTCCCAACGGCCCGTTGATCAGCGCAGCCATTCCCGCGGACTATCTGATTGTTTCCAGCGTCTCGAACTGGGGCGGCTGGGGTTTGGTATCCGCAATGGCGATGGTCGCGCCCCGAGACGCAGCGGCGCGACTGCTCACCGACTTCACGCCGGAGCGCGACCGGGCGTATCTCGCGGTGGCCGTCGACGTCGGGCAAGCGGTCGACGATAGCCGCATCGACCGCCCCGCGACACCGAAGATGAGCGTCGACCGGCTGTCGTGGGAACAGCATGCACACGTGCTGGGCCAGCTCAGGGCACACGTCGACGGATACCTCGCAGAGCCTTCGCACTCCTGAGGGCGCCGCCCTTTTCATTTCTTAACGTACCAACCATGTCCGACCTTTCGAGTACCACGCTTAGACGCGCGCCGTCGTGGGCCGTCAGCTTGCCAGAAGAATTGCAGACACCGTGTTTCATCGTATCCGAGCGCGGCATCGTCGATAACCTGCATGCGACCGCTCGTGCGTGTGGAGGGGTGGAGCGGCTCATGCCGCATGTGAAGACGCATCGCGCCGGATGGATCGTCGAGAGGTTGATTCGCGAGGGCGTAAGCGCATTCAAGGCCGCTACCGTAGCGGAAGTGGCGATGGTGCTCGAGGCCGGCGCGAAACACGTCGTCTGGGCGTATCCAACCGTGAACCACGCTCATATCCGTACCGTGCTCGCGCTGGCGCACGCCCATCCGGACGCACAGGTCGACGCGCTCGTCGACTCGGCGGCAGGCGTAGCCGCGTGGCGTCTCGCGACGAACGGGGTCCCGTTGACCAATCTCGCGCTGCTCATCGATCTGGATGCCGGCATGGGCAGAACTGGAGCGCCGATAGCAGCGGCGACACTGCAATTGGCCCGCGAGCTGGCCACGATCGGCTGCTTTGGAGGATGGCATGTCTACGACGGCCATATCCATGATCTCGACAGTGCCGCCCGCCGCACGCGGGTGGCCGCCATCGTGGAGAAAGTGACGGCGTTGACGGGCTCAGCCGATGCAGAGGGACTGTCGACGTGGCTCATCGCCGGGGGCAGCTATACGTTCGATCTGTGGCCGCGCACGCTCGCCAACTTCGTGTCCCCTGGCAGTTGGACCTATTCGAGCGCTCAACACGACCTGGAATTGCCCGCGCTCGGCTGGACGCCGAGCGCATATGTGCTGGCAACGGTAATTTCACGCAACGGCACAACCGCCACGCTCGACGCGGGCTCGAAGGCCATCTCGCCGGACAAGCCGCTGGCCGAGCGGTTTCGCTGGGACGGCAAGATCGTCATGATGAGCGAAGAGCATGTCGTGGTCGAAAACACCGATCTGGCTGTCGGCGACCGGGTGATGTTATTGCCGCGTCACGCTTGCACGACTGCTTATCTCTACCCTCGCGCGATGGTGCTTAACGCCGAAGGCTCGTGGGAAGTGCGTGAGCAACTCGGGAGCCGTCGATAGGACGCGAGACCCGCAGCGGGTAGGCGTCGATTGAAACGCTACAACGCGACGCAGCCACGCACGTCATGCGGCAAATCGAAAAACACCAGATCAAGGCGAAGGGAAAAACATGAACGACAATGGCACGCCCCGTGCATTGCGCGGCGTCAATCCGACCGACCTCAAACCAGGCGGGCACTATTCTTCCGCGATGATCGCGGGCGACTTCGTCTTCCTGTCCGGCCAGACGCCGCGCGACGCCGACCGGAAGGTGATCGGCGACACGATCGAAGAGCAGACCCGTGCGACGCTCGCCAATATCGAGCGGGTACTGACCGCCGCCGGCGCGGGACTGGAGGACGTCGTCAAGGTCACCGTCTATCTAACCGACTTGACGCTCTTTAGCCGCTTCAATGCGCTCTATGCGAGCTGGTTTGCCCAGCACAAACCGGCGCGAACGACCGTGGAAGCCGGTCTGCAGGGTGTGCTCGTAGAGATCGACGTGGTTGCCTACATCGGCAAGCGCTAAAGCAGGCGGCGCGGTGCGCCGCACGCACGCTAGAAGCCGTAGAGCCTTGCAGGATTTTCGACGAGGATTCGATGCCGCGTCGATTCATCCGGTATCCACAGCGTCAGATCGTCCAGCAAGCGGGCAGCGTCCGGCTTGTTGCCGGCCGCTTGCGTCGGGTGAGGCCAATCCGATCCCCACAGCATCCTGTCCGCGGCAAGCTGGGCAAACCTGAACGCGACCATGCCGGCGTCGGCGTAGACCGGCGCTCCGCTTCGCGACACGAGATAGGGTCCGCTCAATTTGACCCAGGTACGGCCGCCGGCCAGCAGCGCCTCGACCATCCGGAACGCGGCATGCTCCGCGCCGCCCGGTTGCGGGATCTGCCCCATATGATCGATCACGAGCGGCGACGACAGACTCGCAAGCAACTGCCGATGCGCGAGTAGCTGCGCAGCGGTGGCATTGACTTGAATGTGCCAGCCGAGCGGTTCGATCCGCTTCGAGAGCGGCTCCATCATCGATACCGTGACGCCGACCAGGTATTCGAGGTTAAAGCGCAGCCCACGTATGCCCATATCGTGAAGACCGGCCAGCTCACCGTCCGTCACGGTGACGGGCACGGTCGCGATACCGCGCGCGGTCTTTCCGAACTGCGACAGGGCATCGAGCAGGCAACGGTTGTCGGTTCCATACGTAGACGGTTGAACGACGACATGTTGCTCCACGCCGAGCCTCCGCTGCAGCACGCGATAGTCGGCGACCGTCGCGTCGGGCGGCTGCAATTGCGCTGACGGATCGACTGGATACCGCGCATCGTAGATGTGGTGATGACTATCGGTCGCCTTCGGTGGAACGGGAAAGCACGGCTGACCGATGCCGCCGACGCGTGCCCGCTCCTCGGGAAAAGCAGGAATGGTCAATGACACACTATGTTCCGGCGCAACGAAAAGAGTGGATCAGTATACGCATGCAATTTTTCCGGGAGATAATCAAAGTCAGCGACGCCACCTGATAGAAACCTTCGATCATGCGCATTTCTCTTCAGCAAATTGAAACCTTTTATTGGGTGGCGCGATTAGGCGGTTTTCATGCGGCGGCGCGTCATCAGCACCTCACGCAGCCGACCATTTCGGCGCGCATCCAGGAGTTCGAGGAACATCTCGGCGTACAGCTCTTCAGGCGCAGCCGGACCCGCTCCGAACTGACACTCGCAGGCCGCGACGCGCTCACCAATGCGGAACAGGTGTTAAAGCTCGCCGAAAAGCTCGAACAGATTGCGAAGCGTACCGACCCCATGTACGGGCTTCTACGTCTCGGCGCGATCGAGTCCATCGCCCACGCGGGGCTTGCAGATCTGCTGACGCAACTCAAGATGCGATATCCGCGCATGAAGATCGAACTCACGATCGATGTGGGCGTGGCACTCGGACGCAAGCTTGGTGCGCACGAACTGGACATAGCGATACTGAACGATTCCACCGATGCGCCCCACGTGGTCGAGACCGCCATCGGCTTCACCGATCTGCATTGGGTTGCGTCGCCGCAACTCGTGCCCAACTGCAATGTCACGCCTCACGATCTTGCTTCGGTACCGATCATCACCGTCTCGCAACCGTCATCGAACCATTCACTCGTGATGAACTGGTTCCGCAGCGCCGGTTGCAATCCGGATAACATCAGCTCATGCAATTCCCTGTCGATGATGTCGCGGCTGGTCGCGGCCGGACATGCGGCGGCCGTGTTATCGCCCGCGATCATGCGCGCGGAGATCGATGCCGGGCTGATTCACGTGCTTAACACTGAACGGCCGATCACTCAGCAAGGGTTTTTTGTCGCCTATCAGGAAGAGTGTCGTAGCGGCGCGGATACCATCGTGGAGCTGGCAAAAGAGGTGCTCACACGCAGTCGCGTGCTGATTCCGGGGTAATAGGCGCGAGCGCGACCATGAAACAATCGGAGCACACAGCCATGAGCGCATCACCGGTGGTGGTATCACGCACCTATGCGATGCCTGAGCGAAGCGATCGCCTGGATTTCTACATTCGCGACCAGGCGTCGCGCCCTGCGATTAGCGAGCCGCACAAGCACGAATATTTTCAGATTCAGATCAACCTCGGCGGAGACACCGAGCAGCACATCGGCGGAGTGCGCAGGCCATTTCCTGCGGGTGCGGTCGCCTTTATCCTGCCGCATCGCTTGCATCTGATACCGCACCCCGCGCATTCGCGCTTCATTGTCATCAATTTTACGCAAGCGTTTCTACGCGCCAATACGGACGGAATCGCGGATCCCCTCGACCTCGAGGACGTGTCGATCACGCAGGCGCCCGAACTCGCCCCATTCAGGCTTCAGGAGTACATCGACTTCATTCTGGAGGACGCCGATCTCGTCGAAATCGAGCCGGTTCTGTCACGCATGCTGAAGGTCGACGAGACGCGGCGCTTCGGTTCGACCGCTCTTCTACGCGGCTACCTTCTTCAGCTTATCGGGATCGTATGCCAGCGATACGCGGATCAGCTACTTCGGCTCTCCTCGCGTAACGCCCAAAGACTCGGCCGACGAGACGCTCTGGTCCGTGTCGACCGTCATGTCAATGAGCATCTCGCGAGCGACGCACTGTCTCTGACCTCTGCCGCCGCCGCTGCGTTCCTATCGCCGAACTATCTTGCGCATCTGATCAAGAAAGAGACGGGCCGGACATTTGTCAAGTGGGTGACCGAGCGACGCATCGCACGTGCAAAGGATTTGTTGGCAAACGACAACCGGCGCATCAAGGACATTGCGTTTCTGGTCGGCTATCGCGACGAAGCCTATTTTTCGAGGCGGTTTCGTCAGTCGGTCGGTCAATCTCCGAGCGATTTTCGCGACATGCAGCGCAGTGCGGGGCAACGAAACGGTGGCGCAACCGCGCGCAAAGGAGCACCGTAAGATCGTCCTGGTGTTCAGCGGATTTGTCCTGCACGGCGTGTTCGCAAGGCGATATCGTAGGTAGGCCACTACTACTCGCGAGGCTTACCATGACCGAATACTCAGTGACACCACCCACGATCACCTCCGTTGCTGTCAGCGGCTCGACGAGCCGCTTTCCCGTGCGCCGCGTGTTCTGTGTCGGGCGCAACTACGCAGAGCATGCGCGCGAAATGGGTGCCAACCCGGACCGGGATCCTCCGTTCTTTTTTTCCAAGCCTGCCGATGCCGTCGCGCCAGCGACCGGCGTGCTGCCGTACCCGCCCCTTACCTCCGACTTGCACCATGAGATTGAACTCGTCATTGCGCTCGGCAAGGAAGGAAAGAACATCGCCCCCGAGAACGCACTCGATTTTGTCTGGGGTTATGGAGTCGGCGTCGATCTGACACGCCGGGATCTCCAGGCGACGGCGAAGAAACTGAGCCGCCCGTGGGACTGGGCGAAAGGCTTTGACGCGTCTGCGCCGGTGAGCGAGATCAAGCCGGCGTCCGAGTTAGGACATCCATCCAGCGGACGGATCTGGTTGTCCGTGAATGGCGAAGTCCGCCAGCAAGGCGATCTCAGCGAGATGATCTGGCCTGTCGCAGACATCATCAGTTACGTGTCTCAGGCCGTGACTGTGAAGCCGGGAGACCTTATCTTCAGCGGAACACCCGCCGGCGTCGGCGCACTCCGCCCAGGCGACAAGGTCGCAGGCGGAGTGGATGGCGTTGCGAACTTCAGTTTCGAGGTGGGCCCGCTGGCCGAATGAACGAGGCGACCGCCTGCTATAACGCGGGCGGCGCAATCGTCCCGACGATGGACCGCCGCACTCAATCGATCCGGAGCGGATCACCGTCGAATTCGACAAGGCAGCCGAAGCCGCCATGAAACAGCGCTTCGCGCGCATCTTCCGCCCTGCCCATTGCCGCGATCTCAGCCGCGTGCAGTTCGGCATCATCTTCCGGCACGAACCCGAGATAGCGCACGTTGGCGTTGTCCCAGCGATTGCGCGCGTTATTGGATACGCCATACACGACCGCGAAGTGGAAGTCCGGATAGTCGATACAGCGGCGCGCCACCTGCACCATGTCGCGATGGCTGATCCATGTGAAGAGGTGCCGCGGTGCGGTTGGCCGGTCGTCCGGGCGGAACGAGCCGATCCGGATGCACGCGACCGACATGCCATGCTTGTCGGCGTACATCCGGCCAAGCGCCTCGCCGAACACCTTCGAGATGCCGTAGCGGCTATCGGGGCGCGGCTCGACGGTATTGTCGATCATCCGGTCGCGACGATGAAAACCCACAGCATGGTTCGAACTCGCGAACACCACGCGCTTGACGCCCGCTTGCCGCGCCGCTTCGAACACGTTGTAGCAACCCTCGATGTTCATATCGCGGATGCGTTCCCAGCGATCCTCGTCAGGAATGCCCGCGAGATGCACGACGACGTCGACACCCTCCATGGCCGGCAGAAGATCCTCCAGCCGCGTGATGTCCGCGGTCACGATTTCCTCGCCTGCCTGCGCCTCCGCCTGCGGCGCAATATCGGCGAGGCGCAGTGCATAGTGGCCCTGGAAACCGGCGCGGAGCACACGTCCGATGTGACCGGCCGCGCCGGTAATCAGTACTCGAGTCATTGATACCCTCTCTGTGATTCAGGTAAATACGGTTATTCGGTTTCGCCCTTCTGTACCGCGTAGCCTACCGAGCGGCGGTGGTGCGCTTCAAGATACGCATCGCGCGATGGCACCAGGTGCTCCCGGCATAACTTGATCAACGATTCCCGGTCGCCGGTTCGGAGCGCCTCGATCATCTGGTGATGCTCGGCGCGCGCCTTCTCCAGATACTGAGGAAACACGATAGATACCGAACGGATGGCATGCGTGCGGCGTTCATACTCGTGAATCGCCTCGGTTAGAACCTGGCTTTCCGACAACGCAAAGAATGCATGGTGAAAAGCCATGTTCGAGCGGAACACGCGCCGCAGATCGCCGGCGACGGCCGCTTCGTCGTGCTCTGCCTGAATTGCCTCTAACGCATCGAGCGCTTCGCTAGTGACCGGAAAAACGATGCGCCTCGCCGCGTCTGCTTCCAGCAGTTCGCGTAGCGCATACAGTTCAGTGACCTCGCGCGGTGTAAACGACTTGACCAGCGCGCCTACATTCTTGCGGCGCTCCACCAGGCCGCGCCGCTCCAACTCCGCCAGCACCTGACGTGCGACGTGGCGCTTCAGGTTGAAGCGCTCGCACAGATCGTCTTCCACCAGCCGTTCGCGCGGGTGCAGAACGCCAAGGACAATCTGCTCCTCGAGCTCGTCCGAGACGCTTCGCAGCATCTCGTCGATATTGCGGTCGCGCTCGACCGTCTTCGCAGTGGGCGTATCGGAGCGTTTGGGCCTGGCAGCGTTGCTCATAAAAATGGTCCGCAAAATGATCTAAGCCGCGAGCCTATACGAAAATATGACCTTTAACCCTTGTTTCCGTCGCCGGGAACGGTCGCGGTGATCCGGGTCGCTTGCAGAAAGTCAAAGTCGCAGCCCTCGTCGGCCTGAGTGATCGTCGTCAGGAAGAGTTTGCGATAACCACGCTCGTCGGGATTGACCTGACGCGCCGGCAACGCCGTGAGACGAGCTGCCATTTCCTCGTCGCTGAGGGCAAGTTCGATAGACCGTTCTGCCACGCTCAGGCGAATCCGGTCGCCGGTTTGTACGATCGCGAGCGGACCGCCGATAGCCGCTTCAGGGGTGACGTGCAGGACCACTGTACCGGACGCCGTGCCGCTCATGCGGCCATCCGAAATACGTACCATGTCTTTCACACCCAGGCGGCCTAGCTTGCGCGGGATCGGAATGTAGCCGGCTTCCGGCATCCCGGGTGCACCGACCGGACCGATCCGCTTGAGCACGAGTACGTCATGCGCTTCCACGTCCAGTTCCGGATCGTCGATACGGCGAGCCAGATCCTCCGCATCCTCGAAGACGACGGCCCGCCCTTCGTGCTCCATCAGGCTGGCGCTTGCCGCTGATTGCTTGATGATCGCGCCGCCCGGCGCGAGATTGCCACGCAACACCGCGATACCGCCTTGCGGAAAGATCGGGCGGTCAAACGGGCGGACCACTTCTTGCGGGAAGCTCGCCGGGGCAAGATCCAGCTCCTCGCCGAGCGTACGGCCGGTCACAGTGAGCGCGTCGAGATGCAACAGGCCTTTCATCTCGCGCATGACCGTGGTCAGGCCGCCGGCGCGATGCAGGTCTTCCATGTAGTGCTGTCCAGACGGTTTCAAATCGACGAGGACCGGCGTCTCGCGCGCCATCCGGTCGAGCTGCTCAAGGTCGATGCGAATCCCGAGCCGGCCCGCAATTGCCGTGAGGTGAATGATGCCGTTGGTCGAGCCGCCGATTGCGAGCAGCACCCGCAACGCGTTTTCGATCGCCTTGGGCGTCAGGATGGCCGCCGGACTCAGGTCTCGCCCGATCATCGCCACGGCCTGCGCGCCGGTGCGCTCCGCAATGCGGATGCGATCGGCAGTCACGGCAGGCGCGGACGCGCCACCCGGCAGCATCATGCCCAAGGCTTCCGCAATGCAGGCCATCGTGCTGGCTGTTCCCATCACCGAACAGGTCCCGACCGTCGCGACGAGCTGATTGTTGACCGCTTCGATCTCGGCTTCGTCGATCTGGTCGCCGCGAAAACTCGCCCAGAACCGACGGCAATCCGTACATGCCCCCACCCGTTCACCGCGATGCGAGCCCGTGAGCATGGCACCCGTCACCAGTTGAATTGCCGGAACGCCCGCCGCCGCCGCGCCCATCAACTGGGCCGGGACGGTCTTGTCACAGCCGCCGATCAGCACCACCGCATCCATCGGTTGGGCCCGAATCATCTCCTCCGTGTCCATCGACATCAGGTTGCGCAGGTACATGCTGGTCGGATGCGAAAAGCTCTCGGCGATCGAAATCGTCGGGAATTCGACAGGCAGTCCGCCAGCCAGCATCACGCCGCGTTTTACCGCCTCGATCAACTGCGGCGCGTTGCCGTGGCAGGGATTGTAGGCACTGCCGGTGTTCGCGATGGCCACGATGGGACGCGACAGCGCGTCGTCGGTATAGCCCGCGCCCTTGATGAACGCCTTGCGCAGAAAAAGCGAGAAACCTTCATCGCCGTAGTTCGTCAGGCCCTGCCGCAAGCCGCTTTTCTTCTCGCCCATTACCGCTCCTATATCTTCAATGAGATTATCAATAATCTTGACGGGAATGTTACCGATACTTATAGTCTCTCTGCAAGCGAATCTTTTTTGTCGCGGTCGATGCCGCCTATCCACTCTCTCTAACAGCATTCCGCCGAGGTCTTCATGAAGCATGTCGTGGCCTATCGTTCGTTGCCTCCTGCCGTGCTGGGGCTTCTTCGTGAGCACTGTTCCGTCGAGCTGGTCGACGTTTCCTCCGGCGACCTCGCGCCGTTCAGGCGCGCCCTGGGCACGGCTCATGGAATGGTCGGCAACAATCTCAAGATAACGCCTGAGATCCTCGATGCAGCGCCCTTGCTTGAGGTCGCGTCCACCATTTCGGCCGGCTTCGATGCGTTCGATGTCCCCGAACTCTCGCGCCGCGGCATCGTTCTGACGAATACGCCGGAAGAAGTCACCGAAACCACCGCCGACCTCGTGTTCAGCCTGATCCTCGCGACCGCCCGGCGCATTGCCGAACTCGCCGACTGGACGCGGCGCGGCCAGTGGACGCGCACTGTCGGCGAGGCGCAATTCGGTGTCGACGTGCATCACAAAACGCTGGGAATCGTCGGGCTTGGACGCATTGGCAGCGCGGTCGCCAAGCGCGCCGCCCTCGGCTTCGGCATGGACGTGATCTATTCCAATCGGTCCCGCAACCCCGAAGCAGAGGAGCGCTACGGCGCGCAATGGCGGCCACTTCCCGAATTGCTCGCGACCGCGGACTTCGTCTGCGTGCTTGTGCCGCTATCGCCCGCCACCGAACGCCTGATCGGCAGCGCCGAACTCGGGACCATGAAGCCGTCGGCCATTCTCATCAACTGTGCTCGCGGACAGGTCGTCGACGAAGCCGCCCTCATCGCGCACCTCCGGGAAGGCCGCATTCTCGGCGCCGGTCTCGATGTGTACGAACGCGAACCGGTGTCTCCGGACTCGCCGCTGCTCCAGTTACCGAACGTGGTAGCGGTGCCGCATATCGGTTCCGCTACGCAACAGACGCGCGAGAACATGGCCATGCGCGCGGTGCGCAATCTCATCGACGCACTCGACGGCCAGCTCTCGTCGACCTGTGTCAATCCCGAAGCGCTCCACGCCCGCTCGTCCGCGCAACAGATCGCCGGCTGAACGGCGCGAAACACCCTCACCCCAATCAAAAGGAACACGCGATGACCTCAGTCAACCGGCCCCGCGGCGTCTACTCGCCCGTGGTCACGCCGTTTACAAGAGACCTTCTTCCCGACCACGACCGCTATGTCCGTCATTGCCGATGGCTTATCGAACAGGACGTCGGACTCGCTGTTTTCGGCACCAACTCGGAAGCGAATTCGCTCGCCGTCAGCGAGAAAATGAAGCTGCTCGAAACCTTGGTTGGCGCAGACATTCCGGTCGATCGCCTGATGCCGGGCACCGGCTGCTCGGCACTCACCGACACAGTCGAACTGACACGCCATGCGCTTTCGCTGGGCGTGAACAATGTGCTGACGCTGCCGCCGTTCTTCTACAAGGGCGTCACCGACGAAGGCCTGTTCCGCAGCTATGCGCAGATCATCGAGCGCGTGGGTTCCGACGCCCTGCGCATTTATCTGTATCACATCCCGCCCGTGTCCCAGGTGCCGCTCAGTCTCGCGCTCATCGAGCGGCTGCTAGCAGCTTTCCCGGGCGTGATCGCCGGCGTGAAGGACAGTTCGGGCGACTGGAGCAACACGCAGGCGATGCTCGAGCGCTTCCAGCCGCATGGCTTCGACGTGTTCGCCGGCAACGAAAACTTCCTGCTGGCCACCATGCGTGCGGGCGGCGTCGGCTGCATCACGGCAACCGGAAACGTCAATCCGGCGGCTATCGTGCAGTTGTATCGTCACTGGCAATCGGCCGACGCCGATGCCCGTCAGGCAGCCCTGGATTCCACGCGTGCGGTGTTCGCCAAGTTCCCGATGATCCCTGCGCTCAAGGCAGCGATCGGCGTATATTCGAACGATTCCGACTGGGGCGTCGTACGCCCGCCTCTCGTCGATCTGACGCCAGCGCAATGCGATACGCTCGCCACCGCACTCCGCGAGATCGGCTTTTCGATGCCGGGCGTCGAAGTCCCCGCCTGATGCCGTGAAGAAACGCCCGCCGGTTGCATGCGCGACCGGCGGTCTTGTCTAGCTATTCACTGCTTCGGCTTCACGCCCAATCGTCCAGCGCGTATTCGTTCAGCGCGGCTTCATCGAAGTCGAATCCCAGCCCAGGACGAGTCGGCACGGTCAGCTTGCCGTCTGCAAACGACAGTTGCGTATCCACTAGCCGACGGAAATTCAGCACCTGATCGTCAGGAAAAAATTCGACATAGCGCGCATTGGTCGTCGACGCCACCAGATGCACGTGCAGATCGTGGAACCAGTGCGGGCACATCGTCACACCCACGGCCGCGGCCGACGCCGCAATCCGCCGCCATTCGCTGATCCCGCCGCATACCGCAGCGTCCGACTGAAGGATCATGGCCGCGCGCTTGTCGAGCAGTTCCTGATGCCGCCAGCGCCCTGCTTCTATCTCGCCGGTCGCAACGGTCACCGGCGTACGCCGGCTCAGTTGCGCATGGCTCTCGATGTCGTCAGGACCGAACGGCTCTTCTATCCAGTACGGGTTGAACGGCTCGTACCGGCGCATGTATTCAAGCGCAGTCGGAACGTCGGACCAGGCGTTGTTGGCATCGAGCATCAGCAGCACGTCGTCGCCGATCGCTTCTCGTGCCGCCCTGATCCGCGCTTCCTCGCTGCGCGGATCAAGCCGCCCAACCTTCATCTTCACGGCGCGAAACCCCAGCGCCACGTAGCCCGCCATTTCCTCGCCGAGATGCTCGGGCGTCTTGCCTTCGAGGTAGTAACCGCCGCTGGCATAGGCCGGCACGGTGGCACTGCATGTGCCGCCGAGATAGCGGCTCAACGGCAGGCCCGCAGCGCGTGCATTCCTGTCCCACAAGGCGATGTCGATGATGGATAGCGCCCGCATGACCGAGCCGGCACGCCCTTGCAGCAATGACTCGTCGTACATGGCGCGCCACGAGCCTTCGACATCGAGCGCGGAGCGCCCGCGCAACAACGGCGCAAACAATTCGCGCACGGCAAACGTGACCAGCATGCCGGCGCGGCTGCCGCTGTAGCAAAAGCCGATGCCGCGATGATCATCGGCTGTCGTGACGCGCACGACCGTGTAGTCGCGGGCAGTGACGAGACGGGTCGAGAATGCAGTGTGGCGGTCAAGCGGCACGCGGATGGTGCGCGCCTCCACCGAAACGATTCGCGAATGGGTCTGATAGTCGGTTTGCTCAGGTTCAACGATGACGTGTTTCATGGCAGTAGATCGACTCAAAAAAATAGCGATGCTCACGCGGCTGATCGTGCGGCCGTGCGCACCGTCCCGCCTGCGCCGCCCTGACGGCTTGCGCGGCAGGACGAACCGCTTATGTGGCGGTCTCGGCGGTCCCGGCGGTCTCGCCTGCCGCGCGCCGGCCGATGACCAGCAGCATGGCCAGCACGCCGACCAGATCGACCGCCGCGCCGAGCATGAAGCCGCTGCTGTAACCGCCAAGGTACTGGACCGCCAAACCCATCATGGTCGGACCGACGATGCCCGAAATGTTGCTCATCAGGTGAACAAAGCCGCTTACGCCGCCGAGATGCCTGCCTGGCACAAGCTCGTGCATGGTGGCCCAGCACGCTTGCGACGAAGCCGTCAGGAACAGCACGGCGAACGCGACAAGCAGGACTGCGGGTGCCACGGAATCGACCATGCTGACGCCCAGCAGGGCGAGACCCGACAGCGCGAGCGGCACGATCGCCGAGATCTTGCGCGCCAGCAGCTTGTTGCTCATGCGCTTGAAACACGCGTCGGCGAGCAGACCGCCGCCGAAGTATCCGATCCCGCCGCATGCCCATGGCACTGCGCTCAGAATGCTCATGTGTTTCATGTCCAGATGCAGCGCGTTGGTGAAATAGCTCGGCATCCACGAGATGAACACGAACAGTGTGTAGTTCACCGCGAAAAGTCCGACGCCAAGCGCGAGCGTGCTCGGACGAAACAGGTAGCTGCGCAGCGGCGTGTTTTCGTTGCCGCCTTCTGCCGGATGCGCCGCGTTGCGGCTCGCTTCGACCATCTCACGTTCGGCTTCGCCGACCCGCGCGCTTTGCGCCGGCTTGTCGGTCACGAACATGCGCCAGGCGACGATCCACACCAGCCCGAGCGCCGCGATAATGACAAACGACGTGCGCCAGCCGTAAGCGATGGCAATCAGTCCGACCACCGGCCCGGCGATCGCACTGCCCACCGTCTGGCCCGAAAACGTAAAGCCGACCATGGTCGCGGTTTCATGCCGGGGAAACCAGTTGGTGATGGTCCGGTTGGTCGTCGAATTCATCGGACCTTCGCCGAAGCCGAACAGCGCCCGCGAGACCAGCAGCGTGCCGAATCCAGTCGCGGCCGCGGTCAGCCCGCAGAGAATCGACCACGTCCCCATCGCCCAGGAGAAAACCCGGCGCGGTCCGTACTTGTCGGCGAGTTGCCCACCGACGAATGCGAAGATGGAATAGCCGAAGAAAAAACTGCTGAACACCACGCCGAGTTGCGACGGTGAAAGACTCAGCTCCTTGTTGAGGATAGGCGCGACCACGCCAAGCGCCGCGCGGTCCATGTAATTGATCGCGCCCGCAATAAACAGCAGCAAGGCGACAACGTAACGATACTTCCCGGTTTTCATGTTGTCTCTATTCCATATAATTAAGTATGCCGAACGTTACTACCCGGCACTTCTAGCGAGTGCCATGGAGGTACTACTTGTTGACAAGCCTGGCGGGAAGCTGCGTCAAGATGAGACATGCAGAGACAATCAGCGACCCCGCAATCAGGAACAGGCTCGAATCAAGTGAATGCGTGACCGTCTTCAGCCACCCGACAAGCGCAGGGCTTACGAATCCTGCGAGATTGCCCGTCGAATTGATCAATGCAATGCCGGCGGCCGCACCGGTGCCGCCGAGAAAAGACGTGGGCAACGCCCAGAACATGGGTAAGGCCGTAATCACGCCCGAAGCGGCAAGCGTCAGGCCAAGCAACGCGATATACGTATTGTTGCCCGCGTAGGCGCACATCACGAAACCCGCGGCCGCCACGCATTGCGGCAACACGACGTGCCAGCGGCGCTCGCGCGTGCGGTCCGCATGCCGGCCGACCACAATCATCGAAATCAAGGCGGCAAGATAAGGCACGACGGTGAGCAGCCCAATGGTGAAGGCGTCCGTGATTCCCGAACCCTTTATGATGGTCGGCTGCCAGAAGCCAACCGCATAAGAGCCCATCACGATACCGAAGAGAATCGCGCACAAGGTCCAGACTTTGAGCGACGTGAAGACCTCGCGCACGGAACCGTGGCTTTTGGTGCGCGCTTCCGCATCGATTTCCGACGCTATGAAGTCGCGGTCCTGAACCGGCAGCCACTTTGCGTCCTTCACCCGGTCGTCGAGGAACCAGAAAATGACGGCTGCCAGCATCAGCGCGGGGACGGCTTCCAGAATGAACAGCCACTGCCAGCCGGCAAGTCCCGAGTTCCCCGCCAGGCGCTGCATGATGAAGCCCGATATCGGGCCGCCGACAATGCCCGCCACTGGATTGCCCGCCATCAGGAAAGCAATCATCTTGCCGCGCCGGTGCGATGGAAACCAGTAGGTGAGATACAGCACCAGCCCCGGGAAAAAGCCCGCTTCGGCGACGCCCAGAAAGAAACGCAATACGTAGAACATCGTGGGCGTGGTGACCCACGCGGTCGCGGCCGAGAGCACGGCCCACGTAAGCATGATCCGGGCGATCCAGCGGCGCGCGCCGAGCCGGTGCAGCAGCAAGTTGCTCGGCACCTCGAAGAAGAAATACCCGATGAAAAAGATGCCGGCGCCGAAACCGTACATCGCCTCGCTGAAGTTCAGATCGCCGAGCATCTGGAGCTTGGCGAAGCCCACGTTGACCCGATCCAGATACGCCACCACGTAGCAGACGAACAGCAAGGGCATGAAGCGCCAGGTCACTCGTGTGTAGATCGAGTTGCTTGCCGCGCTGTCAGGTATTTGTATTGCCGGGATTGGGGTACTCAAGGGCTGTCTCCGCTATTTTGTTCGACTACCTACAGGGCGGCGGTTTTACTTATGGGTGTCAATTGCCGTTCGCCCTCGCGATGCGCTGAGCCGCTGCGGACTCAACTCATGATGCCGATCTGCCACGGCACGAATTCGTGGTCACCTAGCCCGAGCATTTCGCTTTTTGTGCGCTCGCCCGACGCGGCTGCAAGAATAGCGTCGAAGATTTTCTGGCCCATGCTGCGGACCGACGCAATACCGTCCAGGATTCCGCCGCAGTTCAGATCCATGTCTTCAGTCAGACGGGTGTACATCGGCGTGTTGGTGGCGAGCTTCAGCGATGGCACAGGCTTGGCGCCGAACATCGAACCGCGCCCTGTGGTGAAGGCAATAAGATTTGCGCCGCCTGCAATCTGACCCGTCGCGGAGACGGGGTCGAAACCGGGTGTGTCCATGAAAACGAGTCCGGGTTGCTTCACCCGCTCGGCGTATCGATACACTTCCATCAGCGGGCCGGTGCCGCCTTTCATCGATGATCCAATCGACTTTTCGAAGATGTTCGCCAGTCCGCCCACCTGATTGCCAGGGCTGACCTGGCCGTTGATCTGCACGTCTCGACCGACCGAATACTCGTCTTTCCACCAGCGGATCCGCTCGACGAGCTTCTCGCCGACTTCGCGGCTGACCGCACGCCGCGTAAGCGTATGTTCCACGCCGTAGATTTCGGGTGTTTCGGAGAGGATGGCCGTGCCGCCATGACGGACCAGCAAGTCCATCGCCGCGCCAAGCGAAGGATTTGCGGTGATCGACGAAAAGCCGTCCGAGCCGCCGCATTGCAGACCGATCTTCAGGTGGCTTGCGCAAACCGTCGTGCGCTTCACGCGATTAGCATCGGGCAGCAGCGCCTGGACCGCAGCCACGCCGGCCTCGATGGTCCGGCGGGTGCCGCCGCTCTCCTGCATGATGAACGTGTGCAGCCGCGAACCGGCCTCCAGACCTTCCTGATCCATCAGTCCGGCCAGTTGGTTGCGTTCGCATCCCAGCCCGACAATCAGCGCCGCGGCGAGATTGGGATGGCGCGCGTATCCCGCCATCGTTCGGCGCAGCAGCGCCATCGGCTCGCCGCTCATCTCCATACCGCAACCGATCGAATGAGTGAACGCGACCACACCATCTACATTGGGGTAGTCCGCCAGCCGTTCGGGCGTGAACCATTCGGCGATCCTGTGTGCGACCGTGGCCGAACAATTGACTGTCGATAGCACGCCGATGTAGTTGCGCGTGGCAACCTCGCCGTTGTCCCGCACGATGCCCTGGAACGTGGCGCGCCCGGCCTCGGGCACCATCTCGACGGGCCGGTAGTCCGCGCCAAATGCGTAGTCCCGGTCGAACTCGCGGAACTCGATGTTATGGCTATGTACCATCGTGCCTGGCGCAATATCCGTCGCGGCGAAACCGATCACCACGTTGTATTTGCGAACCGGCTCGCCTTTTTTGATGGGCATCGCGGCGATCTTGTAACCTGCGGCAACCTGGCTGCGGCAAACAAATTCTTCCGATGGAACCGGCGTACCGATTGCGACGTCGATGCGCGCGATCACCACATTGTCAGCGGGATGCAACCGAATCACCGGCCCGGTTACGTTCTTGCTCGTCATCTCAGTCATCAGGCATTGCCCTTCTAAAAATTTGCGCCAGGCGGTCAAAAAAGGGTACGAATCTAGTAATCGCTTTCTTACATAACCGCTACGGCCGATGCGCCGCTGCTTGAAACTCAAGAATTTCAGGCATCTTATGGCACTTCAGTTGCGAATTCAAGAGAAAGCGCTTACTCATTTCCCTTTATACTATTGGCCGTGCCGCCGCATAGGCGGAAATACCGGTAACCGAACAGGAGACTGAGATGTGGCAACAAGCTGAGCGATACCCCGACCCCCGCGTGGTTTCGCTAGACCCTTCCTTCGATAAATACCGCGTGGCCTTTTCGGCTGTCGAACGGCTGGCTACCGGCTACCGATGGACCGAAGGTCCGGTATGGTTCGGCGATGGACGTTACCTGCTCTGGAGCGATATTCCGAACAACCAGATGCTGAAATGGGAGGAGGAGACGGGCGTGGTCAGCGTGTTCCGGAAACCTTCCAACTACGCGAACGGCAACACCCGCGACAGGCAGGGGCGACTCGTTACGTGCGAGCACGGCCGCCGCGTCACACGCACCGAGTACGACGGCAGCATCACCGTCCTTCTCGATTCCTTTGAAGGCAAGCCGCTCAATTCCCCCAACGATCTGGTCGTGAAATCGGACGGTTCGATCTGGTTCACTGATCCGCCGATGGGCATTTCCGGGCACTACGAAGGAATCAAGGCGGAGCAGGAACTCCCGCACTCCGTATATCGGATCGATGGCGTGACGGGCGAAGCTTCGGTAGTCACCCGCGACTTGAAAGGGCCGAACGGCCTGTGCTTTTCGCCGGACGAGAAGCTGCTCTACATCATCGAGTCGCGCGGTGTGCCCAACCGGATGATTCACGTCTATGAAATGGACGCGGACGGTCGCGGAATCGGTAAAGGCCGGATGTTCTACGACGCGGGGGCCGGCACGATCGACGGAATGCGCGCGGACATCGACGGTAATTTGTGGTGCGGCTGGGGCATGGGCAATGACGAACTCGATGGCGTCATGGTCATTTCGCCACAAGGAAAAATGATTGGCCGGATCGCCCTGCCCGAACGCTGCGCGAATTTATGCTTTGGCGGGCGCGCACGTAACCGGCTGTTCATGGCGTCGTCGCAGTCCATTTATGCGGTGCACGTCAACACGCAGGGCGCGCTGGGTGGATAACCCGGTTCGCCGCGAAACGTATCCCGGCCACCGGCATGCGCCGGTGGCGACTCTTCACTTCGAAACACAGACTTGATAACCCTGACATGCAAAGCAAACCCGTATTGACCGTTGTAGAAGCTACGCGAATCCTCGAAGCCGCGCGTGCGGAAGCAGAGAAAAACCAGTGGAATGTAACCATCGCGGTTGTGGATGACGGAGGCCATCTGCTGGCCCTGCTCCGCCTCGACGGCTGTGCGCCGATAAGCGCTTACATCGCGACCGAAAAGGCGCGTACGTCAGCACTCGGCCGACGTGAATCGAAGCAGTACGAAGACATGATCAACGGCGGCCGGACCGCGTTCCTGAGCGCACCGCTGGCCGGCACACTGGAAGGCGGCGTCCCCGTCATGGTCGACGGGCACGTGGTGGGCGCAGTCGGCGTGTCCGGTGTCAAGCCGGATCAGGATTCGCAAGTGGCCAGAACCGCAGCAAACAGCCTCAACGGCTGATTGATTGATACTTGAAACTGTTGGAGCACATGATGGGTGAAATGATCGAGCGAAACGGGCTGCGCGTCGCGGCTGTTCTCAGTAAATTTGTCGACGATGAGGCGTTGCGCGGGACCGGCATCGACAGCGAGGCGTTCTGGAAAGGCTTCGATGCCCTCGTCCACGACCTCGCCCCGAAGAACCGCGCGCTGCTCGCAGAACGCGATCGTCTGCAGACGGAGCTGGACCAGTGGCACCGCGCAAATCCGGGGCCGGTGCGCGATCTGAAGGCATACCGCGCATTTCTCGAGGGCATCGGCTATATCGTGCCTGCGAGCGCAGCCGTTAAGGCGACGACCCAGAACGTCGACACCGAAATCGCCGCGCAAGCCGGCCCGCAACTCGTCGTGCCGCTCTCGAACCAGCGCTACGCGCTCAACGCCGCGAATGCGCGCTGGGGCAGCCTGTACGACGCGCTCTACGGCACCGACGCTATCCCCGAAAACGACGGCGCCGAGCGCACCGCTTACTTCAACCCGGTCCGCGGTGCACGCGTGATCGCGCGCGCCCGCGCATTCCTCGACGAAGCCGCGCCGCTCGCCAACGGCTCGCACGTCGATGCCATCGCGTACCGCGTGGAATGCGGCAAGCTCGCCGTCACGCTCAAGAACGGCTCGTCGGCATTGAAGGTTCCCGCGCAGTTCATCGGCTATCAGGGGGACGCGGGCTCCCCTTCCGCCGTCCTGCTCAAGCATCACGGCCTGCACTTCGAGATCCAGATCGACGCAACGGACGCCATCGGCAAGACCGACGCAGCACGCGTGAAAGACGTGCTGATGGAAGCGGC
Source organism: Paraburkholderia sp. SIMBA_030 (assembly GCF_046535245.1). NCBI lineage: Bacteria > Pseudomonadati > Pseudomonadota > Betaproteobacteria > Burkholderiales > Burkholderiaceae > Paraburkholderia > Paraburkholderia sp. SIMBA_030. Next base: position 405,153 of record NZ_JAWRXB010000005.1, read on the forward strand.
TGTCTCGACGATTATCGATTGCGAAGACTCGGTTGCCGCCGTCGATGCCGCCGAAAAGGTCCAGCTTTACCGCAACTGGACCGGCCTCGTGAAAGGCGATCTGACCGAGCAAGTCACGAAGAACGGCAAGACCTTCACGCGCCGCCTGAACGCCGATCGCAAATACACCGCGCCCGATGGCTCGACCGTGAAGCTGCACGGCCGCTCGTTGCTGTTCATCCGCAATGTCGGGCATTTGATGACGAATCCGGCGATCGTCGACCGCGACGGTCATGAGATTCCCGAAGGCATTCTGGATGCCGTGATGACATCGCTGGGCGCGATGCACGACCTGCAAAACAAACTCAATTCGCGGACCGGATCGATTTACATCGTCAAGCCGAAGATGCACGGCCCGGCCGAAGTCGCGTTCTCCAATGAGCTGTTCGGCCGCGTCGAAGATCTGCTGGGGCTGCCGCGCCATACCATCAAGATGGGCATCATGGACGAGGAGCGCCGCACGAGCGTCAACCTGCAGGCGTGCATTGCGGCGGCTTCGGCGCGCGTGGCGTTCATCAATACGGGCTTCCTGGATCGCACCGGCGACGAGATGCACAGCGCAATGGAAGCCGGTCCGATGATGCGCAAGGGCGACATGAAATCGTCGGCGTGGATCGCGGCTTACGAGCGTAATAACGTGCTGGCCGGCTTAAACGCGGGATTGCGCGGACGCGCGCAGATCGGCAAGGGCATGTGGGCGATGCCCGACCTGATGCACGCGATGCTCGAACAGAAGATCGCGCATCCGAAAGCGGGCGCGAACACGGCTTGGGTGCCGTCGCCGACTGCCGCGACGCTGCACGCGCTGCACTACCATCAAGTCGACGTCCAGGCCGTGCAGCAAGGGTTGGAAATGACCGGTTATGACAGCGTACGCGATGAACTGATCGATGGCTTGCTGACGATTCCTGTCGTCGAAAAGGCGCAGTGGTCGGATGAGGAAATCCGCAAGGAAATCGAGAACAACGCGCAAGGGATTCTGGGTTACGTGGTGCGCTGGATCGATCAGGGCGTCGGATGCTCGAAGGTACCGGATATTCACGATATCGGTCTGATGGAAGACCGCGCGACGCTGCGCATTTCGAGCCAGCACATTGCGAACTGGCTGCATCACGGCGTGGTATCGGAAGCACTGGTGAACGAAACGTTCAAGCGCATGGCGAAGGTGGTGGATGCGCAGAACGCCGGCGACACGCAGTACCAGCCAATGAGCACTCACCTGGAGACATCGTTCGCGTTCAAGGCGGCGAAGGCGCTGGTTTTTGAAGGGCGATCGCAGCCTGGCGGGTATACGGAGCCGTTGCTGCACAAGTTCCGGCTTGGCGCGAAGCGGTAGGCGCGGATCGCAGTCAAAACCGTGGGCTGATTCCAGCATGCATCACGCATCACGGGCCGAACACCACAAGGTTGCCTAGGCGCTGCGAGGACGTGCCGTCGTGCCGCGCACGATCAGGTCGGTCGGCACGATGTACTGCGAACTCACGGGCCGTCCTTCGATCCGGGCGAGCAGATACTCGGCGCTGCGCGCGCCGATTTCATCGGCGGCCAGCCGCATGGTCGTCAGCGGCGGCGACGTGAAGCTGGAAAACTCGATGTCGTTGATGCCGGCGATCGACAGGTCGCCCGGCACGTCGATACCCGACTCGCGCGCCTCGGCCAGCGCGCCGATTGCAAGCAGATCGGTGCCGCAGATGACGGCCGTAGGACGCTCGGGGCCGTTCATCAGCGCCTTCATCGCCATCTGGCCTTCAATGATCTTATGCGGCATCTCGATCAGATGCTCGTGGCGCAACTGCAGCCCGCGCAACTGTAGCGCCGCGCGCACGCCGATGATGCGATCAGCCGCGCGATCGCTGTGCTGCGTCATTTGCGTAATCATGCCGAAGCGCGTGTGCCCGAGATCGAGCAGATAGTCGGCAAGGCGACGGCCGACCGCCACGTTGTCGAAGCCGACATACGGATGGTCGTGATCGACTGTCCAGCCATTGACGAGCGGAATCTGTTCCTTTTCGATCAGTTCGTAGAGCGCGGGCGAGTGGCTGCGACCCACGAGCATCAGCCCGGCGATGCCGTCCGCGATGAGGGCGCGGACCTGCTTCAGCTCGTCTTCCTGGTCGTAATACGAGCATCCGAGCAGCAATGTATAGCCGGCCTCCCCGATGCGCTTTTGCAGCGCGAACACACCGATCGCGAAGTTCTGGTTTTCCAGCGATGGGATCACCGCCCCGATCGTTTTCGAGCGCTGCGATGCCAGCGCGCGCGCCGCCGCGTGCGGTGTGTAGCCGAGTTCCCGCGCGATGTCGCGCACGCGGTTCTGCAGTTCGGCCGCTACCTTTGCGTTGCCGTTCAACACGCGCGAAACGGTCGCGGTCGATACCCCTGCCGCGCGTGCGACATCTACCACGGAAATCGCATTCGATTTGCGACGCGGCGCTCTCTTCTTTATCTCTTTGGTCAACTTGCATCCTGCCCGGTGTCGAGGCGCACCATCGCGCCTTCCCTGTGCGGCATACTATAACGCGGCACCTTGAGGAATGGCCACCGTCGGGCGCGGGCCTTCGCCTGTCAAGCGCCCTGCTACTCGCCGATCCACGAGCCGCGCAAATCGCTGTCGTGCAGCAGTTGCAGCAACGTGCCCGCCGGCCGGCTGAGCCGTTTGGCCGCCAGCGCGATGAATTCCACCGATGGCAGCGTCGGCAGACTGGCGGCGTTCAGCGGCGGCGCGAGGCCGCGCGCGGCGAGATACTGTGGACGCACCGTGATCCCCAACCCACCGCGGGCGGCTGCGATGCAGCCCGAGTGACTGCTGCTGGTGCACACCACCTGCCAGCTAAAGCCGGCTTCGGCGAGCGCATCGAGCACGACCGCCCGCGTCACGCTCGGCTCGGCAACCAGAATCAGCGGCAGCGGCTGCGTCAGGTCGACACGCGTGCCGATGCGCGCCAGCCACTCCAGCCGCCCGGTGAAGAGCGGCACGCCGCGGCGGTCGCCCAGACGGCGCTTGCCGACCAGCAGATCGATCGACCCCGCGTCCAGCAACTCGTACAACTTGCCGGTCATGCCGATGGTGATTTCCAGCTCGACATCGGGATGCGCGTCGCGAAACGCTGCCAGCACGGTCGGCAACGGCCCGAGCGCGACATCGTCCGACGAACCGAGCCGCACGCGCCCCTTCAGGCGCGGAGCGCGAAACTGCGATTCGGCCCGCGCCAGCGCCTGCAGGATCACGCTGGCGTGCGCAAGCATGGCCTCGCCGTCCGGTGTCATCGCAAGTGAGTGGGTATCGCGCACGAACAACCGCCGGCCGACACGCTGTTCGAGCCGGCGAATATGCTCGCTGACGCTCGACTGCGTCAGTTCGAGCTGCCGCCCTGCCTCAGTAAAGCTATGGCAGGCGGCCACCGTCGCGAAGGTCTTGAGCCAGATGGGATTGAGCATGCGCCATTGTCGTCCTGGTTATCGGCAAAGTCGATAACAGTCAACGTCGCTAGTGGGGTTCCCGATTGACCATGATGTCAATAAGATGGCGAAATCCCCAAACGATTGTTCATGACACGGCCTCACGCCGTACCCTCGCCTCCCAATGACCCAGGATTCATCCCACACCGCGTTGCTCTGGATCGTCGCCGCCGGCTTCTTCATGCAGGCGCTCGACACGACGATCGTCAACACCGCGTTGCCGTCGATTGCGAACAGCCTGCACGTCCCGCCGCTCGCGATGCAGCCGATCGTGGTCGCCTACACCCTGACCATGGCGATGCTCACACCCGCCTCCGGCTGGCTCGCCGACCGCTTCGGCACGCGGCGGGTCTATTTCGCCGCGATCCTCGTGTTCGTGCTCGGCTCGATCTGCTGCGCGAGCGCGCATACGCTCGGTCAACTGGTCATGGCGCGCGTGCTGCAAGGCCTGGGCGGTTCGATGCTGCTGCCGATAGGACGGCTCGCGGTACTGCGCAGCGTTTCCAGCGAGCAATACGTATCGGCGCTGGCTTTCATATCGGTTGCCGGCCAACTCGGGCCGATTGTCGGACCAACACTCGGCGGCTGGTTCGTTCAGGCGATCAGCTGGCATTGGATCTTTCTGATCAACGTGCCGATCGGCGTGGTGGGCCTGTACGCGGTACGGCGGTTTTTGCCGCAGCATGGGACCACTCAGGCGCCGCCGTTCGACTTCGCCGGTTGTGGGCTGCTGTCGCTGTGCATGATCGCGTTTTCGCTGGCGGTGGATGCGCCGGTAGAGACACATCGGGCGGCCTGGTCGGCGGGCCTTTTTGCGCTCGCCGTCGTCAGCGCGCTCGCTTACATCCCGTATGCACGGCGCCACCGCAACCCGCTCTTCAAACTCGCGCTCTTCAGCGAGCCGAATTTCAGCGTGGGACTGATCGGCAATCTGCTGTGCCGTATCGGCGCGAGCGCCGTGCCATTCCTGCTGCCGTTACTGATGCAGTTGCAACTGGGCTATACGCCGCTCCATTCCGGCTTGATGATGCTGCCCGCCGCGCTGGCCGGCGCCGTCGCGAAACGCTGGATTGCGCAGCTCGTGCGCCGCTATGGCTACGACACGTTTTTGCTCGTCAACACGGTGATTGTGGGCGCATCGATCGTTGCGTTCGCGCTGATTTCGCGCGCCACGCCAGCTGTGGTCGAAATCGCGATTCTGATGGTGTTCGGCGCGGCCGCCTCGATGCAGTTCGCGGCGATGAACAGCGTCACGCTCAAAGGCCTTTCGCATGAAGACGCCGGTAGCGGCAACAGTCTGTTTTCCATGGTCCAGATGCTGGCAATGGGATTGGGCGTATCGATCGGCGGCGCACTGGTGAATCTGTTTTTCGCGCAATGGGGTTCGGCGGCACTCGGCTTCCGCTTGAGCTTCGTTTGCGTCGGCGCGATTACGCTGGTGTCGGCATGGGTGTTTCGTCATCTCGACGAAGAAGCGCCGGACACCAGCACGGCGCGCGCGCCTGCGGCACAGGGCGCGGGCCGCTGAATACCTGCGAGGCGGCTTTCTCACTCCCGCCAAGCGGATGCCGGAAAATCGCTCGCAGGCTTCGATCAAACGGTCTTGCACGGCGACGTCATACACCGCCTGATGCGGCTCGCGACAGCCGGGCACCGCGTGATGGAACACGGCGTCGAAGCGGCCGAGCCGGTTCACCTGTTCCGCTAGCGCCACAGTTGCCGCAAAAGCAAAAAAATCAAACCACCACAATGATCTTGCCAAACTGCTGATTGGACTCAAGATACCGATGGGCCTCGACAATCTGATCGAGCGAAAAAACCTTATCCACCACCGGCGTCAGCCCCCCACTAGCGAGTCCATCGAGCACGAACTTCCTGGCCCTTGCAAGTCGCTCAGGATCCCGTACGATCTGTTTGTACTGGTAGCCGTGAACGGTCAACCCCTTCGAAAGAATTGGAAAAAGCGGAAACGCCGCCGGCTCGTCACTCAGCGCGCCATACTCAAACAGAATCCCGCCTTCGCCCATCGCCTCGGCAAGCTGCGCAAACGTCGCCCCGACAATGGGATCGAACGCAACCCGGGCGCCCTTGCCGCCCGTCATCTCCCGCACTCGCGCAACTAAATCCTCTTCAGCAGTAGCAATCACATAATCCGCGCCGGCGGCCAGCAAAGCATCCTGTTTGGCCCGCGTCCGCGTCGTCGCAATGGAAGTCGCCCCGACCATCTTCGCGATCTGGATCGCCGCCAATCCAACACTGCTCGAGGCCGCGGTGATGATCACCGCATCGCCCGCTCGTAGTTTCGCAATGTCGATCAGCGCGCCCCATGCCGTCACGTACTGCATCCAGATCGCCGCGGCTTCAGTCCAACTCAGCGACGCCGGATGCTTCACCGCCATCTCGGCCGGCACGGTCGCGACCTCCCCGTACATGCCCCACCGCGTGATCGACAAAGGCGGAATGACGCTCACGTGGTCGCCGACCGCCACGTTCGTCACCCCGGCGCCAAGCGCGCTCACGATCCCCGCCGCTTCGTAGCCAAGGCGCGCCGGAAACACCGGGCTCTCGACGTAATGTCCCGAACGGAACATGGATTCGGCACGGTTCAGGCCGAGCGCCTTGACCTGCAACGCGATCTCACCCGGCCCCGGCGGCGGGACCTCCACGTCTTCGATCCTCAGCACTTCAGGGCCACCGTTTTCATGAATTCGTACGATACGCGGCATGTTCACTCTCCAACAGGTTAGATATGAACTCACTATAATTCGAACCATTACGGCGATAAATCGCGCTTTTGATCCATCTATCAAAACATCTGGTTTCCAATCATGGATCGACTTACCAGCATGGCGGTATTCGTCAAGGCGGCTGAAACCGGCTCGTTCGCCGCTGCAGCGGCGGCACTAGGGCTGTCGTCGCAGATGGTCGGCAAGCACATCCGCTTTCTCGAAACGCGCTACGGCATGCGGCTCATCGACCGCACCACGCGCCGTCAAAGCCTGACCGAAGCGGGCAGTGCCTTCTACGAGCGCAGCAAGGCGGTGCTGACCGAAGCGGACGCGGCGGACGCACTGGCGGCCAATTTGCAGGCAGCGCCGCGCGGCACGCTGAAAATCAACGCGCCGGTAAGCTTCGGCGCACACAGTCTCACGCCGGCCCTCGCGCGGTATATGAAGCAGTATCCGGAGATCGATATCGATCTGACGCTGAGCGACCGCATCGTCGATCTGGTCGACGAAGGATTCGACGCAGTGGTGCGGATTGCGCCGCTGCCGGACTCGCGGCTGATCGCACGCTCGCTCGCGCCGTACCGGTTGGTGGCGTGCGCGTCGCCCGCTTATCTGGAAGAGCACGGCGGGCCCGTGCGGCCCGCGGATCTCGTCGAACACGAATGCCTGGGCTTTGCTTACTGGGCGCGCGGTCCGATGCCGGAATGGGAGTTCACGGACGCGCAAGGACTGCACACCGTGCGAGTGACGAGCCGCTTTTCGATCAATAATGGGTCAGGCGCTGCGCAGTGCCGCGCTGGCAGGTCTCGGCATCATTCAACAGCCGCGCGAGATGCTCGATGAAGATCTCGCCAGCGGCCGGCTCGTGCAAGTGCTGCCGGACTATGAATCACCGTCGCGGCCGATGCATATCCTGTTCTCGCCCGATCGGAAATCGACACCCAAGTTGCGCAGTTTCATCGATTTCGTCGTGGCGACGTTCGGTTGAATGTGCCAGCCGCCCACCGCGCGCGTTCAGCTAGCGCGAAACGGACGAGGCAAAAGTCCCGTCAGCCAGTCGAAAATAGCGCCAGAATCTATAAGCAAGCGGCTTTGCTGCCGGTCAGGCGGCAAAGCGGCAGCATTTCACCCTTCGGCGCCCTTTCGGAGGGAAGACATTTTTTCCGAATTATTACTGATTATTTTTTTTAAGCGATGGACTATTTTGCTGCATGCAGCAAAGTGTGCGCGAAGCGAACCGGCTGCCGCCCTTCAACAGATAAGAACGGAGACGCTCATGTTCAGCCTCCCAACCTCGTCCAGCTCGCCTCCCTCCCCCAAAGTTTCCATTTGCCTGCCAACCTGCAATCGGCCCGAGCTGATCGCACAGTGTATCGATTCGTGCCTCGCGCAGACGTGCGGCAATCTGGAGATTGTGATCGGCGACGATTCAAACGACGACCGCACCCGGCAACTGATCGCGCAGCGCTATCCTCACGAGCCGCGCATCCGCTATGAGCGGAATCAGCCGTCTCTCGGCCAGGCGCGTAATGTCGCGAGCCTTTTCAAGCGGGCAAGCGGCGACAAGATCCTGCTGATTCACGACGACGATTTCCTCACGACCGACGGCATCAAAAAGCTGGTAACGCTATGGAAGCTTCACCCGCAGCTCGAAGTGGCGTTCGCCAACCAGTACGAGGCGGATCATACTGGCGCCGTCGACTTCGACGCCAGCACGCGCCTGAACACCGCGTTCCGACGCACCAGAGGTGCGGAAGGTCTGCAGCCGCTCGCTGGCAGAACCGGGTTGATCCAGATGTTCCCGAACAACGGCTGGATGGCCAACGCGGAACTCGTGAAGCGGATCGGCTATAAGGAAGAGTACGGCATGTGCTGCGATTTCGTGTTCGGCACCGAACTCTGTCTCGCCGCGCGCGAGGTCTTCTATCTGCACGAATACGTGTCGGTCTATCGCAAGACGGCGACCTCGATTTCGCATAGCACGCGTGGCACGACGATCGCGGCAACCGTCACCGCCTACGCGTTCGTGAAAGCGCTGAAACTGCCGCCGCAACTGGAGCCGTCGCGCAAACTCGCATTGCGCCGGCTCGTGCCGATCGTCGTGTCGGTCTACGCGAAGAATCGCAAGCCGCTGCTCGGCTTGAAGATCGCGCTCACCCATCTGTTCGCGTACAACTACGGTTTCGACATGCGGCTTTACTATCATTTGCTGATGCTCTCGCGCGCGGCGGCTGCGCGGCAGCGGGCGGTGACGGTGGCGGTGGCGGCGGCGCCCGCCGCCGTCGTCGATCCAACCGCAGTCACGGATCGCTCCGAGCTCATCTAGGCGTGCGGCAACGCCTGGTGCCAGTCTCCAGGCATTGCCTGCGCCTCGATCATGGCTCAAGCGTGCGGTTCGAGCTTCAAGGCTCGTTACGCAGATATCCTTCTTTCGACGGATCGCGCATCCGCAGCGACACGAGACCGGCGATCGCGCACAACGCGGTCACGTACCAGTAGAACATCGACTCGTTGCCCACCGACTTCAGCCACAGCGCGACGTACTCCGCCGAGCCGCCGAAGATCGCATTGGCCACCGCGTACGAGAGCCCGACGCCGAGCGCGCGCACTTCCGGCGGAAACATTTCGGCCTTGATCAGCCCGCTGATCGACGTATAGAAGCTGACGATCGCCAGCGCCACCACCACCAGGCCGAAGGCCGCATACGGGCTCGTGACGTCTTTCAGCGTGTGCAGCAGCGGCACCGTGCCGATCGTCGCAAAGAAGCCGAAGAACAGCATCGAACGACGCCGGCCGATGCGATCCGACAACGCGCCGAACGCGGGCTGCATCACCATGTAGACGAAGAGCGCGGCGGTCATCACGTTGCTGGCTGTCTTTGCGTGCATGCCGGCCGTGTTGACCAGGTACTTCTGCATGTAGGTCGTGAAGGTGTAGAAAATCAGCGAACCGCCGGCCGTGAAGCCGAGCACCGTCATGAATGCGCCCTTGTGCAGCCAGAGACCGCGCAGCGTGCCGGCTTCCTTGCGTTGGCGCGATTCGGCGGTGGTGGTTTCGTCGAGCGATTTACGCAGGTACAGCGCCACTAGCGCCGCCACCGCGCCGATCACGAACGGCACGCGCCAGCCCCACGCCTTCAGTTCCTCCGTGGAGAGCGTCTGTTGCAGGACCACCAGCACCAGCAGCGCACACAACTGGCCGCCGATCAGCGTGACGTACTGGAACGATGCGAAGAAACCGCGGCGCCCCTTGAGCGCGACTTCACTCATATAGGTGGCGCTGGTGCCATACTCGCCGCCAACCGACAAGCCCTGGAACAGACGCGCGACCAGCAGCAACGCCGGCGCCCATGCGCCGATCTGCGCATAGGTGGGCAGCACGGCGATCACGAGCGAGCCGCCGCACATCATGAACACCGAGACCATCATCGCGGTACGGCGGCCGTGCTTGTCGGCGAGACGCCCGAAGAACCAACCGCCGATCGGGCGCATCAGGAAGCCGGCCGCGAACACGCCGGCGGTGTTGAGCAACTGCGTGGTGGTGTTGCCGCTCGGGAAGAACGCTGGTGCGAAGTAAAGCGCGCAGAACGAGTACACGTAGAAGTCGAACCACTCGACTAGATTGCCCGATGAAGCGCCAACGATCGCGAAGATGCGGCGGCGAGTGTCGTGTGCCGAGGCCACGGCTTGGTCGGTTAGGTCGGTCATGCTGTTGTCTTTCCTTGTTTTTTAAACGGAGGAAGCGGTCGTAGCGCCGCCTGCAAAACACGCACGCAGCGGTGTACATGGCGCGTGTGCGCGGATTTTACAGAATCGTAAGGGAAGATGGGGTTTGTTGCGGTCGCTGGCGCGGGAATGGGAAATGGAGTTGTCGTTTTTTTCCTGCGTGGTGCTTATGTTCGAGTGCCTGCGGCGTTGGCCTTTTCTTGTCGCCGTAGCGCTGTGGCTGGTAGATGAACAGGCTTGCCTTGCCCTCGTGCTGCGACCCGTACGTGCATAGACGTGCGCTGCCGCAGCACGATCAATTCAAGGAAAGGTCAATGCTGTAGGTGCCACGGAAAAATTCCGCCGCCAAAGGCACCAACCCTCAAACCCTAACCGCCGGAGGCACATACCGACATTCATACCGCTTGCGGACAGTGCCATTCTCGTCGACGCTCTCAAGATACACGTCGAACTGCCACAGCCGGGCCATGTGCTTGAGCACCTCATCGCTATCGGAAGACAGATGCCGGTTATCACTCATGAAATGCCGCAACGTCAGACTCCGATCGCCGCGCGTATTCACCGCCCACACCTGAATATTCGGCTCCCGATGATGCATATCGTACTGCCGCGACAAAGCCTGCCGCACGTACTGATACCCACTGTCGTCATGAATCGCGGACACCTCGAGCGCATCGCGCATATCATCGTCGAGCACGGAGAACAGACGCATTTCACGAATCAGATGCGGTGACAGATACTGCGCGACAAAACTCTCGTCCTTGAAATTGCGCATCGCGTAGTGCATCGCCGGCAGCCAGGGGCTGCCGGCCAGTTCCGGAAACCACTTGCGGTCCTCGTCCGTCGGCGCTTCGCAGATCCGGCGAATATCGCTCATCATCGAAAAACCGAGCGCATACGGATTGATGCCGCTGTAGTACGGCTTCGTCACCGGCGGCTGGTAGACCACGTTGCTGTGCGAATGGAGAAACTCCATCATGAAACCGTCTTCCAGCTTGCCCTGGTTATACATCGTGTTGAGCAACGTGTAGTGCCAGAATGTCGCCCAGCCTTCGTTCATCACCTGGGTTTGCCGTTGCGGATAGAAATACTGGCCCACCTTGCGCACGATGCGGATCACTTCCCGCTCCCAAGGCTCCAGCAGCGGCGAATTTTTCTCGGCGAAGTACAGCAGATTTTCCTGCGGCTCCGGCGGATAGCGCTCCTCGGTTTCCTCCGGCAACGGCGTGTTCCGGGTCGGCAAGGTGCGCCACAATTCGTTGACCTGCGATTGCAGGTACGCCTCGCGCTCGCGGCGCGCCGCGAACTCCTTCTCCAGCGAGAGTTTCTGCGGCCGCTTATAACGGTCCACGCCGTAATTCATCAGCGCATGGCACGAGTCGAGTAGTTCCTCCACCCTGTCGAGCCCATAACGCTCCTCGCACTCCGCAATGTAGTTCTTCGCGTAGACAAGGTAGTCGATGATCGCGTGCGCATCCGTCCACAGCTTGAATAGATAGTTGCCCTTGAAGAACGAGTTGTGCCCGTAGGCCGCGTGCGCGATGACGAGCGCCTGCATCGTCATCGTGTTCTCTTCCATCAGGTACGCAATGCACGGATTCGAATTGATGACGATCTCGTACGCCAGCCCCATCTGCCCGCGACGGTAGCTTTTTTCGGTGGAGAGAAAGTGCTTGCCGAACGACCAGTGACGGTAATTCACCGGCATGCCGACGGACGCGTAAGCGTCCATCATCTGTTCGGCGCTGATAAGTTCCAGCTGGATCGGATACACGTCGAGTTCATATTGCTCTGCAACAACAGCAATATGCGAGTCGTACTCTTCGATCAATTCGAAGGTCCAGTCGGACGGGCACGGCAGAGGCCGTCTATCGGCTACGTTCATACGGACTTCCCTTTGCCCCTCAGTGGGCGTTCCGGTGTGTCCCCGTGCTGCAGCGGCATCGGCTGCTCCGGCTGCGGCGGCTCCAGTATCGTCCACCCCGGCCTCGGCATGCCCCGACTGATGCTGCGGCACGCCTTTCCCACGCTCCGGCTGATAGCCGCGCGCTTCGTTGTGCAAGTGCTTTTTCGTCATGAAGACGCCACCTGCTTTTCAAACAACTCGCGAAACACCGGATAAATATCGGCCGCGGTCTCGACCTTTTTCATCGCCATGTGCGGCTGGCTCAGGGCCAGTTGCGCATATTCGAGCCACAAATTCTGCTCTTCGGGCGTTACCTGAATATACGCAAAATAGCGCACCTTCTCCAGGATGTCACCCGAGAGTATCTTGCGGCACTTGGGCGAATCGTCAGTCCAGTTGTCGCCGTCCGAGGCCTGAGCGCCGTAAATGTTCCATTCAGTCGGCGAATAGCGCTCCTCCATCACCTTCTGCATCAGCTCCAGTGCACTCGACACCACCGTGCCGCCGCTTTCGGTCGAATGGAAGAAGGTGTCTTCGTCGACCTCCTCGGCGCGCGTGTGGTGGCGGATGAACACCACCTCGATGCGCTCGTAATTCCGTTTCAGGAACAAATACAGCAGGATGAAAAAGCGCTTGGCGAGGTCCTTGCGCTGCTCGTCCATCGAACCGGACACATCCATCAGACAGAACATCACGGCCTGGCTGGACGGCGTAGGCTGCTTCACCCGGTTCACATAACGCAGATCGAACGGATCGATGAATGGAATACGCCAGATGCGCCCGCGCAAATGGTGGATTTCTTCTTCGAGCACCTTGATGTCTTCGCGGCGATCGTCCGGATCGGCCTTCATCACTTCAAGTTGCCGTTCCATCTCGTGCAACTGGTTGACGAGCGGCGCACCGAGCGCGATGCGCCGGCCGAGCGCGCTGCGCAGCGAACGGACCACGTCGATATTGTTCGGCGTACCTTCGGCCGCCCAGCCGGCGCGGATGCTCTTCCACGTGGGCACGGCCATCAGATGGGTTTTGACGAGACGCGGCAGTTCGAGATCGTCGAAGAAATACTGCATGAATTCTTCGCGGCTCAGTTCGAACACGAAGTCGTCCTGACCCTCGCCCTCGTTGCTGGCCTGATTGCCCCCGCCTCCGCCACCGCCGCCTTGCGGGCGCTGGATCTTGTCGCCGCGGATGTAGTCGGAATTGCCCGGATGCACCATTTCCCGCTTGCCGCCTGGACCGTGCCGGAACGACGGCTCCGCAATGTCCTTGCGCGGAATGGTGATGCTCTGGGTGTTCTGAATATCCTTGATGCTCCGGTCGCGCACCGCCTCCGAAACGGCGCGACGAATATAGTTCTTAACGCGGCGCAGAAAGCGCTCGCGATTTGCAATGCTCTTGTTCTTGCCTGCCAACCTGCGGTCGATGATTTGATGAAGCACACCCGGTCTCCTGTGTCGATGGGCGTTAGCGCTTTAGCGCTTACGCCCATCCCATGCAGAGCGTGTCGATGGGCGTTGGCGCTTTAGCGCTTACGCCCATCCCAT
>NZ_JAWRXB010000346.1:0-278 GCF_046535245.1 Paraburkholderia sp. SIMBA_030
CGGACAAATCCATCCAAGCGGTCCGTCTCGGCGGAGAGCGTGCGGCCAATCCCGGGGATGTCATCTTGCGGAATCAACCCGTCTTCGAGCGCCTCGGCGTAGCCACGCATGGCTGTCAGGGGTGTCCGGATCTCGTGAGAGATGGAGAGGAGGAATTCACGCTGCCTTCCTTCGCTGGCCATGAGCGCGTGGTCCAGGGTGTTGATCGCTTCTCCCACGGCGCGCACCTCAGCCACCCCATCGGGATCGAGGTGGACGGTCCGTTCTCCTGCGGCCAT
>NZ_JAWRXB010000347.1:0-278 GCF_046535245.1 Paraburkholderia sp. SIMBA_030
CTTTCGGCAATTTAGGCGGAGTAACCAGTCCAGGAAGGGCGGTTTGGGTCATATTTTGCTACTTTCCGGCGAAACGGTCCTAGACAGAGAAGTCCATTCCGGCTTCGGCCAAATCCCCGCGGATGGTGTCGATCTCGGCCTCGTCCGGCTCCACGAGGGGCAAACGGACAACCGAGTTGGGCAGGACTCCCTGCCACTTGAGAATCTGCTTGGCGGCTACTGCGCCTTGGACCCGGGTCATGGTTGCACGGACCACAGGCTCCAATTCAAAATTGATG
>NZ_JAWRXB010000348.1:0-278 GCF_046535245.1 Paraburkholderia sp. SIMBA_030
GCTAGGGACAGCCGGGAAGTTACCGGGGTGAATTGGCGCGACCACAACGGAGCCGAGCATTACAGCGTTGCCGACCTCGTGGTCTCCGGAGCGGACCTGCACCACACCGAAACCCAATTGCTGGGGGTGCAGGATCGGAGCTACAACAGTTCATGGTGGGAACGGCGCACCAGCGGCCCCGGCGCCGTCTTGGTCATGTTGGGCGTCAAGGGGAACCTTCCTGAACTGCCGCATCACTCCTTGTTTTTCACCCGCGATTGGGAAGCCAACTTTGCCTC
>NZ_JAWRXB010000349.1:0-278 GCF_046535245.1 Paraburkholderia sp. SIMBA_030
CTTTGATGTATTCCTCGGTGACGTAGTGGTCCCGTGCGAGGGTAAAGGTGGCGTCCGGGGCTGCGGCTGCGAAGGATGTGTAAAAGACGTGCTTGACACCCGCAGACGCGGCGGCGTCAACGAAGGTGCGGTGCTGGTCCAGGCGTTCCGGGCTTTCGTGCGCGGAAACCATAAAAAGGGTTTCAACGCCGCGCAATGCCGTAATCGCGGCGTCCTGGTCTGAGTAGCTGAACCGGTGGATTGTGCTTTCGGATAAGGACGGTGCTTTCGCTGGGGTG
>NZ_JAWRXB010000350.1:0-278 GCF_046535245.1 Paraburkholderia sp. SIMBA_030
GGGCAGTTTCCTCGGAAGGCGACATCGCGGGGCTGAAGCTCACTGACTACGACGGCATTCTTGCCTTCGGGGAAACGCTACGCGAGCGTTACCTCAAAGCCGGCTGGGGTAGCACCGTGTTTGCCTGGCATGAGGCGGCCGACGACACGCTGTTCAGGCCGATGCCCGAGGTGGACAAGCCGGGCGACCTGATCTGGGTGGGAAACTGGGGCGACGACGAGCGCTCCGCAGAGATCATCGAGTTTCTGGTGCAGCCGGCAAAGGCCCTCGCCCTCAAG
>NZ_JAWRXB010000351.1:0-278 GCF_046535245.1 Paraburkholderia sp. SIMBA_030
CGGTCATAAGTATGTCACGTGATGACATGGTCAAGGAAACTCGTCGCTGGGGTCTGAGCGCCTCGAACCGGCACGCTCTCCGCAATGCAGATGCAGAAATTTCCAATCTCGAGAAAGCGCTAGCTGCAGACGGAACGCACTCGGTTTTCGCTCAGACTTACTGGCGGCGGCGTCTGTATGAAATCCACGAAATGCCGGGGCTGGGACCTGCTCAACGTATCAAGCTGGAAGCGCTTCTCAGTATCCTGGAGGGACACGAGAAGCGGATGGAATAGATG